>CAKRGF010000001.1 GCA_934322085.1 uncultured Eubacterium sp.
TCTCTGTTGTGTTCGCACCGATATCCACAACTAAGGTTCCTGTGGACTTTGTAATTTCCAGATTCATACCTAATGCGTCAGCAACCGGTTTTTCAACCACGTGAATTTTCTTTGGCTTTAAATTCGTGTTCGTAATCAAATCAAAATAAGCCCTCTTCTCTACTTCGGTAATGTCGGTCGGGACAGCAATATAATACTCAGCACCTTTTAATTTTTTCTTGCCATCCAGTTCATGGAAGAAATAATCAATCATCGACTGCATATTACCGATATCTGCAATTACACCATTTTTTACCGGGTAAGATACCTGAATGTTCGCTGGTGCCTTTTCATACATCTCATACGCCTCATTTCCCACAGCAAATGTATGGGATTTGTTATAAATTGCAATCACACTTTTTTCATGGAGAATAATGCCCTCTCCATTTTTATAAAACTTAATTGAACTCGTTCCAAAATCAATTCCTATCGCTTTTCCTAACATGTCAGATCAATCCTCTTTCTTTTAAACTAATGTAGCGGTTATCACCAATGATAATGTGGTCAACCAAGGGAATACCAATTAAATCGGATGCCTCAAATAACCGTTTGGTCATCTCGATATCTTCTCCGCTCGGAATGGGGTTCCCACTTGGATGATTATGCAGTATCACAATCTGGGCTGCATCACACTGCAAAGCAATCCGCAGAATTTCTCTGGGATTCACCACTGAGTAATTTATAGTGCCTTTAAAAACTGCTTTATCATAGAGCAGTCTTCCGCTTGCATCCAGTGCCGCTAAATATAAATGCTCCGTTTCAAGATTTCGCATTTCATCCATAAAATAAGCCGCCAATTGTTCGGGGCGGCTAAAATTTGTGGCATTACACTTACTCTCTCTTGCCAGTCGCTTGGACAACTCCACCGCACACAAAATCTGAACCGCCTTTACCGGACCAATTCCGTGAATCCTAAGAAGCTGATTGCGTGTCAGATGAAACAATCCCATTAATCCTTGATAAGAAGGATGTGCACTCAGTACTTCCAAGGCAAGAGCGAGGCTTGTCTTATCCTTAGTTCCGGACTTTAAAATAACAGCAAGTAATTCTGCATTCGACAAAGACTTCGCACCATCTCTTTCACACTTCTCATATGGTTTTTCCGAATCCGGCAATTCTTTCATGGTAAAATTTTCTTTTTTCATTTCGGCTCCTTTCGGAACCAAATTCCACCTAAACATTGTTATTTTACCATATCAAGGTAAAAATGTATACCTATTAAGCAAGATTTTTCTGTGAAATTTTTTTGAATTTTGTCAAAATCTATGGCAATTCGACAAATCCGCCATCAATCATATTTTGCAGTGTTTTTAATATACCCATCTTTCCATGCGGCCATGTAATTCCGCCTTGGAAATAAACACTGTAAGGCGGCTCAATTGGGGCGTCTGCACTTAATTCAATGGAGGAACCCTGCACAAAAGCACCTGCCGCCATAATGACATCACTGTGATAACCAGGCATTGCATATGGCTCCGGCAGAACATAGGCATCCACCGGTGCTGCCTGCTGGATTCCCTGGCAAAAGGCAATAATTCGTTCCGGCGAACCAAAAGCAATTGCCTGAATGATATCGTGTCTGTCTTCTTTTCCATCAGGGCTTGCTGTAAATCCAAGTTTTTCATATAAATTTGCGGCAAAAATAGCAGACTTTAATGCACTTGCTACAACTGTCGGTGCTAAAAATAATCCCTGATAAAATGCCGAATTAACCTGAAGGGAGGCACCTACTTCTTTGCCAAGACCAGGTGCTGTAAGGCGGTATGCGGCAAGTTCCACTAAATCTTTACGTCCGACAATATACCCGCCCAAAGGTGCTAAACCACCACCCGGATTTTTAATCAGGGAGCCAACACAAATATCGGCTCCAACCTGCGTTGGTTCGATGGTTTCTACAAACTCACCATAACAGTTATCTACCATGCAGATGACATCTGGTTTTATCGATTTGATATAACGAATCAGTTCTCCAATCCTCTCAACGGACAAAGTTTTGCGCATTGCATAACCTTTGGAACGCTGAATCGTAACTAATTTTGTTTTCTCATTTAATGCATTTTTAATTCCCTCATAATCAAACTCACTGTCCCCAACCAAATCCACCTGCCGGTAAGAAACACCAAATTCACGAAGAGATCCTTTGGTATTTGTTCCCTCAATACCGATGATTCCTTCCAGCGTATCATATGGTTTTCCGACCGGCGAAAGCAGTTCATCGCCTGGACGTAGAATGGAGGATAAAGCAATTGTCAGTGCATGTGTTCCACAGGTAATCTGTGAGCGCACAAGTGCATCTTCTGCTTCAAAAATATCTGCATATACGGCTTCTAATGTATCTCTTCCGGTATCGTTGTAACCATAGCCTGTTGTTCCCCACAAATGGTTTTCACTCACACGGTTCTTCTGCATGGCATGAATTACCTTCAACTGGTTAATTTCCGCCACTTCATCAATTTTAGCAAACCGGTCTTCAATTTCTTTTAAGACGTTTTTCCCAAAATCAATTACATCTTTTTTTATTCCAAATTTTTCATACATTTCTTCTGTTGTCATGACTTATCCTTCCCGGCATGAACAAATGCCTTTTTCTGCTGCTAATTTCATAATATAGTTTACAATTTCATGGTTATCTGAAAAAATATCTTTGTCAATCATTGTCACATCTCGTTCCCGCCGAAACCATGTCATCTGGCGTTTTGCGAAATGTCTGGTGTCCCTCTTCAAGCGGTAAACCGCCTCATCCATTGTGCACTCCTTAAAAAGAGCGGACGCAATTTCTTTGTAGCCAAGTCCCTGCATCGAAACCAAATTTCTTGAATAACCAGCATCCAAAAGCTGTTTTACTTCTTTCACAAGTCCTTCTTCCATCATCTGGTCAACGCGCTTGTCTATCCGTTCATAAAGCACCTCCCGGTTCATGGTGAGAACGAGATATAAAAAATTATACGGCGACTTCTTTTGCCGTTCCTCTTTATTATGCTCCGAAAACTTCTGTCCGGTACTTTGAAAATATTCCAAGGCTCGAATCACGCGTTTTACGTTATTGGGATGAATGGCTTCTGCAGATTCTTTATCTACTTTTTGCAGTTCTTTATGCAGATAAGAAGTACCTTTTTCTTTTGCCAGATTCTGTAAATCCGCCCTGATTTCATCACCTTGTTTTTCTTTTGTAAAGGCAATATCATTTAATACTGCCTGAATATAAAACCCGGTTCCGCCGACAAGAATCGGAATCTTCCCACGATTATAAATATCTTCCATAATTTCCTTTACACGCTTTTGAAAAATCATCACGTTAAATTCTTCATCCGGATTCCATTCATCAATCATATAGTGTGGGACACCCTGCATCTGCTCTTTTTTGATTTTTGCAGTTCCAATATCCATCTGTTTGTATACCTGCATCGAATCTGCCGAAATAATTTCACCGCCTGCCGCTTTTGCCAGTTCAATGGATATTTCCGTTTTTCCAACAGCTGTTGGTCCTGTCAAAACAATAATTGGTTTTTTCATATCCATACACTCCTTTTTGACATTTAAAGCACACGTTTGAATTTTTTTTCAAATTCATACTGGCTCATCGCAATCGTTGTCGGTCTTCCATGCGGACAATGATACGGCTGATCCATCTGTAACATCTGCCCAATCAGTTCTTTTGCTTCTGCGTAAGACATCGTATGATTGCCCTTCACTGCCGCCTTGCATGCCATCGTAGCACAATGGTCGATTACAAATTCCGGTGCCGATTTCGTATTTTGATTTCTCAGATTGTCTAACAGTTCCAAAAACAACTGTTTCGGCTCTAAGTTCAAAAAATCTGCCGGCACACCGGTAATCAAATACTCTCTGTCTCCAAACGTTTCCCAGCAAAAGCCAATGGCGGTTAATGTCTGTGCATTTTCCTCTAAAACTTCAATTTCCCGTCCTGACAGCGACACAACAATCGGCGCAATCAAATTTTGTGTCAGAGGTTTTTTATCCTTTAACTTTTTCATTAATTTCTCATACAACACTTTTTCATGAGCTGCGTGCTGGTCAATAATCAATAATTCTTTTTCATATTCCACAAGCCAGTAGGTGCCAAAAACCTGTCCGATTATCCGGAAAACAACGCCTTCCTGCTGTACCTCTTCTTTCTTAAAATCTAATTGTTTATAATCTTCTTTTACAATCGATACATTCTGCTTTCCGGAAAATGGTGCACTTTGATAAACGAATGGTTTTTCTTCCACCTTTTTTTCCGGCTGTGTGCGCATGCTCCATTCCTTTTTTCTTTCATATTCGAATGGCTCCGGCTGTTTTTCAATCGGTTTTTCTTCTACCTGACTTTGTGGTTCTTTTTTGCCCGGTGTAACATCCGGAATTAACGTGCTTTGCTTCAATGCCTCAGTAACCGTATCTCTCACAAGTGACAAAACTTCCATCTGATTTGTAAAACGGATTTCCATTTTGGTCGGATGGACATTGACATCAATGAGAGAAGAATCAATCGAAAGCATGAGTACCACAAATGGGTAACGGTGTCCCATAAGAAACCCCTGATATCCCTGCATGGTTGCATTTGTCAAAATCGGACTTTTGATGTAACGCCCATTCACAAAGTAATTCATCATCGACCGGTTTCCTCTTGACAAAACCGGTTTTCCAATAAATCCTTCTAACCGCATGCCATCCTGTTCATGACAAATTGGTATCAGTTCTTTCGTAATCTCTCTTCCGTAGTGATAAAAAATATTGGTCTTTACCTGTCCATCACCATTTGTCTGGAATTTTGTTTTTCCATCTACAATAAAAGAGAAACGAATATCCGCATGAGCCAGTGAATAACGCTGCACTAGCTCATGAATATAGTTTCCCTCGGTTGTTTTGGATTTTAAAAATTTTCTTCTTGCCGGTGTGTTGTAAAATAAGTTCCGCACCACAAAAGTAGTCCCTTCCGGGCAGCCAACTTCTTCACATCCGGTCTCTTTTCCGCCCTCAATAGAATATCTGGTTCCAACAATGTCTTCTTTTCTTTTTGTAATCAATTCAACCTGAGCTACCGCCGCAATACTTGACAATGCCTCGCCCCTAAACCCAAGACTTGTTACGGAAAGCAAATCTTCAGTGTTTCTAATTTTGCTTGTCGCATGGCGTAAAAACGCCGTCGAAATTTCCTCTTTTGCAATACCGGCACCATTATCCGTGATACGTATCATGGAAATTCCGCCTTCCTTTATTTCAACTGTAATAGCGGATGCACCGGCATCCAAAGAGTTATCCATTAATTCTTTTACAACAGCCGAAGGACGTTCCACAACTTCGCCTGCCGCAATTTGATTTATCGTTTTTTGGTCAAGAACTTGAATCATGACATCCTCCGTTTCTTTTTACCACTGTTCTTTTAATTTATTCTGCCACTTATAAACTAAGTTCATTGCATCCATTGGTGTCACATTGGACAAATTGATATCACGCAGTTCAAACAAAATGGCGTCCGTCTGATTTGTCGTCTCCATCGTATCGAAGATGGAAAGCTGTGTCATAGCTTCCGTGCCGCCTTTTGAATCTTTTTCGCTTAAATCCGTAAGTTTTGAAAGATTGCTATTTGCATCTTTTGCTTCCAATAAGTCTGCAATTTCTCTTGCACGGATTAAAACCTCATCCGGAACACCGGCAAGTCTGGCAACCTGAATACCATAACTGCGGTCTGCACCGCCCTTTACAATTTTGCGAAGGAATACAATATCCTCGCCATCCTCTTTTACGGCAATGCAGTAATTCTGAACGCCTTCTAATTTGCCCTCCAATTCCGTCAATTCGTGGTAATGTGTGGCAAATAATGTTTTTGCTCCGATTTTTTTCTTGTTTACAATGTGCTCAACAACCGACCATGCAATACTCAGTCCATCAAAGGTACTAGTTCCACGGCCGATTTCGTCCAAAATAATCAAACTATCTTTTGTTGCGTTATGTAAAATGTTAGCAACTTCAGTCATTTCCACCATAAATGTACTTTGCCCGCTCGCCAAGTCATCCGATGCCCCGACACGCGTAAATATGCGGTCAACTAAAGACAAATCCGCTTCTTTCGCCGGGACAAAACAGCCAATCTGCGCCATTAGAGAAATCAATGCAGTCTGACGCATATAGGTAGATTTACCTGCCATGTTTGGTCCGGTAATAATTACAACCCGGTGCGTATCATCATCTAAGTAAGTATCGTTAGCAATAAACATGTCCTTTGTCATCATCTGCTCAATCACCGGATGCCTGCCTTCTTTAATCGTAATGGAGCCATTGTGATTAATGGTCGGCCGAACATACTGATTACGCTCTGCTACATACGCAAGAGATGCCAACATATCCAAAAAGGCAATCACCGATGCCGTATCCTGAATCCGCTTCATCTGCTCAAATATTTTATCCCGCAGTTCACAAAATACCGCATATTCCAGATTATACAACCGGTCTTCAGCCCCCAGAATCACATCTTCCATTTCTTTCAGCTCATCAGTTGTATAACGCTCTGCATTTGTCAGTGTCTGCTTTCGAATCCAATTTTCCGGCACTTGGTCAAGAAATGATTTTGTGACCTCAAAATAATATCCGAAAACTTTATTATATTTAATTCTAAGGTTCTTAATTCCTGTATGTTCTTTTTCTTTTGCCTCTAAATTTGCCAGCCAGTCTTTGCCCTCAGTTTTTGCCTGTCTCAGCTTATCAATTTCTTCATGGTAACCGTTTTTAAAGATACCGCCCTCCCTTACCGAAATTGGAGGTTCTTCCTCAATTGCTGCATGAATCCACCCGTAAATATCTTCCAGTGCATCCATCTTGTCATATAAGTCTTTAAAAAGCGGCGCATTAAAATTACCAAGAAGCATACGAATTGCCGGAAGCATTTCCAAAGAAGATTCCAGTGCTATCATATCTCTTGGATTTACAGTACGATAACTGATTTTACTCAAAAGACGCTCTAAGTCATATACCGGATTCAGATATTCACGAATTTCCTCTCTGGTAATGACATTCGCATTTAATTCCTCAATCGCATCATAGCGTGCAAGAATCTCTTCTTCCTCAATCAGTGGCTGCTCAATGGAGGCACGCAGTTTTCTCGCACCCATCGCCGTTTTCGTTTTGTCTAGCACCCAGAGAAGAGAACCTCTTTTCTGTTTTTCACGCAGCGTCTCCACCAGTTCCAGATTCCGTCTTGTATTTCTGTCTAAAAGCATATACTTGCCAACATGATATGGCTGCAAATGTGAAATATGTTCTAAGGCACACTTTTGCGTTTCAATCAGATACATCATGACGGCTCCTGCCGCAATCATACCAATAGAGTACTCCTCTACGCCCATGCCGTCTAAACTACTTACATGAAAATGACGGCACAGAGCCTCTCGGCAGCTTTCTTTTTCAAAGTAGCGCGGTTCAAGCGCAGAAATTGCAATTCCAAGCCGTTCACTCAAATCGGTCAAATCAACGCCGGATATGTAAAAGGAATCATTGCAGATAATCTCGGCCGGCATAAATTTATTTACTTCGTCTAAAAGTTTGCTTACCGACTCAACTTCAGTAAGCATATATTCTCCTGTTGTGACATCTACAATCGAAATGCCAAAACTGTGGTCAACTGAAACAATTCCCATCAAATAATTATTCCTGGTCTCATCTAAAGAACCGGTAAAACAATTGGTTCCCGGTGTAACAATACGTGTTACTTCTCTTTTTACCAATCCTTTTGCCAGTTTCGGATCTTCTACTTGTTCGCAAATCGCAACTTTATAGCCCCGCTCTACCAAACGGTTAATATATGTCTCCGCAGAATGAAACGGGACACCACACATGGGTGCCCGCTCTTTAAGACCGCAGCTCTTTCCGGTCAGGGTCAGTTCAAGTTCTTTGTTTGCACATACCGCATCATCAAAAAACATTTCATAGAAGTCACCTAACCGGTAAAAGAGAATACAGTCTTTATATTCATTTTTTGTTTCCATGTACTGCTGCATCATTGGCGTTAACTGTTCCATGGTCTTTGTTACCTCTTTCACAATATTCCAATTTTATTCTGCTGTATTAGCAGTCGGCTCAACAGTAGGTGCCTGCGTAGGTGCCTGAGTCGGTGCAGCCGTTGGAGCTTCTGTCGGTGCATGGGTTGGTGCCGGTGTAACAGTATCTGGTGTTTTTGTTGCTTTTGGCGTCTTCGTTGCCTTTGGCGATTTCGTCGCTTTTGGTGTCTTCGTCGCTTTCGGCGTCTTTGTTGTTTTTGGCACAGCCGTCGTATGCGCCGGCGTCTGAGTCGGTCTCGGAGTAACTGTCTCAATTGGTTTTGGCTTGTCAACAGAGAGATACATTGCATTAATGTAACCTTTCTGGCCATTATACTCTACTTCCATCCATTCTTTCTTCTGTAAGCCGGAGAATGTAAGTTTTGTGGATGCCGGAACTTTTGTTACGACACTTGCCGTCAGAGATGGTTCCGAACGCATATTAACTGTCGATGTTGTATAACCTTCTGTCGCTTTTGCCAGATCTTCATCTACCTGAGTACCGATATCATCTTCACGAATCATTGTATTCCCATCTGGTGTCTGAGTTGGCTCCGGACTTTCTCTTACTGTAACAGCACTGTCGGATACGACAGAAGCATTTGCTTCTTCATCTGTAACGGTATTACTATTAAAGAAAGCAATCGAAATATAATAGCCAATTCCAATCACGAGAGCAAGTGTAAGTACCACACTAATGCCAAACATACTCGTCTCAAATATTTTATGTTCAGAACTCAGCATTCTGCTAAAAAAACCTTTTTTTTCGTTTTTCATTCCCATTTACACTCCTTATCTTAAATATCTTTGTCTATTATAACCATTCTGTCGTCATTTGTCTATGATAAATTCCATTTTTCGCAAAAAGGGCGAACATTCGTTTGACACCAATACTAAATTATGATATATTTAAAAAGCAAACAATTGTTTGTATTTTACTAACTTTTTAGGAGGTTTCTATGGGAAATGGCAGAATATCAGCAAAACAGGCTGAAATATTAGAATACATAAAAGCACAGATTTTAGAAAAAGGATATCCACCGGCAGTGCGGGAAATTTGTTCGGCTGTTCATTTGAAGTCGACTTCTTCAGTACACTCCCATTTGGAAACACTGGAAAAAAATGGTTATATCCGCCGCGACCCGACGAAACCAAGAGCAATTGAAATCATTGATGACGATTTTAATTTATCCAGACGCGAAATCCGTAACATTCCACTATTAGGGCATGTTGCCGCAGGTGCTCCGTTATTTGCAGAGCAGAATATCGAGAATTATTTCCCGATGCTTGCAGACCAGCTTCCTGCCGGTGATTTATTTATGCTTGACGTCCGTGGTGAAAGTATGATAAATGTCGGTATTTATGACGGTGATAAAATCATTGTACAGCAGACACCAACTGCCAGAGACGGCGATATTGTAGTTGCCTTAATTGACGATTCCGCCACGGTAAAAACTTACTACAAAGAAAACGGCCGTTACCGTCTCCAGCCGGAAAATGATTCCATGGAGCCAATTTATGTAAACGAAGTAATTATATTAGGAAAAGTAATCGGCTTATACCGCTTCTTCTAAACTTATATTGCAAAAACAGAGCATATAAAATCTTTTTATTGCTCTCTCGAACAAAATGCAATAAAAAATTTCCATGTGTAAGAGGCTTATAACGCGAAGCGTTATCTTATCTCTTACGCATGGAATTTTTTTATAATTCTTCTCTTGATATTTTCTTTCCATCTTTCCAGATTCGCTCTAAATCATAAAAAAGACGGTCCTCTTTTGAAAAAACATGAACAATTACATCGCCATAATCCATCAAGACCCAGGAAGAATTTTTGTTTCCCTCAATTCTCTTGCTTTTATAACCGGCTTCTATCATTTTTTCTTCGACTAAATCTGTCATGGCATTTAACTGGTTTTGGTTTCTTCCGTTTGCAATTACCAGATAATCTGCAATTACCGAAATTTCATCGACTTTTAGTATTTCAATGTCCTCACCCAATTTTTCATCCAATGCATCATAAACAATTTGTACCATTTTTGCAGATTCATTTTCCATATATTGTTTCCTCCTGACTCTACTATTTTGTTGAAAAATAATAATGATATGCTTCGAGTGACATTTCATCAATCGGCATATGATTCTCTTCTAAATATAAAATGGTGTTTTTTAAAATCATACAGATTGACTGATTCAAATCATAGAATGCTGTTTTCCGAATCTGACCAAGCGCATATGGCTTACAGTCCATATCACGGTTTGGTTCTATATAATCTGCAACATAAATTATTTTTTCTAACGTTGTCATACATGCCTTTCCCGTTGTATGACAGGCAATTGCAGAGCAAATTTCCGCATCTTCCACACCATACCGAATTACTGCTAGTTTTGCACCTAATTTACCATGAATTACAGCAGGTGTATTCTTTTCGGATTCCGACAGTTTAATCTCTAATTTTTCGCACCAGTCAATCATTTCTTCATTCGATAAATATTTTGCACAATCATGTAAAAGACCGGCTAATTTTGCTTTTTGTATTGAAACACCATACATCATAGCAAGATTTGCTGCTGTATTTGCAACTCCTAACGTGTGAAAAAAACGTTTCGGGCGGAGCGACGCTGCGAGACAATCCATCCGCTCCTCTTCATTTTCTGGTATTTCAAAACTGGAATCACCATACAAGTGGTGCATTTGAATATAACGCACCACAGGCTCCGGACAATATCCGGCAATTGATTTACCCTTTTTTATGCGTTTTCGAATTTCATGGGAAGCAATCGACATTGCCGGCATTTTCAGTGGACGAAAGTCTCCTTTGAAACGATCACTTAACTGTTGGCAGTACTGCCTTGTCTGCTCATAAGAAACTTCATCCCGCGAAGCAGCCAAAATGGTACACAATTTTACAATCTTCTCCGGATGATACCACTGCTCAAACTGTGCTAAAGAGTCACCGCCCATAATAAAAAAGAAGTGTGCATCTTCTCTTTCTTTCTTTAATTCTACAAGTGTATCATACGTGTATGTGTTCCCTTTTCTCTTATATTCAATGTTTGAGAATTTGAAATATGGGGTTTTATCAATTGCAAATTGAACCATACGTTTTCTATGGTCTTTTGCTGCAATTTCATCCTGTTTTTTGTGCGGTGGTTTTGCTGATGGCATAAACCAGACTTCATCCAATTTATATTGCTCATACGCAGCCTGAGCCATCATCAGATGAGCATTATGAATCGGATTAAATGTTCCACCCATGATTCCGATTTTCATTCTCCGGTCTACTCCTTTGTGTTTTTTGCCTTTGGCAGTTCAATTTTCTTCTTTGTTTTGGATTCCCGGTATAATACAATTTTTCTTCCGATAACCTGTACTACATCCGAATGAGTCCGCTCTGCTAAAAGTGCTGCAACATCACTAGGCATTGCCACACAGTTTTTTAACACATTAATTTTGATTAATTCTCTTGCCTCTAATGCCTGCTCTACCGATTCTGTAAGTTCCGGTGTGATGGTTGCCTTGCCAATCTGCATGATTGGTTCCATCTTCATTGCCAGGCTTTTTAAATATGCTCTTTGTTTGCTTGTCATTTTGTCCTCCTTCTCGCTTCGCATTGCTACGCGCAACGCACCTCGATTTCGCTTCGCTTCATCTCGCACCTCGCTGCTTTTCGCAACGCACCTCGATTTCGCTTCGCTTCATCTCGGTCGCGCTACGCGCGACATACATCTGCGCGAATACACTTATTTGCAAGCGAGCTTGCATAAGTGTATTCGTGCAGATGTGCGTTGCTTTGTAGTTATCGCATAAATTCAAATTGCCAGCCGTACATTTTTACGGTGTCGCCTTCTTCGATTCCAAGTTTTTCTAATTCGTCTAAGATTCCGTTGGTTTTTAAGAATTTCTGGAAGAATTCAAAGCCTTTTTCAGAATCCAGATTGGTATAACCAAGCATTCTCTCGATACGAGGTCCTTCGACAATGTAAAGACCTTCTTCTTCCTCACTTTTTTCAACCGTATACGGCTCATTTGAGAAGTCTGGTTCTTTTATCATATATTCTTTTTCAAAGACTACCTGATCCTCTTTTACATGGTCAAGCATGTCTTTGACATGATAGAGTAATGCCTGCACACCTTCTCCGCTGACAGCAGATATCGGAAATACCGAAATTCCTTCCGGCTCAAATTCGTCCTTGATTGCCTGCAATACTTTTTCGCGGTCTTCACCATAAAAGCAATCAATTTTGTTTGCAGCAATGACCTGCGGGCGCTTCGCGATTTCCGGATTATAAGCTTTTAATTCCTCGTTAATGGCATGAATGTCTTCAATTGGGTCTCTGCCCTCCGTGGATGCTGCATCCACCATATGAATGAGCACGCGGGTGCGTTCAATATGACGTAAAAATTCATGTCCTAATCCGACACCTTCTGAAGCTCCTTCAATCAATCCCGGAATATCGGCTATAACAAATCCATCGGCACCATCTAAATCAACCACACCAAGATTTGGGTTCAAAGTTGTAAAATGATAATTTGCAATCTTTGGCTGTGCGTTCGTCACTCTTGACAAAAGAGTGGACTTTCCAACATTCGGGAATCCAACCAAGCCAACATCGGCAATAACTTTTAACTCAAGGATAACTTCAAGTTCAATACCGGGTTTACCCGGCTGTGCATACTTAGGCACCTGCATCGTCGGTGTTGCAAAATGCTGGTTTCCCTTTCCACCGTTTCCACCTTTTAATACCACTTCTCTATTATTTTCGTAAGACATATCGGTAATTACCTGTCCGGTCTGTGCCTCACGTACAATTGTACCTGCCGGCACTTTTACAATTTTATCTTCTCCATCAGCTCCATGACAGCGTCTTTTTCCACCCGGCTCTCCGTCACCCGCAAAATATTTCCGCACATGGCGGAATTCATTTAACGTATTAATACCCGGGTCAACTTCAAATATCAAATCACCGCCGCGGCCGCCATCGCCTCCATCCGGTCCGCCATTGGCAACGTATTTTTCACGACGGAAACTAACATGTCCGTCGCCGCCTTTTCCGGAGCGGATTGTTATCTTCGCTCGATCTGCAAACATACTTTTTTCCTTTCTATGAACGAATAAGGGGCTGCACATAAGGCAGCCCCCTGACAAATCATTTCGATTTTATTTGCTTTCCACTGGATATACGGAAGCCTGTTTTTTATCTCTTCCTTTTCTCTCGAAACGAAGAACACCGTCTACCAAAGCATACAATGTATCGTCTCCACCTTTACCAACATTAACACCTGGATGAATCTTGGTGCCACGCTGTCTGTAAAGAATATTTCCAGCCAAAACAAACTGTCCGTCAGCTCTTTTAGCGCCTAAGCGTTTAGATTCGGAATCTCTACCGTTCTTTGTAGAACCCATTCCTTTTTTGTGAGCAAACAACTGAAGGTTCATTTTCAACATGGTCTTTTCCTCCTAACGATTAATAATTTGAACATACTTCTTTCCATATTCTTCGGCAATATGTTTGATTCCCAATAGCATGGACTGTAACAATAACTGTGTTTTCTCCGAAATTTCTCCTGTCAAATCAAAAGAAATCATTCCTCTTTCCTCATCCATACCCTCCGAGAAGGAATCCTCCGTAAATTCTTCAATTGAATTTACACAGTTAATGGCGAGAACAGAAATCGAAGCACAAACAATATCACTGCCCCGGTCCGCATATCCGGCATGCCCTTCCATATGAAAACCCGTTATGTTCCCATTCTGCTTTTTTACAATTACCTGAATCATAGATTCACCTGAAAGATTAAGCGTTAATCTTTTCGATTTTTACCTGAGTAAATGGCTGTCTATGACCATTCTTTTTGTGGTATCCGGTTTTTCTCTTATAACGATAAACAATAACCTTTTTACTTTTGCCTTCTGCTACTACAGTTGCTTTGACAGAAGCTCCATCAACAGTCGGAGTACCAACTTTGACATCTTTGTCACCAACTAAAAGTACCTGGTCAAAAGTAACTTCGGAACCAGCTTCCAAACCAAGTTTTTCAACTTTGATTACGTCGCCTTCTTCTACTTTATACTGCTTACCACCGGTTGCTATAATTGCGTACATATAGCACCTCCTAATAAAATTACTCGCCAACTATGGTGCCTGTCTCATGAAAAATGGACAGAACTATAACCTCGTTGTGCGGCATACGCATAGTAGTATAGCACGACAAACCAAGACATGTCAAGCATTTTCTTGTTTTTCACTCCTGTGGCAGAACCTCCCGCAAAGGTGGATTTTTTTTCATTCTCGTAATCTCAACAAGGCCAAGTTTTGTAATGTCCACAATCACGGTTTTCACTTTATCTTCCGAAAGTTTCATGCGGAGAAGCTGCATCAGTTCTTCCACATGTTTCTGTTCTTTCATATCGATAAAATCAATTAATATAATACCCGAAAGATTGCGCATGCGAATCTGGCGTGCTGCCTCAATGGCAGCCTCACAGTTAATTTTATAAAACGTCGACTCTTTGTTTCTCCTGCCATCCACTGCCTTTCCGGTATTCACATCAATAACCGTCAATGCCTCCGTTGGCTCAATCACAAGATTGCCGCCGCTTTTTAACCACACTTTCTTTTCATTTGCTTTTAATAATTTTGTCGAAATACCAAGCAATTTATCCAGTGAATAACTCTCATCTGAGTAAAATTCCACCTTATCCCCATAAATCGGATGCAGTTCTTCATAAACCGATGGCAAATCCGTGACAATCCTCTCATAATTTGAAAGTTCCAAACTTCGAATATATTTCAAATAAAACGATGCCTCGCGGTACAAACAGCTAAATCTTGTTTTATACTCACTATAATCCATCAGCTCATGCATTTGCTTCAGAAGTCCAGTACACTCTTTCCTAATTTCTTCTTCACTCGCTGCCTTAGCGCTCGTACGAAGAATCACACCATAGGAATCCTCACAAAAATCATCTAAAACCTTGTAAAGTTCTTCCCTTTTTTCTTCTTCTATAATTTTTTTTGAAACACCCTTTGTTTTTGATTTTGTGGAAACAACTGCAAACCGCCCTGCAATTTCCGGAAAAATCGTAAGCACCGGCTGTTTTGTCTTAACCGCCGCCTGCTTAATCTGAACCACAAATTCATCTCCGGCTTTTACCGTTTTCCCCTGACATTCACTTAAAGGAAGGAATCCAACCTTATTTTTCTCAAATTCTACAAAAGCCGCGTGAATATTATCCACGACATTCTGCACTTTCCCGACAAAAATATCGCCAACATTTCCAGAAGTATTTTCTTCGTTTTCCACTAAAACATCATACAATTTGTCGTTATGCACAGAAACCAGTATCGTTTTATCCTGCACTTTCGTAATTACAATCTGGCTGCGGTTCGTCATCGTCTATTCTCCCTTTTTCTTAAAAATCATCTGCAGTCTGTGAATCTGATACGAATAAGGTTCTAGTTCTTTCTCACAAAATGCATAAAATGCCTGCATCACAAGTTCCGGCTTAATGTTTGTCTCACTTCCGCTTGTCAGCCGCATAAACAGCGAATTTCCTTCATAATCACAATGAAGCGTTCCATAGTTTTCACCGTTCTTTTTAGCAAAAGCATCCAGTGAAAAATCCCAGGCGAGAATATGTGGTTTTATATCCACTTCTTTGACCGATTTCTTTGTCTTTTTCTCAATTACAATTTCTTGCTGTTCCATAAAAGAAAGCCATTTTTCCTGCCAGTTTTCTGGAAAAACATCTGTTTCCTTTTCCACCACCATATAATCCGCAGCGATAAGCAGCGACATCGAATTTTTAAAACCATCCGGCATGATTTCAATGTCTGTAACAAATATTTCATCGGTCATAAATTGATTTAAGTAAGTCACAAGTTCCGGCAGTGAGATATCCGGCAGCGAATAAAATTCCACATCTATATATTCTCCGTCACTTGTCACACCGACGCCAAGGGGCGAAGCAAAGCTCATTAACTGGTGCGGACTGTACCCCTTGGAGTACGCAACATCTAATTTTGCACGGCGAATCGCTTTTTGAAAAAAGCGCATACAGTCAAGGTGTCCGATAAATTTCATCGAACCGCATTTTACAAAACGCATTCTTGTTTTCATTGTGCACTACCTCCACTTGCTTTTCTATCCATCATGCATATCCCAGCATGGAATGAAGCAGCTCCACAGCCACTGCACTTCTGCTTACAGTTCGGCGTAACCTTTCCCTGCTTTGCATTTTCATATTCACGGCGTAAAAACTGTTTGCTGACACCAATATCAATAAAATCCCATGGAAAAATTTCATCTTCCTTTCGTTCTCTGTAATTATAAAAATCACGATCTACTGAAAGTTCATCAAGCAGTTCATTCCACACATCTGGGCGGAAATAATCTGTCCATGCGTCAAAAATGCATCCCTTCCGGTAAGCCTTTTCTATTACATCCGCAAGCCTCCTGTCACCTCTGGCAAAGATTCCTTCCAATTCAGAAGTCACAGCATCATGGCAGATATAACGGATGGAACGCTGATTTATCTGTTCTCTTACCTTACCGGTAAGGAACCGTCGTTTCTCATCAAAATACTCTGCCGTTCCCATTGGCGCCCACTGAAACGGAGTAAACGGTTTTGGCACAAAAAACGACGTACTTGCCGTGATCTCCGGTCTTCCCTGACGTTCCTCTTTCGGAAGTTCAAAATAGGTGGCAGCGATGTCATTTGCCAATTCGGCAATTGCCGCAATATCCTCGTCCGTTTCACCGGGAAGTCCTAACATGAAATATAATTTGACACGTTTCCATCCCCCTTGGAAAGCTTCCCATGCTCCTTTTAAAATAACTTCTTTCGTAAGTCCTTTATTAATCACGTCACGCATACGCTGAGACCCTGCCTCCGGTGCAAATGTCAGGCTGCTTTTCCTGATATCCTGAACTTTACTCATAACATCCAAAGAAAACGCATCAATACGAAGCGATGGCAGCGCAATATTTAATTTTCTCTGACGGCATTCTTCAATCAGATAATAAACCAAATCCGCCAGTTCATCATAATCACTTGAACTTAAAGAACTTAATGTGATTTCCTCATACCCGGTATTGTCAAGCATCTCCATTGCCCGCTGTTTCAAAAAATCAAGTTTTCTTGGACGAATCGGACGATAAATCATCCCCGCCTGGCAGAAACGGCACCCGCGGATACATCCGCGCTGGATTTCCAGTACGACTCGGTCCTGCGTAGCACGAATATATGGCACCAGTGGTTTGGATGGATAATAGGTATCGCTCAAATCAGTCACCACCTGCTTTTTCACACGTTTTGGGGCTTCCTTGCAGTTTGGCTCCATCGATGCAATCGTTCCATCCTCGTGATACGTCACATCATATAAAAGAGGAACATACAGTCCTTCCACACCGGCTGCCCGCTTCAAAAATGTCAACCGGTCCTCTCCCTTTTGTCTGGAATCCTTATAAACATCTAACAATTCCCGGTAAACAGTCTCTCCTTCTCCAATGTAAAAAATATCAAAGAACTCAGCAATTGGTTCCGGATTATACGTACATGGACCTCCTCCAATTACAATCGGATCTTCCCATGTTCTCTCGCTGGCGTGCAGCGGAATGTGCGACAAATCCAAAACCTGCAAAATATTGGTATAACACATTTCATATTGAATCGTAATACCAAGAAAATCAAACGCCCGAATCGGCTCCTGGCTCTCTAACGCAAACAATGGAATATTTTTCTCGCGCAGTATCTTGTCCATGTCCGGCCACGGAGAATAAACCCTTTCACAGTAGGTGTCATCCCAGCGGTTAAACATATCGTATAAAATCTGTATGCCAAGATGTGACATTCCAATCTCATATACATCCGGAAAACACATACAAAAACGTACATCAACCTCACTCGGATTTTTCTTTACCATATTAATTTCATTTCCAATATATCTGGCTGGTTTTTCAACCTGCATTAAAACTTCATCACGAAGCGCTAGTTTTCTCATGCTCTGTTATCCTTTCTTCTGCATTCTGTTCGTCAATTATACACAACTTTATGATATACTGTCAAATATCTTGCCACTTGAATCAACTTATGCTATATTGAAATAAGTGAATTTATGCGAAGGAGGGACCAAATTATGTGGTGTCCAAAATGTAAAAATGAATACGTCGATGGAATTACCCTCTGCGCCGACTGTGGTGTGGAATTAGTCGATGAACTTCCGGAAGAAACGGAAGAAGCAAAACCGGTTCGTTTGTGCCATGTTGCCAATGAAGAAATTGGTGCAAAACTGGTTTTATATTTGAATGTAGAAGGGGTACTTACCGCAGGTATTATGCCGGTTACCGAAGAGGATGAATTTGACGATGGATTTTATGTTGTCGTTGCCAAAGAAGAATACGATGAAAAAGCCGAAACGTTTGAATCTTTTGACGGTGCATCAGAAATGACCGAAGAAAGAGTTTCTTCTATGATGACGGATATTGACGACGAACTTGCCCAGATTCAGGACGAAGAAGCAAGCAAAATGCTTTCCGAACTTCGTACCGAATCCAGTTCCGTTTATGTCAAGAAAAAAGACAAATACACAGATTTAAAATTCAGCGGTATTTCCTTTATTGTATTTGGTCTTTTGGGACTCGGTCTTTTGGCACTGAATTTGTTTGAATACATTAACTTATTTAATAAATTTTCATCCTTAATCATGGCCGTTGTCTTTGTCATTTTCTTCATCGTAGGAATTACTTCTCTTCTGCGCGCAAAGAAAATGAAATCCATGGTTTCCCAGGAAGAAAGAGCAAGTGATGATGTATTAGACTGGATTGAAGCAAATATCACGAATGAATATATTGCATCTTTAATTAATGAAGAAGAAACGGAAGAAACAAACTACTTCACCGTCCACTCAGCAATGTGTGAGAAAGTCAAAGAACAGTTTCCTCTCTTCAACGAAAACTATATTGATGAATTAATGGATGAACGTTACAACGAATACTGTGACTCTATCAACTAAACACTTCTTCTCCAACAAAAAGGAAGTTTAATTGTTTCAAGACTATAACGCCCCGCGTTATCCCGTCTTGAACTAATTAAACTTCTTTTTTTTACTTCATTAGGTGCATCTTACTAGCCAACAGATATAATCTTCTTCCCATCGGAAAATCAAACAATTCTTCTTTTGTCAGACCTTTTAGCAAAAAGAACGCCACAAAATATACCACTACTGCTACACAAACAGCAAGCATTGTGCGAATCAAATTAGAGCCAATCACAAGGCCCACAAGACCGTAGACACTAACTGCAGCAAGTGCCATCCAGAATCCCGCTGCCAAAGGAGCAAAGAACGTCTTAATAACTTCCTGCCGGTATGAAGGCACATAGCGTTTAATCGCACGAAGATTCAGGATAAACACAAGAATCGGGAATGTAATATTACCAATCAAAAGCGCGTAGACACCAATGTTTGTACATGCAAGGAAAAAAGAAACGATTCCAATATGGATCACCAGCGAAATTGCTGAGTGGATTACCGGAAGCCGCATTTTATCAATACTCTGCAGGGCGCCGCCGGTTACATTCGAAAGCGCATAAAAGATAATCGCCGTTGCACCAACTGTCATCATATGTCCGCCAAGAACATAGTTTGAGGATGAAAACAGCATGCGCACAACCGGCTGTCCAAGAACCGTAAGTCCTAGTGCACACGGAATTGCTATAATCATGTTAAATTTAATACCGGAAGCAACATTATAGTTCCACTGTTCATCGTCTCCCTCCGTGTATGCTGCCACCGCACTTGGTATCATAGAAGAAGCAATGGCTGTTGAAATCGCAATTGGCACACTGCATAACAAGCGGTATTTGGAACTGTACACGCCAACAAAACTTTTAATGGAAACAGCATCCAAACCTCTTTTTGCCGAAATAAAACCAAACAGTTTATAATCAATTAAGCCACTGATATTATAAACCGTCTGAGAAAGAACAATCGGAAGAATCGTAAGAATCAATATTTTAAACAATGATTGGTAGGATTCCAGATTCCCGGTCACATCTTTCTTTTCTAACTTTGCCTGAACCGGACGGTATAACCAGTATACAAACATAACCAGCAAAAGAGCCGAAGTCGCACCAAGACATGTACCCAGTGTACCACCCGCTGCCCCCCAGGCAGCCTGCTGTAAACTTTCCGCATTCCACTTCATAAACAAATAGCTTGCCGCCACACTGACAATGGCGTTGACTACCTGTTCAATAATCTGCGAAACTGCTGTCGGTATCATGGTTCTTTTTCCCTGGAAGAAACCACGGAACACACCTAATAAGGCTACAATAAAAATAGTAGGTGCAAGCACACGTAAAGGAATCTGAACACCACTGTATTCCGGATAAATCGTATGTTCAATCACACCTGCCCCCAAAAACAAGATTAGAGCAAATGCGCCGCCGGAAATTACTGCAAAACGCAGGGCAACTTTCAAAATTCGTCCTGTATTTTTATGTTCTCTGTTTGCCTGTCTGGCAGAAATCATTTTTGATAAAGCAAGCGGCAGGCTATACGAAGAAATAATCAAAATCAAATCATATATCTCAAAGGCAACCGCATAAATTCCATTTCCCTCTTCACCGAGGATATTGGACATCGGAATTCGGTAAACCATACCGATAATCCGCACAATAAGCGATGCCATCGCCAAAATACCGCCCTGTTTTAAGTAATCCGCATTTTTCTTTTTCGTACTCAATGCTCTATTCGTCCTTTCACTTAATCAAATTCTGTCGATTTTTCGGATACACGGCAATATAGGTTTTGCCGGGGTTAATCGTCAGCACATTACCGGATTCATCATAATACGCCATTTCATTCGTTGATTCCACGCGTTTCCATGTGATTGAAATCCGTCTGCCATTGCTGTAGTAATACCCTTTTCCAGAGGCATTACCAAGTTTCATCGTCTGATATCCATTGTGGTCAATATTGGACTCACTCACCAATTGTATTATAACATTTTTAAATGCAAGCTGTTTTTTGTAATACCTATCCATATGTTTTTGTCCGTATTCATATTTTTTATAGGTCTTGCTCTTTTTGCTGTATTTCATCTTACAGGTGGAGTAATTGGAAAACGGAATCGTAATTGTTTTTGCTGTTTTTCCATTTACCGGTTCCGTATCTCCACTTGTAAAATTAAAATGTTTCGCCATTGCCTCGGAATTTCTTGTCAATGAATACCCAAGTTTTTTCGCGCCTTTTTTCATTTTCTTTCCATTGGTAAATACATTATGAGGTGCGCGGATGGATAAATCTCTGGCATATACAACACCGCCAATTGCTGATAAACCACTTAAATTGTTTGTTCCCAATTTTTCAATTTTAGACACCGCATATTTGGTATGTCCAAAGTGGCAGAAAATCGCATCCCATTCTTTGGCAAACTGCACATAATAGTGTCTTGCGCTTCTCACCGAACCAATCTTTTTCACCTTGCTGACATCCTCATAGACCGCCATCATTCTTGTAATTCCACCTTCTGCCAGTGCTTCATACATAATGTCTGCTTTTGATGTTCCCTTCTGGTTCCGGAAAGCATATTCAATATTATTTATCATAATTGCAAAGGGACGTTTCTTTGCTACTGACGGCTTAATATATTCGCCGGTAAACTCACTTTTAACCATCCCTTCATATGGATTTTTTGTTATCTGCGGCTCATCTCCCTGCTGTTTTGTTTGAACCTGCTTGTCCGTCTGCGGATTTGTTTTCTGCAAAGACTTTCTTCCGTAAGCCAGATACAGACCTGCAGCAATCAGTGATAACACCGCAATTCCACATAAAGCGAAAACAATTTTTTTCTGTTTCTGATTCATATTCCCCTCACTTTCGCAGTACCACTAACGTAAAATTTGTAACCTTTCCATAATTTCACGCTGCTTTTCTTCCATTTCTGCTCTTTCTTTCTCTTCCATATGGTCATAGCCAAACAAATGGAGAAGGCTATGCACTACCAAAAACGAAAACTCACGCAGCAGAGAATGTCCATATTCTTCTGCCTGTTCGCATACAACCTGTGAACACAAAACAATGTCACCTAACATCATCTCTTCTGACTCCGGAGAAATAGTAAGCGTCTCACTGAACTTTTCTCCCGAAAAATCCGCCGGGGCATCGTATTCCATCATCGGGAAGCTGAGAACATCTGTTGGTCTGTCAACATTACGATGAGTCCGATTAAGTTCATGGATTTCTTCCTTGGTCACAAGCGTGACACTGATTTCCGGTTCATAGGGACACTTTACAAAATCCGTAACAAATTCCGCCAGCTTCTCAACTTGCTCTTCCGGATCAAAGGGAAAAGTAACTTCTCCCATATCTTCTAAATAAATTGTCATCGTTTTCCTGCTTTCTTTGTCTGTGTGTTTGCTTTTTTGCGTGACTCTTTGTAATTTTCTCTCGCCTCATACTTTTCATAGGCATGTACAATTTTCTGTACTAAAGGATGACGCACCACATCTTTATTGGTCAGATAAGAAAAACCGATATCCTCTACCTGTTCCAATACTTTTGATGCCTGCTCTAAACCGGATTGCGTCTGGAACGGCAAATCTTTCTGCGACAAATCGCCGGTTATAACAACTTTCGAGCCAAATCCAATACGTGTCAAAAACATCTTCATCTGTGCCGGCGTCGTATTCTGCGCCTCATCAAGAATAATAAATGCATTATCCAATGTTCTGCCTCGCATATAAGCAAGCGGTGCCACTTCAATCAGCCCTTTTTCAGAATTTTTAATAAAGCTGTCTGCTCCCATAATCTGGTAAAGCGCATCATATAAAGGTCTTAAATACGGATCAATCTTACTCTGTAAATCGCCCGGCAGAAAGCCGAGATTTTCTCCTGCTTCAATCGCCGGTCTTGTCAAAATAATTTTACTGACCTCATCATTTTTAAATGCCTGGATTGCCATTGCCATCGCCAAATAGGTCTTTCCGGTTCCTGCCGGTCCAATTCCAAACACCATCATTTTTTCCCGTATCTGGTTTACATACTTTTGCTGGCCTCTGGTTTTGGGCTTAATCGGTTTGCCCTGAATGGTGTAGCCAATCAATTCTTTATCAATCTCTGCCAATGACACATCCGAATGTTCCTTCGAAAGTGCTAAAACATAATCTACATTCTGCTCCGTAATCGTATTTCCACGTTCCGAAAGTGTAAGAAGTTCCGAAAACACATGTTTTGCCTGTTCAACTGCCACCTTACTTCCTACCAGTTTAACCGCACCATCGCGCAGAATTACGCTTACCCGAAGCGTTCGTTCAATCTTCTTTACATGGCAGTCAAGACCGCCAAACAAATTCCTTTCATGCTCCAAAGGAATCTCTAAGATTACTTCATGAGTCTCCATCCTGCTTTTCCTCTGCTTTCTTATCAATCTTAAGTTCGCTCTCTGCGATATATTGTTTCCTTGTTTTTTTGCAAAGGAAACGAATCTGTCCACTGATTAACCAGTCCTTTTCATTTTGTTTGGTTATTTTCGCTTCCTTTAAAAGAATCTCCAATCCATCCTGTCTGCACTGCCGCAATAATTTCTGATACAGCCACTTTCCCTCTTTATAAATTTCTTTGCGGTTTCTCTTTCGAATCACAAACGTATACTCTCGAAACTCTTTTTTTCGTTTCGTAAAAGTAAATGGAATCGGTAAATCCTCCCATTTTGGCAATATCGTTGTTATTATATCATATTTCTTAGCGTTATTAAACCGTTTAATTGGATTTTTTATCACGAAAGTCTGGTGATTGATTTCATACTCGGTCTGGCGGATTATTTTCCCTGTATATTCTTTTTCACAGACCTTTACCGGGATCTCTTTAGAGAATTTGCTGTCACAGACAAGTTCCACCACTCCCTTTGCTACCACTCCCATCTTATCCACAACCGTATCATCATCTCCGGTAACCGGAACAATCCCGGAAATCAGAATTTGACCTTTTTTTACCTTTTGTCCGGGCTTAACACATGCCATACCACGGTTTACTACAATTTTTTTGACAATTCCGCTTTTTTCTGCCACCAAGTGACAGAACCGCCCTGCACGTTCCCGTCCTACTTCCGGATTCGCTTCCTTTATGGAAATCACAAGAAGACTTCCTTTTTCTTCTGCCGACACCCAGCTGATATCCGGATGTTTTTGACGAATACTTTTTTCAATTGCATCACAGTGCAGCCTGCTCCGTTTCATTCCACGGTATACCTGTAGAGAATTTACGGTTTTTAATAGTGTCTCTTTCGTATAAGTAACCTGTCCTTGAAACTGAATCTGCCAGACAAATGTAGACAAAAAATGCAAAAGGAAGAAAAAGAGCAGAAAACCTGAAAAAAAAGTCCAGTTTTTCTTCATTCTCCCGATATAGAAAGGAAGGCCCTTCTTTTTTTTGATCTGTGGATGTAATTTCGTTTTATAGACAATGGGTTTCATCTTTTTAAAATCTTTGGCACAAACGCAAAATTCTACTGCTTGTTCTCTTTTTACTCCCCATAATAAAATGCCGTGATGACGGCACATATTCATAAAACGTTCAAAACTTCCCTGATCCGATTGGCAGACAACATAGCCCTGTAACCACTTCAGTCCAATTCCCCCTTATGTGCCAATGTATTCAACACAGCAGATTTCACCATAAATTTTACAATCTTCTTTGGTAAACCGGTCAATCCTAAGACATGTACCGCGGACAATCAGCTTATTGTGCTTTCCCTGTAACTTAATCTGTTCGGATGTATAATCAATAATAGACTGGTAGTTCTCAACCAATGCCATTTCCTTTCCATATAAATTCACAACCGTTGTATTTTCCAAAATATCCGGTGCTAAATGAAGTTTTTCCGAAAGTTTTCCCATCAAACACAGCCCTTTTCTTTTATTCTATGCTACTTCCAAAGCTGCGGTTCCAAGGCATAAGAAAAAGTCTGTCTCCATAATAGTTTATGAAAACAGACTTTCTCATATGTGCTTCTTATTTGTATTTTCTTTTACGAGCTGCTTCAGACTTTTTCTTACGTCTTACGCTTGGTTTTTCATAATGCTCTCTCTTACGAATCTCCTGCTGAATACCAGCTTTTGCACAGTTTCTCTTGAAACGGCGCAATGCGCTATCCAATGATTCGTTTTCTTTAACTGTTACACTAGACATTGTATCACACCTTACCTCCCTCCAGTTGTAAATTGTGCTTCAATACAACTGATCGGGTATTTTTTCGCACTACCTAAGATTATACCATAAAATTCCCATACGTCAACTGTTTTTTGCAAATTCGTCTAAAGTTCCAAAGCGAAAGCCCTTTTTCTTAAGGAAAGTAAGAACTTCTCCCAAAGCCTCGGTATTTGACTTCGAGCACGCATGAATCAGTGGAATCATTCCATTATGATAATAAGTTTTAAATTTGCGAATTACAAAGTTCTTTCCCGGCTGATTTGCCGTGTCGTAATCATAATAGGCTAAACTCCAGAAAATCGTTGAATATCCCATTGCTTTTGCCACCTTAACACTCCGCATGCTAAAGTTTCCCTCCGGCGGACGGATAAAAGGATCCATTTTAAAACCAGTCTTCTTTTTCATTGCTTTTTCGCATTCTTTGATTTCTCTTTGAATACGTTTTACACTCAGTTTTGCCATTCTTGGATGATGCGTTGTGTGATTTCCTACCAGATGACCTTCTTTTTTCATCTTTTTAACCAATCCTGGACTTGACATAATATAGTCTTTTGTCACAAAAAAGATTGCTTTTGCATGATGTTTTTTCAATGTTTTCAAAATTTTCTTTGTATACCCAGCCTCATAACCACAATCAAAACTCAGATATACAACCTTATTCTTTTTCGAACATTTTCCCGTGTAATAGGCATGATCTTTTTTGCATTTCCATCCTGCAGGTCCGGTGCCGTTTGGTTTTTTATGGTTTAAATTCTGTCCTAATCCCCAATTATACGACTGCGTAGAATAAGAAGACAGCGGTCGTTTTGCCTGACTAACCATTTCTCCGCCAGTCATACACAAAAGCGCTGCCAGAAACATTGTAAAAATTCGTTTTTTCATTCGTTTTCCCCCTGTTCATTATAAAATACCGGCAAGTAATGCTCCTGCTACTGCCCCTACTGCTACAATCACAAGTCCTGTATCGAAATATGCAAGAACAAGTGCCACAAGCGTTCCTGCTGTGGAAGTAACTACATTCCCGGTTGCCGTAAATATAGCTGGAAAGGTAAGTGCCGCCAATACTGCATAAGGCACATAATATAAAAAGGATGTAAGCCACTGCGATGTGATTTCCTTTCGGAACACCGTGATTGGAAGGACACGAATCAGATAAGTAATCACTGCCATCACCGCAATATAAATCAACTGCTCTGTCATGCCTTAACCTCCTTATTAACCGGGAACATAAACGCTCCTATTGATGCTGCAATCACGGTAGAAAGAATCACCTGAAAGCCAATGGAAATTTCTTTGAGTACCGGTGCCGCAGTAAAAATACACTGGCAGATAACAGCAATACCAATAACAAACAAAACTGCCTTGCTCTTTTTTGCCGGCGGTATGATAATTGCAATAAACATCGCATACAGACCAAGTTCCATCGCAGCTGACAAAGCCCCCGGCATAATCTGAGACACCAGTGCCCCGGCTGCGGTACCAACTGTCCATCCAATGACCGGCACCGTAATCAAGCCATACATAAAGCGCGCCGACAAAACCTCTGTCTCCATTGATGACACTGCAAAAATCTCATCCGTAATACCATAGCCAATCATCAGCCGCTGGCGTAATGTCATCTTCTTGTCCACTTTCTGCGATAAAGAAAACGACATCAGCATATATCGCACATTAATAATAAAAGTTGTCATTGCCATTTCTAAATAACTGCCATGTGCTGCCATAATTGCCACTCCGGCAAACTGTCCGGCAGATGTTACATTGGCAACAGAAATCAAAATCGTAATCCACACAGGAATTCCTGCATTTACTGCTTTTACGCCAAATGTAAAGGACACCGACAAATAACCGATTGCAATCGGCAGTCCTTTCTTCATCCCTCGTATCCAATCATTCATTTTCCTTATAAAAAGTCACTGTAATCTCAGTTCCTTTATCCTCCTCACTTGTTACTTCAATATCCGCATGATGAACTGCCACAATATGCTTTACAATAGCAAGTCCAAGTCCGGTTCCGCCGGTTTCTCTCGAACGCCCCTTGTCCACCCGGTAAAAACGTTCAAAAATACGTTCCTGATTTTCTTTGCTGATTCCAATTCCAGTGTCTTTTATACGAAATACAGCTGTATTCTCCATTTCCTGCAAACACACTTCAACCTGACCGCCTTCTTTATTATAGCGGATTCCATTATCAATTAAGTTGTATGCTAATTCTTCCAGCATTTTTGCCACGCCATGAATCATAACAACTTCCGGCACCGTCTCCAAATGAAGCGTAACATTTCTTTTTTCTGCCGTCAAAGCAAGCAAGTCCCCGCAGTTTCGTACTGTATCCGCAAAATTTACCCATGCAAAATCATCGTTAAAATTCCTTGTATCCAATTCAGATAACTGCAAAATATCATTAATCAACGTCAGAAGGCGTGACGAATTTTTCTGGATTTCGCCGGCAAACCGGACCGCATCATCTCCTTTTGCCATTCCCCCGGCAATCAGCTCGGAATAGCCGGAAATGGATGTCAGCGGCGTTTTCAATTCATGGGAAACATTCGCCGTAAATTCCTGCCGCATATTACTATTTTTTACAATATCCCGGTGTTGCTTTTGAATCGTATTCAAAAAAGGAGTTAATTCTTTGTAGCCGGTTGCCAGTTCCTCACGATCCATGTTCTTTGCAAGCATTTCAATCGGTTTAACAATACTTTTAGCAAAAAGTCTTGATAAAAAGATAGATACCACAAACAACAGAATTGCAATTCCTCCAATAAATGGTGAAACTCGTATCAAAAAGCTGATAAAACTCTGACTCTCTTTTGCTAAACGTAGAATATTACCATTACTTAACCGTATCGCATAGTAATAAGAAGCATGGGACAAGGTATTGGATGTTCGAATGGATTTACCACTGCCTTTTTCCATCGCCTCTTTTACTTCCGGACGTTCTTTATGGTTTCCTAAAAGTTTGGTGCTTACATCCGAATCAGCAAGAACCATCCCATCCTTATCAATCAGTGTCACACGTATATTATCAACTTTCTTCTGCGAGATAACGCGGTCAGCATCCTTATAATTTACTAAATCCTCCCCCAGCATATCTGCACAGGTGTGAAGATTTTCAATGACCTCATTTTGAAATAAATTATAAAAAACAACGGTTGTTAATAGTAACACAGCAATCATCGATATCATGGCAATCGCCATAAAGTTTAACTGCATCCTTTTTTTCATTTTGTTTCATCCTCCGTTTTCCGGAAACAATAGCCTACGTTTCGTATCGTTTGTATCTGGCTGCCTGCTTCACCGAGTTTTTTCCGCAGTGTCCGGATATGCATATCTAAAGTTCTTGATTCTCCAAAAAAATCAACGCCCCAAATTAGTTCCATCAAAGAATCCCTGGTCATCACCTGGTCTGCATGACTCATCAGCACTTGCAGCAATTCAAATTCTTTATAAGTAAGCGGGCATTTTTCCCCTTTTACAAAGACTTCTCTGGCATCCTTATTTAACTCAATTTTCTGCCGGTTTCCAATAACAGAAGTTTGTTTCTTCTTATTCGAGAACCGGCGGAGCAATGCCCGGATGCGTGAGACAAATTCCATCACACCAAATGGCTTTGTCAAATAGTCATCTGCTCCGCAGTCCAGCCCCCTCACAATATCTAACTCGGAGTCTCTGGCTGAAACCATAAGAATCGGAATCTTTGCATACAATTCTTTTTCACGGATTTCTTTCACGATATGAAAGCCATCCGCATCCGGCAGCATCACATCCATCACAATCAAATCCGGCAATTTTTTTTCACATGCTTTCCAAAAAGCAGAAATACTTGTCAAAAGAGCCACCTCATGCCCGGCATTTTTCAGCGCAAAACTTTCAATTTCTCCAATTCCATCATCATCTTCCACAAGATAAATCAGTGCCATTTATATCCCCTCTTCTTTCCTTCTTACTGCAAACTCATTGCAATCTGGCAGTTATTTCCGGCTACTGTCACCTTCCCATAGGAACCGCAGATAAGCGGCATCATCGGTGCCACGTGTCCGATATCCAAATCCATAAGAACCGGCACCTCAAATTCATTCAATATAGAAAGAACTGCTTCATACTGGTCAAGTCCTGCAATTATCTGCCCCTGTAGACCAGGACGTCCAATCAAAAAGCCACGGCAGGTATCAAACCAGCCAGCCTGTTTCAGACTCCACAAAGTTCTGCGCATCTCAAACACATTCAAATCACACGATTCCAAAAACCAAAGAACGCCGTCATCCTCATATTTTTGATTAAATTCCTTTACCTTATCAAACTTAGTTCCCCTCAAATGAGATAAGCAGTCTAAACAGCCCCCCAGCAGCCGTCCTTCCATCTCAAAAGATCTGACATCTTTCTTATTGCTATGTAGCACAAATGGCTCTGTGACATGATAGGCCGCTAACGGATGTTCTTTGTCTTTTAACGATTCCTTTTCCCACATCGGATAATTTTGCATCTCAAACTTTTTTCCCTGCAATAATTCATAAGCATCCTGAATGGATACATGCCACGGTTCCATACCGAAAGCACCAGCATTCGGTCCGTAAACTGCCGCCGTGTCGGTGAGTGTTGCAAGTAAAAAAATCAAATTGGTATTGTCTGAATATCCCATAAACCACTTAGGCGGCAATTGTTTTAATTGTTGAAAATCAATAAACTCAAGTATTTCACACATTAACTCACCGCCGCCACAGGAAATTAATGCCTGGTTAGTCTCCTTTTTATAAAATTCCATAAACTCATCCGCACATTTTTTCGGGCTGCTGCTGATTCCTACGCCATCTGACGCATAGCAGTTAAAACCTAACTCCGTCTTAAATCCAAGCATATCCCATTTTTTCAGACTGTTCTGAAAAGCAGAATAATAAGGCTCGTCCGCACAGCCAAACGATGGCGCAACAAAGCCAATCGTATTTCCTTTTTCTATAAACGATGGATAACGCATCTCTCTCCTCCTTATTTATGATATGGCTCATGATTCATAATGCGGTTTGCACGATAAATCTGTTCAAATAAAATAACTCGCATCAGCTGATGTGGAAAGGTAAAGTCGGAGAATGATAATCTCTCATCCGCACGGCTAAGCAGGGATGCATGTAGGCCAAGCGAACCTCCAATCACAAAGGCAATATGACTTTTCCCCTGATTCATACACATCGAAAGGTGGCTGGCAAATTCTTCTGAGTCAAATTTCTTTCCTCTTAAGTCCAAAGCAATCACATACATAGAATCCTTAATTTTAGAAAGAAGTCTGTCTGCCTCCTTTTGCCGTATCTGCTCCTGCTGTAACTCCGATGCCTGTTCCGGTGTTTTTTCGTCTGCAACTTCTATAATATCCACTTTTGCATACCGCGATAAACGTTTTTTGTATTCATTTACCGCTTCCGTATAAAACTTTTCTTTTATTTTCCCTACACATAATATCGTATACTGCATATTATTTCTTCCTTTATTTTCTTATATCTAGTATAGCACATTTACAAACACCACAGCAATAAAAAAAATATGCAACCTTTTTTTCGTTGACATATTTTTGACACAATTCATCTGTATATTAAGACTTGGAAAGTTTATAACTTTCTACTCCCACCCTATTATACGCTTTGACACCTTCGGGTGTCAGGAAAGACACCTCCTCCCAGAGGTGTCTTTTCTGTTACAGCATTTTTTATTCTTATGTAGACAGTGACAAACTGACACATAATGCGGTATCAATCTTTTCAATTGCTTCGGTGTCCAAATGACACACTTTTTCACGTAATCGGGATTTATCAATTGTCCGAACCTGTTCCAAAAGAATCACAGAATCTTTGACAATTCCATACTTGTGTGCATCTAATGCTACATGTGTCGGCAGCTTTGCCTTGTGCAGCTGACTTGTAATTGCCGCACAGATAACCGTTGGGCTATAACGGTTGCCCATATCATTTTGTATAATAAGAACCGGCCGCACTCCACCTTGTTCGGAGCCAACGACCGGTCGTAAATCTGCATAATAAATGTCGCCTCGTTTTACAATCATGGTTTCACACTCCCTCATTTGATATTCCTATTATTCCCAATATACGAAGCGATATTCAATTTGTTCAAAAGCTTTTATTGTTCCCCTAAATATTTTCTAGGCACACGATTTGTAATGCTGCATACAAACTCGTAATTAAAAGAATGTGATTTTTCAGCAATTTCTTCAACTGGAATAAGATTACCCCCATCTTTTCCAAAAATTGTGACCGTATCCCCGATGGCAGCCTCTTTAATATGAGACACATCTACCATAAACTGATCCATACAGATTCTTCCCAAAATCGGTGCATACTGCCCATGAATCAAAACGCGCCCTTTGCCTGACAGATCACGTTTCATACCATCGGCATAACCAACTGGAACTGTAGCCACCGTCATTTTTTCCTTCGCCGTAAAAGTTCCGCCGTAACTGATACTCGTTCCCGGCTCTACCGTCTTTATATAAGAAATAATCGACTTCCACTGCATGGCAGGTTCCAATATAAGAACATCCTTCGCCACTTCATCAGACGGATACAGACCATAGGTCGTAATACCAGAACGCACCATATCAAGATTAGCCTCTGGGAATCCAATAATCGAAGCACTATTTGAAACATGGTGAATCGGAATCTTAACACCACGCTCCTCTAATTCTTCGACAAAAGCCATATATTTTCTAAAAGGTTCTCTCGCTGGCTCAATTGTTTTCTCATCTGCTCTGGCAAAATGAGTAAAGATTCCCTCTATTTCAAGTCCCGGCAGATTTGAAATTTTTTCCACCGTATCCAAAGACTCTTCACAAGGGACAAAACCAATCCGGCTCATTCCGGTATCAACTTTTATATGAATCTTAGCTTTTTTTCCAAGTTTTAATGCTGTCTTACTTAACTTCTCTGCCATTTCCCACGTATACACAGTCTGGGAAATCTGATATTCCACCAAATCCTCATACGCTTCTTCTCCAGTATATCCTAAAATCAAAATTAATTTGTCAATTCCGGCTTTTCGAAGTTCTATGGCTTCCTCTATCATGGCAACTCCGTAAGCATCTACCTGATCATACAATGCCTTCGCAACCTGCACCGCACCATGCCCATAAGCATTTGCCTTTACAATTGCCATTACCATTGTTCCTTCTTTTATATTTTTATGTACCTCATCGATATTATGCCGAATGGCATCTAAATTCACCTCTGCATAAGTACGATTAAACTGTTTCATTTTCATTTCCTTCTTTCTGAAAGCATTTTGTATTTGTAAGAACCTCGGTCAAACCATCCAGCAAATCAGATGCCATGACTCCATACGGACTTTTCTGTTTTGCTGCCACATCCCCGGAAAGACCATGCAGATAAACACCGAGCTTTGCAGCCAAAAACGGATTCACATTCTGGGCAAGCAGACCACCAATCACTCCGGTCAGCACATCACCGGAACCACCGGTTGCCATTCCGTTATTCCCGGAAACATTGACATAACATGCCGTTCCATCTGAGACAACAGTTCTTGCGTCTTTTTGTACTAAAATACAGTTTCTTGTCTTCGCTGTATTTTTCGTTGTTTCCAAAATATCCTCTTGTAATTCAGATATTGAAATTCCGGTTAGCACACTCATTTCCTTAACATGCGGTGTTAAGACAAAATTATCCCTAAAAGCAATATTCTTTTTTGCACAAATGGTTATCGCATCACCGTCTACCACGGTCGGAACTTTTGTATTTGCCAAAACGTATTCCACCAGTTCCTCCGATTCTTTCGACAAACCGATTCCCGGTCCAATTACAACGGCACTTGCAAGCGGAAGTACTTTTTTTATTTCCTCTCTGGTTGAAAAAAGAATTTCCGGCAGCGCACTAAGCAGCGTATCACGGTTCGATGGTGTCGATATGACATGCACAAGTCCTGCTCCCATACGATATGCTGCTTTTGCAGATAAAAAGCAGGCACCACTCATAGTATCACACCCGGCAATTACAACCACTCTGCCAAATGTTCCCTTATGTGAATGGGCGGTACGCTTTGGCAGGTTACAAACAATATCATCCGGCTCATAATAGTAAGCATCTGCCTGCGCAAAAGCAACGCTTTTTCGAGGAAATCCAATGTCTGCCACATAAACTTTTCCAGCATATTCACACCCCGGATGCAAAACAAGCCCAGTTTTATTTACACCAAAGGTAATGGTTGCATTTGCCTGTACGGCGCATCCTAGCACTTTCGCACTTTTTGCATCAATACCAGACGGAATATCTAACGAATAAACCGTCGCACCGCTTTGATTCATATCTAAAATCACCTGTTCATACACGCCCGTTACTTCTCTGGAAAGTCCAATTCCAAAAACGGCATCAATTAAAACATCATATTCCTTCATCGAAACGAGCGAATAGGCAAGAATGGGAACATCGCATGCGGAAGCAATCGCAAGCTGTGTTTTCATTTCTTCTGACATATGTTCCGAATTTCCTACGACAGTAACTGCCGTCTGATATCCCATTTCATGTAAAATACGTGCCACACAGACGCCATCACCACCATTGTTTCCGATTCCACACACACATAAAAAGGTATCCGATGGTCTGGTTTCCTCTATGAGAACAGAAACCACCGACATCGCCGCTTTTTCCATCAAAACAAGACTTGGCATCCCCATCGTGCCAATGGCGTGAGAATCAATTGCTTTTGCCTGTTCACCGGAATACATCTCTTTCATAAAAGCCCCTTCTTTCTATTCTTTCACGTCATTCGCAGACGCAATCACAAATGCAGTCGCAACTTCCTTTGTATTCGTAATGGAAATCTTCCAATCCGTAATTCCCATTTCTTCTGCTTTTTTTCTCGCCGCACCATAAAGTGTAACATAGGGGGCGCCGCTTTCTCCACGCAGTATTTCCACTTCGCTGGCATCAATGCCCGCAAAGCCGGTGCCAAGTGCTTTTACCACCGCTTCTTTCCCTGCAAAGTCAGAGGCACCTCTCCTTTTTGCGTGTTCCATCTCCGCCCGTTCCTTTTCCGTAAAAATGCGATGGACAAAATGCTCTTTTTCCATCGCTTTTACAACACGGGAAATCTCAATGGAATCTACACCAATTCCAAGTATCATTCTTTTCCCTTCCTTTTATCATATAAATTCATTACGTCATGACCTAACAGCCCATGCATCAAAGAATAGGCACTGTCCATGCTCTCCTCTAAATCATCCTTCCACTCCGTTTTCTCACGAAGGGAAGTGCGGAGTTCTTCAATTTCCTGCTTTACAATTTTTAACTGCTCATCTCCATTTGCCAAACGCTCAAAACAATAATGTGCCCCTGTAGCAAGCAGTTCTTCATTTGCCTTTTTTATCATTCTCGGAAGTTCAATCAATTCATCCGATTCCGTCTCTATCCGCTCTTTGATTTCCAAAAGAAGACGCTGCTGGTTTTTCTTCTTCTTATCACGTAAAGGCTCTGCATCATTCATCCCAGCCACAATGCCTTCCATCAATTTCTTTTTTGTCTTTTTTAAATCTTTGATGTCATTTACTAAATACCCCTGCCTTTTAAGCAGTTCATTTAACTGCTCCTCAAGCTGAACAATCTCTACCGGTTTTTCTCCCTGCGGAAATAAGGTATGCCAGCGACGGTCCAACACTAGAATTGGAACCTTTTTCCCTTTCAGAGCTTCCCTCACCAACGTTTCAAATTCTAAGTCTCGTCGTTTCATACCATTCCTCCTATTCCGGTAAGTTAGAAATATTGTAAGAAAGCCGCATCAAACTTTCTGCCAGATGTACATTCTCAACCGCAATATTTCCCGGAAGATTCAAATCGGTAGCCGCAAAATTCCAAAATGCACTAACACCATACTGTACAAGCTGTTTCGCCACTGCCGGTGCAATTGATTTCGGTAGTGTAAGTGCTGCAATATCTACCGTATGTCCTTTTACATATCCTTCTAAGTCCTTCATATCATAAACCATCGTATGACCAATCTTTTTGCCAATCTTATCCGGACTGACATCAAAAACTGCCGATACCACAAATCCACGTTTTTCAAAACCGGCATAATTGGCAAGTGCATGCCCTAAGTTACCGGCACCAAGAATAATGACATGGTAATCCCTGTCAAGTCCTAAAATTTTACCTATTTCATTTTTCAAATAAGGAACATTATAACCATATCCCTGCTGACCAAAACCGCCAAAATTATTAAAATCCTGTCGGATTTGAGATGCTGTCACTTTCATTTGCTTACTTAACTCCCCGGATGAAATACGCTCAATTCCATTATCCAATAATTCACTTAAATATCTATAATACCGCGGCAAACGCTTAATTACTGCCGCTGAAATCTTTTTATCTGCCACAAAAGTATCCTCCAACGAAAATAAAAAGTACAAATCAGCCATAAAAAAAGCTGTTTGTACTTATTATAATGGAATGTTAAAAATTAGTCAATCTCCAATGTCCGCAAATGTTTCCATTTTCCCTTCTCAATCGGCTCCGGAATCAGGCAGGAAGAAAGGCGCAGGCATTTTAATCTGCGAAATTGATATAAAACCTCAATATGTTTTAACTCCAATGGCTTAAACTCATCAAATCCTGCTATCTCTATCACTTCAAGATTCGGAAATTCGCAGAGTGCATTTAAATCAAATGACTCTTTTGTAATCTTCCACAAAGAAACTTTTTTAACTTTCTTTTTTTCTTTTTTCGAAAGCCAGTTTCTTTTGCCTTCTTCATTACGCTCAATGCGGCTGATTGCCTCTTCTCCGTAATAAATTCGATTGATACACATAGCAACCACCCTTTCCTTTTTTGGTGTTCATAAAATAAGACGATTGAAAAAGGCAAAATGTTGCAAAAAAATTAAAATTATTATAAAATATGTTTTTGTTAGAAGTTTTTTGGAGGATTCAATCATTATGATATTAGCATGCAATCATATTTCAAAGGCATTTGCAGACGAAACCGTTTTGTCAGATGCTGTTTTTCATATAAATGAAGGGGAACGCGCTGCCATCGTGGGCATTAATGGTGCCGGTAAAACAACATTGCTGCGAATCATTGTCGGAGAACTTCCGGCCGATTCCGGTGAAATTGTAACAGCCAAAGGAAGCACCATCGGCTATCTCCCACAGCAGCAAGGCTATCACTCAGAGAAAACAATTTATGAGGAATTATTAGCCGTCAAATCAGATGTCATTGAAATGGACAAAAAAATCCGTGCAATGGAGCAGCAGATGACAACTTTAGAAGGTGCCGAATTAGAGCGTGTATTAAACCAATACCATAAGCTGCAAACGGCTTTTGAAGATGGTGAGGGATATACTTACAAAAGTAAAGTTCTCGGTGTTATTAACGGTCTCGGCTTTCGCGGAGAAGCGATGCACCAGTGCATCAACAATCTCTCCGGTGGACAAAAAACAAGGGTTGCTCTTGGTAAACTTCTGTTATCAGAACCGGACTTATTGTTAATGGATGAGCCTACAAACCACTTAGACTTGGAATCTGTGCGCTGGCTGGAAAACTATTTAAACGGTTACAAGGGAAGTGTCTTAGTTGTCTCTCACGACCGCTTTTTCATCGACCGCATCGCCGAGAAAATTATTGAAATTGACCACGGCAAAGTAATGACTTTTACCGGTGACTATACCAGTTATTCTGAAAAAAAAGAAAAATTACGCGAGGAACTGATTCACCGCTACTACAACCAGCAGCAGGAAATCAAACATCAGGAAGCAGTCATTCAAAAATTAAAATCCTTTAACCGCGAAAAATCAATACGCCGTGCGGAAAGCCGTGAAAAAATGTTGGCAAAAATCGAGCGTGTGGAAAAACCGGTGGAATACGAAAAATCGCTTTCTCTTTCCCTGACCCCTTCGGTAATCAGTGGAAATGATGTTTTGACAGTCACCGATTTTGCCAAAAGTTTTGGAGAAAACCACTTGTTTGACCATCTTTCCTTTTCGATTAAACGAGGCGAAAAAGTGGCAATTATCGGCAAGAATGGAACCGGCAAAACAACGCTTTTAAAATTAATTCAGGGAATGATTCCGGTTGATGAAGGAAGCGCCGTAACAGGCTCTCATGTCGAAATCGGTTATTATGACCAGGAACATCAGATGCTTCATGATGATAAAACAATCTTTGAAGAAATTCAGGATGATTACCCGGATTTAACAAATACGGCAATTCGTAATGTCCTCGCTGCCTTTTTATTTACGGGAGATGATGTTTTTAAACCGATTCATCTTCTCAGCGGTGGTGAAAAGGGTCGTGTATCATTGGCAAAACTGATGCTGTCAAAGGCAAACTTTTTACTCCTTGACGAGCCGACCAACCATTTGGATATTACCTCCAAGGAAATTTTGGAATCCGCAATTAATAAATATGAGGGAACTGTACTTTACGTCTCGCATGACCGCTATTTTATCAACCGTACTGCCACAAGAATTTTAGATTTGACCGGACACAAACTGCTTTCCTACAGTGGAAATTATGCGTACTATCTGGAGAAAAAAGACACGGTGGAAAGCCGCTTTTTAACAGATGACGATAAAAATACGCAAACTTCTACAAAAAAAGAAACGAAAGAAGAAGGTAAGCTTGACTGGCAGGAGCAGAAAAAACTGGCAGCAAAAAAGCGGAAAATCGAGAACGAATATCAAAAAACCGAAAAAGAAATTGAAACACTGGAAACTGACATTGCAAATCTTGATGAGGAACTGATGCGTCCGGAATATGCATGCAATGCCCATAAACTGAACGAATTATCAACTGCCCGTGAAGAAAAAGAAACCGCTCTCACTGCTGCTATGGAGCAATGGGAACGGTTAGCTGAACAATTAGAAGAATTTGAAGTTACTGAGTAATCCGCTTAGTAACTTCATTTGCTTTTGCATAAATTTCCGATGGACTTTCTCCCACAAAAAACTCGCCATTTTCATAGAGAATCCTGCCATTTACCATCGTCATTTTCACATTTTCTTTACTACCACTGTATACTAAGTTTTTTAAAAGATTATGCACAGGCTGCATGTTTGGCCGCTGTAAATCAATCAACACCAAATCGGCAAGCTGTCCCTTTTTTACATACATACAGTCAAATAAGCCCATTGCCAGCGCACCACCGGTTGTCGCCATCTTTAAAACGTCTGCGGCATCCATGACCGCTGCATCCTGATATTTTAATTTCGGAAGAACTGCCGCTAAATACATTTCCCGGAACATGTCAAGTGCATTGTTGCTCGCCGGTCCATCCGTGCCAATGGCAAGGTTTATTCCCGCCTTTTTTAAAGCAGGTAAATCCGCAATGCCACTCGCAAGTTTTGCATTGGATGCCGGATTGGTAACAATCGACACCTTTTTCTCCCTGCAGATATTCCGGTCTTTTTCATCCATCCAGACACCGTGGAAACCACCACCTCCATAGTCAAATAAACCAATCGAATCCAAAAACTGAACCGGTGACATGCCATAACGCATTTTACATTCTTCCACTTCTTTTTTTGTCTCTGCCAGATGCAGATACACCGGCTGTTTGTATTCATGAGCAAGCTCTGCCATGCCCTCTAACAATTCGCGGCTTGTTGTATATTCAGCATGAACACCAAGGCGAAACGATACCAGTTCATCCCCTTTGTTTAACGTTTCATATTCTTCTCTTGTACGTGCAAGTGAACCGGTAAAATTGTTCAGTTCACCGCAAAAAACTGTACGAAATCCCATTTGAACCGATGTTTTAGCATGTTGATAATTGTCCACATACATATCAAAATTCGATGTGATTCCACTTGACAGATATTCTAAAACTGCCACCTTGGATAAGATTTCAATATCCCCTTTCTGCAGTTTTGCTTCCATTGGAAATACCCTGTCATTTAACCAGTTCTGTAATGGCAGATCATCCGCATAGGAGCGCAGAAATGTCATAGCAGAATGTGTGTGTGCATTTTTAAAACCGGGCATTAAAAGATTTCCTTCGCAGTCAATTTCCCGTGTAAACTTTCTTTTATCCTGCTCCGGATTATTTTCTCCTACATAGGAAATGCGGTTTCCGTCTATGTGTACTTCTCCGTCAAAGACTTCCACATTTTCTTCCATTGTAAGAATTTTCGCATGATACAAGCGTATGGAAGACATCCTAACACATCCTTTCAATGGCTGATTTCACAAGTGTTTTAAACTTCGGTGCCACGCTGTCAGCCACTTCTTTTACCTCCTCATGGCTCAATGGATTTGCTGCTGTTCCTCCTGCCATATTTGAAATACAGGAGACCCCACACACGCGGATTCCCATATGTCTGCCGACAATTGCCTCTACCGCCGTGCTCATTCCCACGGCATCAGCACCAAACATACCAAACATTTTCACCTCTGCCGGTGATTCATATGCAGGTCCCGTTGTCTGAAGATAAACACCTTCCTTTAAAACAATATCATTTTCTTTTGCTTCTTTTGTTAGAATTTTCCGTAGTTCCAAATCATAAATTGTATCCATGGATGGAAAACGCACACCAAATGAATCTACATTTTCCCCAATTAATGGAGATGGCACAAAGGAACTGATTTGGTCGGTCAGCATCATCAAATCTCCCGCCTCCACCTTCTCACTGATTCCTCCGGCTGCATTTGTCAAAAACAAGATTTTCGCTCCAAGTAAACACATCACACGAACCGGCAAAACAACATCCTCCATCGAATAACCTTCATAGTAATGGACGCGTCCCTGCATAATAACTACTTTCGTGTCTCCAATCAATCCAAAAACAAACCGTCCGTTATGTCCTGCCACAGTAGAAACCGGAAATCCAGGAATCTCGTGGTAATCAATGGATGCCACGCAGTCAATCTCATCGGCTAATGCTCCCAGTCCGCTTCCCAAAATCAAAGCGACCTGCGGCTCGAAATCTGTAATTTTACGAATTTGTTTTACACACTCTCTTACTTTTTGCTCCATGATAAACCCTCCTTGTTATATAAACTCTGCAAATACACGGTTGCTGACATCAATTCCAAAATCGGTCAGACAATACCTGTCACCATTTTCCTCTATCAGTCCTTCACGGATGCACTTTTCTAAGGAACTTTGATAATAGGTTTCCATCGGCACTAAAAAATTCTGATAAAACATTTTTTTCGATACACCTTCCATCATCCGAAGTCCCAGATACATAAACTCTGCCATGCAGTCTTCCTTCGTTAGCTCCTCTTTTTCAACAACCGGCAAATTCCCATTCTTTATTTTCTGCGCATAAGTCTTAAAATTTCGCTCATTGGAAAACCGCACATTCTGCATGCACGATGACGCTCCTAATCCAAGTCCAAGATAAGGAAATCGTTTCCAGTATTTTTTATTATGTTCACACTCTTTTCCCTCTTTGGCATAATTGGATATCTCATAGCGGTGATACCCAAAATCCGAGAGTTTCTCTTTCGTCAGCTCATACATCTGCCTGTCCTCTTCTTCCGAAACAGGCGGGCAGTCTCCATATTTTTCATAAAACGGAGTTCCCTCTTCCAAAATCAAACTGTACGAGGAAATATGCTCTGGCGCAAGTTCACACACACGTGTCAATGTCTGCTCATATCCTGCCACAGTCTGCTCAGGAATCGCTGACATTAAATCCACATTAATGTTAGCAAATCCACATTCTCTTGCCTGATAAAAACTCACTAAAAAATCGTCATAGCTGTGAATTCTGCCAAGGCAGGCAAGTTCAGAAGGAACCGTCGATTGAAGGCCAAAACTAATCCGGTTTATACCAGCCCTTTTATAATTTTTCAGTTTTTCAGCGTCTACCGTACCTGGGTTACATTCGATGGTATATTCCATTTTATCTGCAAAATGAAACGATTTTACCATTTCATTCTGTAAAATATCAAACTGCCCCTCCGCAAGCAGAGACGGCGTTCCTCCACCGATAAAAATGGTATCCACTACATCATTTGACACCTTATCTTTCCAAAGCCGCATTTCCATAGCAAGTGCTTTTACATACGCATCTTTCAGCGCTTCTTCGGCAGGAAATGAAAGGAAATCGCAGTAATTACACTTTTTCACACAAAACGGAATGTGAAGATACAAGCCAAGTGTACTCATTTATTCTTCCTCATCCAGTTTCAAAACACTCATAAATGCCTTCTGCGGAATTTCTACATTGCCAATCTGGCGCATTCTCTTCTTTCCTTCCTTCTGCTTTTCAAGAAGTTTTCTCTTTCTGGAAATGTCACCACCATAACATTTGGCAAGAACGTCTTTCCGCACTGCCTTAACCGTTTCACGGGCAATTACTTTATTTCCGATGGCTGCCTGAATCGGAATTTCAAAAAGATGTCTCGGAATTTCATTTTTCAATTTCTGGCACATCTTTCTTCCACGCTCATAAGCAGAACTTTCATGCACAATAAAGGACAGCGCATCGACTTCTTCTTTATTAATCAGAATATTTAATTTCACAAGGCTTGCTGTCTCATAGCCCTTCATCTCATAATCAAAGGAAGCGTAACCACGTGAACGCGATTTTAATGAATCAAAAAAGTCGTAAATAATTTCATTCAACGGCAGTGTATACTTCAAAAGCGCACGTGTCTCTTCCATATATTCCATGCCCTGATAGACACCACGTCTTTCCTGACAAAGTTTCATAATAGCTCCCACAAATTCTGTCGTCACCATAATCTCTGCATCCACAACCGGTTCTTCCATATGCTCAATTTCGGATGGGTCCGGGAGGTTTGAAGGATTTGTTACTTCAACCATTTCCCCGTTTGTTTTATAGACATGGTAAACAACACCCGGTGCTGTCGTAACCAAATCCAGATTATATTCTCTCTCTAAACGCTCCTGAATAACTTCCAAATGCAAAAGTCCTAAAAATCCACAGCGGAAACCAAATCCAAGAGCAATCGAAGTCTCTGCCTCAAACTGTAATGAAGCATCATTTAACTGCAATTTCTCCAGTGCATCGCGCAAATCCTGATATTTGGCACCATCGGCCGGATAAAGACCGCAATAAACCATCGGCATTACCTTTTTATATCCCGGCAGTGCCTCTTTGCATGGATTTTCAGCATCCGTTACTGTATCACCGACACGTGTTCCCTCTACATTTTTCAAACTGGCAGTAATATAGCCAACCATGCCCGCGGTCAATTCCTCACAGGGAATAAATTGACCGGCACCAAAAGTACCAACTTCAACCACCTCTTCTTCTAAACCAGTCGCCATCATGTGAATTTTTGTTCCTTTTTTCACGGTACCGTCAAATAAGCGGCAGAAAATAATAACTCCCTTATAGGAATCGTATACCGAATCAAAAATTAACGCTTTAAGCGGTGCGGTATCATCGCCCTGCGGTGCCGGAATTTTTTTCACAATCTGCTCTAACACTTCTTCAATATTTGTTCCTAATTTTGCGGAAATCAATGGCGCATCCTGTGCCTCAATGCCAATGACATCTTCGATTTCATTTTTTACTCGTTCCGGGTCAGCACTCGGCAAATCAATTTTATTGATAACCGGCATAATTTCCAAATCATGGTCAATTGCCAGATAACAGTTTGCCAGCGTCTGCGCCTCAATTCCCTGTGCCGCATCGACAATCAGAATAGCTCCCTCACATGCCGCCAGACTTCTTGATACCTCATAATTGAAATCCACGTGTCCCGGTGTGTCAATTAGGTTAAATAAATATTCCTCTCCATTTTTTGCCGTGTACGCCAGACGAACTGCCTGGGATTTTATCGTAATTCCACGTTCACGCTCCAATTCCATATTATCCAGCACCTGTGCCTGCATCTCACGGCTTGTAAGCAGTCCGGTCCGCTCAATAATACGGTCGGCAAGCGTTGATTTTCCATGGTCAATATGTGCTACAATACAAAAATTTCTTATATGATCTTTTCCAATAACTGACATAATAGTAATTCTTTCCTTTCCTACCTCAAATCTATCCCTATCTTAGCATAATTGCACATATTTTGCCACAAAAAAGTTCCTATCCGCCTTGTCTTTTCCACATTTATGGTGTAGAATACAGATAATTAAGTCAAGGAGGAACACAAAATGAGAAAACAGATGGCTAAAATACTGACTGCCGTTTTACTGCTCGGCACATTGACCGATGTCTCGACTGCTAAAGCAGCATCGCCAAAATTAAATAAATCCAAATTAACCCTTTATATTGGTGGCAAATACACATTAAAGGTGAAAAAAACAACAGGAAAAGTGAAATGGAGTTCCAGCAAAAAATCGGTAGCCATTGTCTCTTCAAAAGGAAAGGTTACTGCAAAAAAAGCAGGAACAGCAAAAATCACAGCAAAAACCGGCACAAAAAAACTGGTTTGCAAACTTACTGTAAAAAATTATCCAATTGGCAAGGGCACAAAGTCCAGTCCTAAATCGGCATATAACAATAATAGTTTTACATTTTATGAAGAAGGAAAGAAAATCGGAAAATTTTCCATGAAACTGGAATCTTTTGCATCCGGTTCCAAAGCTGCCAAACTGGCCAGGAAAAATTCTGCAAATGTAACGCCAAAAGCAAATCAGGAGTATATTTATTTCCGATTTAAAATCACATATCACTCTGGCTCACAAACCATTAAGGCCAAAGATATTTTCAACTATTACTACAATATTTTTGGTAACAACTCTACCAAGCAAATAACAAATTTGGATTGGGGATTTTTCTTTGAGGATATTGACGACTTAGGACAGTCGCTATTATCTCCTGGCAATACGATAACTTGTGGAAAAGCAATCTTAGTTAATAAAGGATTTGCCCCATATACTTACCGTATTCAGACTGGCAAAAACACTTACACTTGGTTTACAACAGCAAGATAATAAATTAAGAAAATCAAAAAGCAAGTCTGCTTGTGAGACTTGCTTTTTTTATACTAAGATTCTAAAAGGACACAGCCATGTGTAGGAATTGTTATCTTCTGTTTTATTTGGATTTCCTCTCCTGTCCATAAATCATATGCTGTTTCTTTTTCCTGAATTTTAAGTAATTCACTGATATTTACCATGCAGTTAAAAGCAGATACATTGAAAATTGCGGTATACTTTCCTGCTTTCCATGCAATCACAGTATCATCCCGGAATATTTCTTTTGCCTGTCCTGCCGGCAGTTCCAATAAAGAAAACACCTTTTTATTACATAACAGCGATAAAGTTTCTTCATCCAGTTTAGTCAATTCTGCACCCAGCATGAGTGGTGACTGAAAGATACACCAAAGTGTCATCATCGTCTTCTGTTCATCATAGGTAAGTGCTGACTTTCTTTCATCATCAAAGCCCTTTCCAATCATTCCAAATGGGAGCATATCACAATCTGGATAACCGCCCTGCCGGTTCAATCCCTGCCAGTTGTGGCAGCGGTCAAACATATCGCGAAGCGACCCCCAGTTATCCCACAAATCATCAGTAATGCGCCACATATTTGCATTTTCATGGTAAAACTCATTTTCTTCAACAAGTGCCGGTCCCGGTGACAGACTTAACACAATGTCTCTGCCAGATTTTTCAATTGCCCGATGAAGCATCCTAATTTCCTCTTTCGAGGAATCTGCATCCATACGGCAGATATCGTCACATTTGATAAAATCAACTCCCCAGTCCGCATAAAGAGAAACTAGAGAATCATAATATTCCTGTGCCCCCTCAACTCCCGGTGTCACACCATACATATCCGGATTCCAGCTGCAAATCGAATAAGCATCTGCAACTTCATTTGCTGTTTTATCGGTGCCAAGAATTTTTGTCCTTTTATAAGCTGCCAGGCGGGGTATTCCCCTCATAATATGAATTCCGAATTTCAGCCCCAGCCCATGCACATAATCCGCTAACGGTCCAAAACCTCTGCCGCCCGCAGAGGACGGAAAGCGCTCAACACATGGCAGTAAGCGACTATATTCATCCATCTCCACACGGCAGAACGGAACATACTGAAAACGCTCTCTCTGCTCACCGGCTTCATAAGAGTACCAAGCAATGTCAACAACTACATACTCCCATCCATATTCCTTTAAATGAGATGCCATATAATCGGCATTTGCCCGAACCTGTTCCTCATTTACGGTCGTATCATAATAATCATAACTATTCCATCCCATCGGTGTTTTTTTTAAGTTCATAAATACAATCCTCCTATTTTTTCTCTATCGTACTATTTTTGTAATAACTTTTCTATATTTTTTTGTGACAATGCCATGTTAAAATGTGACATTTTCAGTTAAATTCCTATGGTTGTATTTTTTTTCGTTCGTGCTATAATAGATACAGACTTTTGGAGGTATATATTATTATGAAAATCAGTAATAAAATGCAGGCAAAAAACGGCTTAAATATTATTATAGTTGGATGTGGCAAAGTGGGAATGACCCTAATCGAACAATTAAGCAAAGAAGGCCACGATATTACCATTATTGACAAGAACGCAACGAAAGTTCAGGAAATGTCAAATTTGTATGATATTATGGGGCTGGTCGGAAATGGTGCCAGTTACAGTGTGCAAATGGAAGCCGGAATTGAACACGCCGATTTAATTATTGCGGTAACAGCTTCTGATGAATTAAATCTATTATGCTGTACGGTAGCTAAACAGGTCGGCGACTGCGCTGCAATTGCCCGTGTCCGCACACCAGACTACAGTAAAGAAGCCGGATACCTGCGAGAAAAACTTGGTCTCACCATGATTATTAATCCGGAATTAGAGGCCTCCCTTGAAACCGCCCGTATTCTTTATCTCCCAACGGCATTAGAAGTAAACTCTTTTGCTCATGGTCAGGCAGAAATTGTAAAATTCAAGATTCCGGAAGGAAATCTTTTAGACGGTATGACAATTGCCACTTTAGGAAAAAGTATTACAAATGAAATTCTTATCTGCGCCATTGAACGTGAAGGCGAAGTTTATATCCCTGGTGGTAATTTTCAAATGGCAAAAGACGACATTGTTTCTTTTGTTGCTCCAAGACGCCACATCCGCAGTTTCCTGAAAAAAATTGGTTTTAAAACGAAACAGGTAAAAGATGCTATGATTGTCGGTGGCGGAAAGGCTTCTTATTATTTGGCAAAACAGCTGATTGCAATGGGAATTGATGTAAAAATCATTGAGCAGAACAAGGAACGCTGTGAGGAATTAAGTATTTTACTGCCGGAAGCAATTATTATTAATGGAGACGGCACAGATGAGGAAGTTTTGCGTGAAGAAGGAATTGAATATGCACAGGCATTTATTCCTCTGACCGGTATTGATGAGGAAAATATTATGCTGACACTCCATGCAAAGCAGATTTCCAAAGCAAAATTAGTAACAAAAATCAATCGAAGCACTTTTAAAAATGTAATTAGCAAACTGGATTTGGGCAGTGTAATTTATCCACGTTACATCACGTCCGAAGCCATTATTGCTTATGTACGTGCGAAAAAGAATTCGACAAACAGCAATATTGAAACCTTGTATCATATGTTTGATAACCGCGCAGAAGCCATTGAATTTCGTGTCAATGAGCCATCTTCTGTTACCGGTATTCCACTGAAGGATTTGATGTTAAAAAATGATTTGCTGGTTTCCTTTATCTATCGAAACGGCACAGTACGAATTCCAAGCGGATTAGATACAATTGAAGTTGGCGATACCGTTATGATTGTTACAACTCATACCGGTTTAGATAATATACAGGATATTATAAGGAGTTAATGAATTATGAATACATCAATTATCCGCTATATTGTCGGATACATTTTAAAGATTGAGGCAGCCCTCTTACTGATTCCTTCCATTGTAGCTGCTATTTACCGCGAACCGGAGGGATTATGTTATCTTTCTGTTTCCGCTCTGTGCATCTTCCTTGGTGTACTCCTCTCTTTCCGGAAACCGAAAAATCATGTTTTTTATTTAAAAGAAGGCTGTGTTGCCACATCCTTAAGCTGGATTGTACTCAGTTTTTTTGGTGCCATTCCATTTTTACTGACCGGTGAAATCACATCCGTACCGGATGCTTTATTTGAAACCATTTCCGGTTTCACAACAACCGGTGCCAGTGTTTTAAGTAATGTGGAAGCACTTTCCCACTGCTCGCTTTTCTGGCGCAGTTTCACACACTGGGTTGGCGGCATGGGTGTTCTGGTCTTTTTGCTTGCTGTCATTCCACTGAGCGGCGGTTCGCATATCAATCTGATGCGCGCAGAAAGCCCGGGACCATCTGTGGAAAAACTGGTACCAAAAGTCCGTTCAACTGCACGGATTCTTTATGTTATTTATTTGACACTCACCATCATTGAGATTGTTTTACTTCTCCTTGGTAACATGCCTTTGTTTGATTCCCTCACCATCAGTTTTGGTACAGCAGGAACCGGTGGTTTTGGAATTAAAAATGACAGTTTAGGCAGTTATTCGGCTTATTTACAATGGGTTGTTACTATTTTTATGATTTTGTTTGGTGTGAATTTTAATGCCTTTTACCTGATTTTATACCGTAAATTTAAAAAGGCATTCCGCATGGAAGAAGTCAGATATTACTTTTTAATTATCTTCGCTTCCATCGCAATTATCACTATGCAGATTCTCCATACCTCTGCCGGTATTTTTGATGCACTGCGCCACGCTTCTTTCCAGGTGGCATCCATCATTACAACAACCGGTTATTCAACCATTGATTTTAACCTGTGGTCACAGACATGTAAAACGATATTAGTTCTCTTGATGTTTGTCGGTGCCTGCGCAGGCAGTACCGGAGGCGGAATCAAGGTGTCACGTTTTGTCATTCTTTGCAAGACTGTAAAAAAAGAATTGAATGCTTATATTCATCCAAAAAGTATCAAAAAAATTAATTTTGAGCACAAAACGGTAGAACATGAGGTAGTACGTGCGACAAATGTGTATTTTATTACCTTTATGATTCTGTTTGCGTTTTCTGTGTTTGCAATTTCCTTTGATGGCAATGACTTAATTACGAACTTTACTGCCGTGGCAGCTACAATTAATAATATTGGTCCCGGTCTTGAACTAGTCGGCCCTACCCAGAACTTCGGATTGTTTAGCGGATTTTCCAAATTTGTCCTTATGTTTGATATGCTTGCCGGACGATTGGAATTGTTCCCGCTTCTCCTTCTGTTCCATCCTACTTTGTGGAAAGAAATTGCTTCTGAAAAGATAAGGAAGTTAAAGAAGTAAATTCATATTATATATTTCCGTAATTTAACAGAATCCGGTTATCTTCTCGTGGGCGCTCCCGCTTGTTGAGATGCGTAGCAGCAGGGGTACTGAAAATCTACGCAAAACGAGCTTGTCAAACCAACTTGACAAGCTCGTCTCACTATAATTTATTATCTGTAAATAATATTTCTAGAATTAGAATTTACCAGCTTCTGCTGCTTCCTGAATGGAAACGGCTACGGCTACGGTCATACCAACCATTGGGTTGTTACCTGCACCGATAAGTCCCATCATTTCTACGTGAGCAGGTACAGAAGAAGAACCAGCGAACTGTGCGTCACTGTGCATACGTCCTAATGTATCTGTCATACCATAAGAAGCAGGACCGGCTGCCATGTTATCCGGGTGAAGTGTACGTCCTGTACCACCACCGGATGCTACGGAGAAGTACTTCTTGCCCTGTTCAAGACACTCTTTCTTGTATGTTCCTGCAACTGGATGCTGGAAACGAGTAGGGTTTGTAGAGTTACCTGTAATAGATACGTCTACGCCCTCTTTGTGCATGATGGCAACACCTTCCTGAACGTCGTTTGCACCATAGCAGTTAACTTTAGCGCGAAGACCTTCCGAATAAGATTTACGGAATACTTCTTTTACTTCGTTCTTATATGGGTCATACTCTGTCTCAACAAATGTAAATCCATTAATACGGGAAATAATCTGTGCTGCATCTTTTCCAAGACCGTTCAAGATAACGCGAAGTGGTTTTTTACGAACTTTGTTTGCCTTCTCAGCAATACCGATAGCACCTTCTGCTGCAGCAAAGGACTCATGTCCGGCAAGGAAACAGAAACACTCTGTCTCTTCTTCCAAAAGCATTTTACCAAGGTTACCATGTCCAAGACCTACTTTACGTGTATCGGCTACTGAACCAGGAATACAAAATGCCTGAAGTCCGATACCGATTGCTGCTGCGGCGTCTGCTGCTCTCTTGCATCCTTTTTTGATTGCAATTGCAGCACCTACTGTGTATGCCCAGCAAGCATTTTCAAAACAAATTGGCTGAATACCTTTAATCTGGTCATATACATTCAAACCAGCATCTTTCGTAATCTTCTCTGCTTCTTCGATAGAGGAGATACCATACTCAGCTAATACGCCATTGATTTTATCAATTCTTCTTTCATATGATTCAAATAAAGCCATTATTCTATCCTCCTCTATTTATTTAAGAACTTCATCTGTTCTAGGGTCGATGATTTTAACTGCATCATCTACACGGCCATACTGTCCGCAAGCTTTCTCGTAAGCAGTATTCGGGTCATCACCTTGTTTAATGAAATCTGTCATTTTACCAAGACTTACAAATTTGTAACCAATAATCATGTCTTCCTCATCGAGAGCGATTCCGGTAACATAACCTTCTGCCATCTCTAAGTAACGAGGACCTTTTTTCAATGTACCATACATCGTACCAACCTGGGAACGAAGTCCTTTACCAAGGTCTTCCAAACCAGCACCGATTGGCAAACCATCTTCTGAGAATGCACTCTGTGTTCTACCATATACAATCTGGAGGAATAACTCTCTCATAGCAGTATTGATAGCGTCACATACAAGGTCAGTATTCAAAGCTTCCATAACGGTTCTTCCCGGAAGAATCTCAGCTGCCATAGCTGCGGAATGAGTCATACCGGAACATCCGATAGTCTCAACCAGAGCTTCCTGAATAATACCCTCTTTTACATTCAATGTAAGTTTACATGCTCCCTGCTGAGGTGCACACCAGCCTACACCATGTGTCAAACCAGAGATATCTTTAACTTCTTTTGCTTTTACCCATTTTGCTTCTTCTGGAATCGGTGCACAACCATGGTTCACACCCTGAGCAACTGGGCACATGTTTTCTACTTCCTGTGAATAAATCATGTCATAACTCCTTTCAGAATTTTGTTCCTATACTTAAAAAGAATACAATATTTCGACATTTTTGTCAATGTTTCGAGACGACTTCGCCTTGTTTTTTGTAAATGCTGCCAGCTGGTATCACCCCTCGGACACTTGACAACGGATATACGTTGCTGTCTGCCCCGATAATAGAACCGGGATTTAAAATACTGCCGCATCCAACTTCCACGCAGTCCCCTAAAATCGCACCCATTTTTTTCAAACCAGTCTCAATTTTCTCTTCACCAGATTTAATCACAACCAAAGTTTTGTCTGATTTTACATTGGATGTAATAGAGCCGGCTCCCATATGGGATTTAAATCCTAAAATTGAATCACCTACATAGTTATAATGAGGAACCTGAACCTTATCAAATAAAATGACATTTTTCAATTCGGTTGAATTTCCAACAACCGCGCCTTTTCCAACAATGGCATTTCCCCGGATAAATGCACAATGACGGATTTCCGCCTCTTCATCAATAATTGCCGGACCATGAATGTATGCAGAAGGCGCAACAGAAGCAGATTTTGCAACCCAGACATTTCCCTCTCTGCACTCAAACTTATCTGCCGGCAGCGTTTTTCCAAGCTCTAAAATAAACTCGCTAATCTTTGGAAGTACCTCATACGGATAGGTCACTCCCTCAAAAATTTTTTCTGCAATTGTATGTCCTTTTTCAAATAAAACATCACATGCAATTTCCTTCATTTTTCTGCCTCCCTAAAAATTATTTATTTTCATATTTCTTCAACAAGTCACGGTTCTTGATTTCGTACTTATTAAAGAAAAATGTATCACCTTTTTTATCCCACTGTTTCGGGGAATACTTTGCTTCATACCAGTCTTTACTCTCAAAGTATTCCTGAAGTTTCTTGGATTTAAATTTTCGTCCATGTCTTGCATATAATTCGTTTTTGGCAAGATTAATTTCTGCTTTACTCATGCCTTTCAAATCACTTTTTTTCAAATATTCCGTATTGCTGTTTGGGAATATATAGGCCTCATGATCCATCTCACCTTCATTCAGCTCATCCCCATCAACATCGTCAAAATCTTCAAATTCCTGAATGTCTCCGATATCAGATGGAGCTTCTGTCGGTTTTGAATCCCAATATGGCTGCTGCGTCGGTGCCGGTGTGGGCGATGGACTTGGCGTTGGCGTTACTTCTATTTGGTTTGGAATCTGATGAGAAATGTTTTGACTAAAATGCAGTTTCACATCATCATTTCCTGTCATCACAAATTGGTCATCCGTTTCAAAATTCCCCGTATAAATGATACCATCACATGTAATGGTATATCGGTCATCTGACTCCGTCCAGTTCAGCACTTTACTGCCTTCTCCGCCTCCAATCATCTGACCGGAACCATCTTTATTAATCGTCATTGTTAATCGGATATCATCTGGCTCCTTGTCCTGTAAAACGGCGAGATCATGCAGAGACCGCAATCCATCTTCTGGTGTTGTAGCAGCAAACTCATACCATGTTCCCTCTAATTTTTTACCAGAATCCATAAATGGCAGTTTAATTACTCCGGTAAGAATTAATATAACAGCAAGACCAATCACAATTACTGGAATGGTAATTCCAAGAACCAAGCCAAGATGGCTTTTCTTTTGTTTCTTCGGTTTTTGAAGTTTTTGCGGTTTATTTCCCTGCTCCTGCTTCATTTGCTGTTCCTGCGCCGCTTGTATCAAATTGCAGCCACATTGTTCACAAAACCGCGAGCCAGGCTGGTTTTTCTTACCACAATTGGGACAATACATAATTTCCATATTTTTTCTCCTTTCTTTATACCTCAAGTTTATTCGTTTTCTTCTTTTTTGAAGCACGTTTTTTCTTATTTTCCCCTGCATGATGAGGCTGCACCGAACGATAAAAAGAATTCAGTTTTGCACGATAATCGCCACCTTTTGCACGTTGTACTACCTGCTGCACAAAGGCTTCGAGTTTTTTCATGTAGTCACTCTCGCTGATTGAACCATCCGCCACACCGGTTAAGCCCTTCTCCCAGCTTGCCGTCAAATTCGGCGAAATCATTTCCGGCATGGAACAAAATACGATGCCATAGACAAGTTCGCCCTTTAGTGTCGGTGTAATAATCTGATTCTTTTTATTCAGATTCAGATATTCAATGGAAAACAATTTCTTCAAAATTTCCGCTCTCGTTGCACTTGTGCCAATACCGCTTCCCTTAATCTGCTCTCGCAGTTCTTCATTCTCGATAAGCTGCCCGGCATTTTCCATTGCTAAAATCATAGAACCCGAATTATACCGTTTTGGTGGGGAAGTCTCCCCCTCTTTTACTGAACATTCTGCGAGAGAAACAGAGGTGCCTTTTTTTAAGAGATTAAGTACCTCTTTTAAGTCAAAACTCTCCTCTTTTTCCTCTTCTTTTTCTTCTGCGGATAGAATCTCGTCCGGATTCTTCTTTTTCGTAAAGGAATACTGGGTAACAGGCAAAAATCCTTCTTCTAAAAGAACTTTTGTTGACGTAAAAAACCGTTCCTCTCCGGCCTTTACCGTTACATTAAGTTTCTGATATACCGCAGGCGGATAAAAGATACTAAGAAAACGGCGCACAATTACTTCATACATCTTTGTCTGTAACTCTCCCAGACGCGAAAGTGCGCTTAACCCTTGACCGGTCGGAATAATCGCATAGTGGTCGGTAATCTGTTTGTCGTTTACATACCGTGTTTTTTCAAGCCCCTTATACGTCTGGTTTTGCGAAATATAAGGCAGGAAAGATGCCGTCACAGGATACCCCTGCAGTCCGTTTAAGTTTTTTCCGATTTCTTTTGCCACCGCACTGGAAAGCACACGGGCATCGGTACGCGGATACGTTACTAACTTCTTTTCATAAAGTTCCTGAACAACTGCTAACGTCTCATCAGGACTGATTTTAAAAAGTTTTGAGGCGGTGTTCTGAAGTTCCGCCAGATTAAATAAAAGAGGCGGATTTTTCTTTTCCTTCTTCTTTGCGACCTGCTCAATTTCCGATGGAACCGGCTCCGGCTGCATCAGAGAATCAATCAAAGCCAGTGCATTTTCCTTTTCTTTAAAACCATTTTCTTTGTAAAGAGCCGGTGACTGATAATATTTTGAGCCTTCTACCGCCTTCCATTCTCCCTGAAATTTTTTGCCCTGTAACTCAAAATTACCAATCACACGATAAAACGGCGTTTTGACAAAATCACGAATCTGCATTTCACGCTTTACCACCATGCCAAGCACACAAGTCATCACACGTCCAACAGACACTGACGTCCACTTCTGCCCCTTTAACGTATCATTCAGCCAATATCCATATTTCAAAGACAAAACACGCGAGAAATTAATTCCCATCAGATAATCCTCTTTTGCACGCAAATAAGCCGAACTGCTGATATTATCATATTCAGCCATCGGCTTTGCCTCGCGGATTCCACGTAATATTTCTTCTTCCGTCTGGGAATCAATCCACACACGAAGTTTCTTTTTGTTAGCAGAGACCTGTGCCATCTGGTCTACCAAGCGGTAAATGTATTCTCCCTCCCGCCCGGAGTCAGTACAGATGTAAATGGTATCTACATCCTCACGGTTCAAAAGATAACTGACCGTATCAAACTGCTTTTTCACACCGGGAATTACTTCATATAAAAATTTCTCTGGTAAAAAAGGAAGGGTATCTAACGACCATTTTTTCAAGGCGGCATCATAAACTTCCGGATAACTCATCGTGACCAAATGACCAACACACCATGTCACAATCGTATCTTCCGACTCAAGATATCCGTCTCCCCGTCTTCCATTTACCTTTAATATGCGTGCAAACTCCTGCGCCACACTTGGTTTCTCTGCAATAAAAACTCGTTTTGCCATGCTCTCACTCTCTAGTATCCTAATTCTTCACCAACCAAAATGACTTTGATTCGATTTTTCACTCCACTTCGCCGTGTCACTACAAACTGACTGCAGATACAGTCCTCACCGTAGCAGTTTCCACACACACCATTTACTGCACAAGGTGTTTTTTTGTTCAGTCGGACTGCATTTGGCGGGCAGGCAGTAAGACGAACCCGTTTCAGACCTGACTCCACATCCGTTACCACTTTGTTCATACCGGCAATCACAAGTACATTTTCTGGGCCATAACAGAGAAAGCTCACACGATTTGCCCTGCCATCAATGTTAATCAGTTCACCGTCTGTGGTAATGGCATTTGTACTCATAAGAAAATAATCGGAATTAATCATTCTTGCCTTAATTTCTTTTTCCTCTTCCGGCGTAGAAAATGCGGTGCGGTCAATTACATCGCACGGACTTTCTTTCAGCCAGTCCATAATTCCGGTTTCCTGTAAGGTAACAGAGCCTCCATAACAAACCGATTTCCCTTGTGTAAGAAACTTTTCTTTCACAAGTGCTAATGCTTCTTCTTTTGTTTCTACATAAAATCCTTCCATCCGGCGTAATTTTAATTTCTCAATCATCTTCTCCGCCAGCCTACGGTTTGCCGTCTTTTTTGCTTCCTGCATCGAATCACTCCTCGTAAATCATAAGTCTGGGCAGATACGCCCAGACTTACTGTTTTGTTCTATAAAAATGTTACACACGATTCTAGTACAATGGGTACTTATCCGTCAATTCCTTAACAATTGCCTTTGCTTTTTCTGAATTTGCTTCATGGTCATCAATCAGCATTGCAATTGCCTCAGCAATCTGATCCATATCATCCGGATTCATGCCACGGCTTGAAACCGCTGCTGTACCCAGACGAATACCACTCGTTACAAATGGAGACTGTGGATCATTTGGAATTGTATTCTTATTGGCTGTGATATTGGCATCATCCAGCCATTTTTCTACTTCTTTACCGGTCAGACCTTTAGCAGCCAAATCAACCAACATCAAGTGGTTGTCCGTACCACCAGAAACAATATCAATGCCGCGTTTCTGCAATCCTTTGCAGAGAGCCTGTGCATTATCAATAATACGTTTTCCATACTCTTTAAAGCTTGGGTCTAATGCTTCTTTGAAGCAAAGTGCTTTAGCAGCAATCACATGCATCAAAGGACCACCCTGAATACCAGGGAAAATTGCTTTATTTAACTTATGCTCTGTGGCAAATTCTTCAGAAGAAAGAATCATACCGCCACGAGGTCCACGCAGTGTTTTGTGTGTTGTCGTTGTCGTTACATGAGCATATGGAATCGGGCTTTCATGATAACCGGAAGCAACCAGTCCAGCAATATGAGCCATATCTACCATCAGATAAGCACCAACTTCATCTGCGATTTCACGAAATCTCTTGAAATCAATCTTACGGCAGTAAGCACTTGCACCGGCAATAATCATTTTCGGTTTGCACTCTTTGGCAATGCGCTCTACTTCGTCATAATCAATAAAACCTGCGTCATTCACACCGTACGGTACGATGTGATAATAGGTTCCGGAAATATTTGCCGGGCTTCCATGTGAAAGATGTCCGCCGTGGTCAAGGTTCATTCCCATAACCGTCTCGCCCGGTTTAACCAAAGCAAAGAATACAGCCATGTTTGCCTGAGCACCGGAATGTGGCTGAACATTTGCGTAAGTACAGCCAAACAGTTTCTTGGCACGGTCTCTTGCCAAATCTTCTACGATGTCCACATACTGGCATCCACCATAATAACGTTTGCCCGGATAACCTTCTGCATATTTGTTTGTCAGTGTGCTTCCCATAGCAGCCATTACGGCTTTGCTGACAAAGTTTTCCGAAGCGATTAACTCAATGTGGTCATTCTGACGACCGGTTTCCTGTTCCATTGCTTTTGCCAATTCAGGATCGGCATTTTTTACCTCATCAAATGAATACATAAATTCTCTCCTTTTTTATTTATTGTAAAGCGTTTTACGCCTCATCAATTGCTTTTCCGATATCATGTCTCATATACTTATTTGAAAAATCAATCCAGTTGGTCGCTTCATAAGCGTTCTTTCTTGCCTCTTTCAAATCTTTTCCCTTTGCCGTTACACCAAGTACGCGGCCACCATTTGTCACGATGCCCTCATCCGTCAGTTTCGTGCCGGCATGGAATACATAATAACCATCTTTACCATCAAAGTTTTCAAAACCTGTGATTACTTTGCCTTTTTCGTAATGCTCCGGATAGCCATCGGAAGCAAGTACAACACAAACCGCTGCATTGTCCTCAAACTGAAGGTCAATCTCATCGAGTTTACCATCGATGCAGGCATTCATCACATCAATAATATCATTTTTCATACGTGGAAGAACGACCTGAGCTTCCGGATCACCAAATCTGGCATTATACTCTAATACTTTTGGTCCATCTTCTGTAAGCATCAAGCCGACAAACAAAATTCCGACAAAATCTCTGCCTTCTTTTTTCATCGCATCCATCGTAGGCTGATATACTTTTTCCTCACAGAATTTCTGAACCTCATCCGTATAAAACGGACTTGGTGAGAAAGTACCCATTCCGCCGGTATTCAATCCCTTATCACCATCTTTGGCACGTTTGTGGTCCTGTGCACTTGTCATTGGTTTGATATGTGTACCATCACAGTAACAAAGCACGGATACCTCACGTCCGGTCATAAACTCTTCAATAACAATTTCATTTCCGGCATCACCAAACTGCTTGTCTAACATCAATGTCTTAACACCGGCTTTTGCTTCTTCTAAGTTGTTGCAAATCAAAACACCTTTTCCAAGTGCCAGCCCATCCGCTTTCAAAACGATTGGCATTTTTGCCGTCTCAAGATAAGCAAGTGCCTCATCCGGATTCGTAAAGTTCTCATAGGCTGCCGTAGGAATGTTGTATTTCTTCATCAAATCTTTTGAAAATGCCTTAGAGCCTTCGATAATCGCCGCATTTTTTCTCGGTCCGAACACACGGAGTCCACGTGCCTCAAACACATCAACCACACCGCCTACCAAAGGGTCATCCATACCGATAATTGTCAAATCAATCTGATTTTTTTCAGCAAAATCAGCCAATTTATCAAATTCCATTGCGGTAATATCAACACATTCTGCAATCTGTCCGATTCCGGCATTTCCCGGTGCACAATATATTTTTTCCACTTGATTACTTTTTGCTACACTTACTGCAATGGCATGTTCACGGCCACCGCTTCCTACAATAAGAACTTTCACGAGATATCCTCCTAACTGTTATTTACGTTTTACAATTCCATCCACAATTTCTAATTTACCATTGGCAATTAAGTCAATTGCTTCTGGAAGAATTTTCCATTCTGCCTGCTCCATCACACGTTTCTGCAAGACTTCCGGCGTGTCATCATCAAGCACTTCCACTGCTTTTTGTGAAATAATCGGGCCACTGTCGGTTCCCTCATCAACAAAATGAACCGTTGCCCCTGTCACTTTATTTCCTCTTGCCAAAACACTCTCATGCACCTTAAGTCCATAATATCCGGCACCGCAGTGCGACGGAATCAACGATGGATGAATATTTATGATACGGCCTTCAAACGCTTTTACAAAATTCTCCGGCAAAATCACAAGATATCCGGCTAACACAACCAAATCAATCTGTTTGTCATTTAAACAGTGAATCAGTGCTTCTCCAAAAGCATTTCGGTCTTCGTAATCTTTCGGAACGAGGACTTCAGATGGAATCCCTGCTTTTTTCGCACGCTCTAAGGCATACGCCCCTGGTTTATTACTGATAACAAGTGCAAGCTCCGTATTCGTAATCGTGCCCGCTGATACCGCATCAATAATTGCCTGAAGATTTGTTCCGCCACCGGATACACAAACGGCTGCTCTTAGCATAATGTAATTCCTTTCTCGCCATCTACGATTTCACCCATGATATAAGGTGTCTCTCCGGCTGCTTTGATTGCCTCTACAGTCTTATCAACATCCTGTTTATCCACTGCTGTAATCATACCAACGCCCATGTTATATGTATTAAACATTGCCTCTTCTGCAACCGAGCCATCGGATGCAAGCATTTTGAAAATAGGCGGAATCACAAAACTATCTTTCTTAATTTTTGCATGAGTTCCCTCTTTTAACATTCTCGGAATGTTCTCATAGAAACCACCGCCTGTGATATGGCTGCATGCTTTAATCCGCACGCCTGCCTCTTTAATCTGACGGAGTGCTTTGACATAAATCTTTGTCGGAGTAAGAAGTGTCTCACCCAAAGTCAAGTCACTTTCAAGAGACTCATATTTCTGGTTTAATGTTTCTTCCTTCATGGAAAATACACTGCGGACCAGTGAATAACCATTACTGTGAATACCGGAAGAAGCCATACCTACTAAAACATCGCCGGCTTTCAAATCTTTGCCGGTAATCATATCTTTTTTATCTACGATACCAACAGAAAATCCTGCCAAATCATACTCGTCAATCGGATAAAAGCCAGGCATCTCAGCTGTCTCTCCACCAATCAGTGCGGAATCTGCCTGACGGCATCCGTCGGCTACACCACTTACAATTTTCGCAATTTTTTCCGGCTCATTTTTACCGCATGCAATATAATCCAAGAAAAACAGCGGTTCACCACCGGCACATGCAATATCATTTACACACATTGCCACACAGTCAATACCAATCGTATCATGCTTATCCAAAATGAAAGCCAATTTAAGTTTTGTTCCTACACCATCTGTGCCAGAAACCAATGTTGGTTCTTCCATGCCAACAAACTTTTTCATCGAAAATGCGCCAGAAAAGCCACCGATATCCGTCAATACTTCCGGTCTCATAGTCGATGCAATGTGCTCTTTCATCAGCGATACTGCCTTATAACCTGCCTCAATGTCAACTCCTGCTTTTTTGTAATCCATTTTTGAAATTCCTCCTATATATTGTGCATATCAAAATTCATTGTACCATCTTTTGTACTATCGGTCAATGAATCTTAAATTTCATTTTTTTCATACCAGAATAGTTTCCCACACCTTTTACATAAAGAAGTGCGGTTCCTTTTTTCTTGTTTTTCCGGTAAGAAAGAATATAATCTGTCTTTTTCTTTAATTTTCTTCCATCAATTTTTACTGTTACATTTGGCTTGATGGCCTTGCCGGTATATTCGTACGACGTGTTCAGACCAACAATCTTTGCTTTTTTCACAGAAGCACGAACAATTGTAAAGAATGTTGTCAGCGTACCGGAATAGTTTCCTGCACCGCTCACAATAATTCCTGCTACTCCCCGCTTCTTATTGTTTTTATAAAGAATTGTGTAATCCGTGTTTTTCTTTAACACTTTTCCATTCCAAACCAACTGAATAATCGGCTTAATTTCTTTACCCGTATAGCTATATTTTGCTTTACATCCTTTTACGGCTGCACTTGCCAGCGTTTCCTGATATATAGTAAATGTTTTCACAATGGCGTTTTTATATGCACCTTTTCCGCGGATAACGGCTTTTGCGGTACCCACATTTTTATTTGACAAATACGTCACAGAATAATCTATATCCTGCACTAATTTAACACCATTTAGTTCAACGTTTACGGACGGTGTCAATGCATTTCCACTATAACGGTAACTGCCAAGAGAAGAAACCTTTGCTTTTGCGATAGAAAGCTCCAATTTTCCAAATGCTGTTTCTGCTGCTTGTAATGTTAAAACATTAGTAACATAAACCTTCTGCGCCGCACTAAGTGCATCATAGGCTTTTCTTGCATTCTCGATACGCCCCTTTGCAGCCACATTAACAGTACCAATATGATTAATAAGTGAACTCACACGAAGCGCTGCATTTCTGTTTTCAACGTCCAGCTGACTCTCAATTACACTAAGCTGATTCAAATAGAAACTGCCAAAATACCGTTTCTGTCGATCTGTCATCTGTTCATAATCGGTACGCATCTTCCTTACTACATCTTCATCCAGTAATGAATATCCACCCTCTCCACTTTGAATCGTATCAATCTGTAACCGCAGGGCACTTGCAATCTGTACATCCGCGTTAATCTCCTTCAGCGATACAATATTGTAAATAGCTGTTTTTTTATCTGCATCTAAGCGTTCATAAGTATTTAAAAGACTCTCAATCTGCAATTTTTTTGAACACATGAGAGCATCATCCGTCTCTTCAATCTGACGGATACTCTTAAGCATCTCCAGGCGATCTGTTGCCTCATCTAACGTTGAAAGATTTGTAATCAAATCGGAAATATTACAAATTCCACCATACGTATTTACAAACAGGCGGTATGCTCTATATGCAGTTTCATATCGCTGCGTAAATGCGGTAAATTGTGCATCCGAAACAGCTACACCAATTTGGTCAATTTGTTTTTTTACTTCTTCACAATTAGTATTAAACAGCACAGCCTGATTCATCTTTTTTACAATTTCCGGCATCACTAACTTCTGCTCATCCGCTGTCAGCTGCTGTTTATAATAATTATAAGCGTGAAGTGCTGCGGTAAGTTCCGTTTTATTTGCCGGCGTCGCTGCCGTCAGCGCCATCATTTGTTCAAATGTTACTATATTCCGATACTGTGTAAGTACACGCTGAATTTGCTCTCCACGATAATAGTCATATACAGAAAGCGTAAATGTGCTGGCAGTTCCAGCCTTTACTGCTTCCTGAAGCACATCCAGTTTTTCCTTTGCCGAATTATCCAATACACTAAAAGAACCTAACTTGTCATATGCCTGTTCTACATCTGCAATCAATTGTGCCTTTTGAAATTTATTATAATTCACAAACAAAGAATTTTTCATCGCTTTTGCCAGGCACTTGGCATATTTGGTATATCCCCTTAACTCAGCAAATTTACTTTCATATAATCCATATGATGTCTTGGCAGACTGCACATCCTGTAAAAACAATGGATACTCTGTGCTCGAACTTGATGCTTTAAGCATTTCAATCCGCAAAAAAGAACGATCTGCACTATCCACCAGATCAAGCAGTTCATGAATCTGGCTTATTACATTCACATCATCTGCATCCACTGCTGCTTTTACATGTGCTGTTGACTTTTCATAACGATCTTTTACAGCAGTATAACTGGCTCTTGTCAAGGTATTTGCCAGCATTGTACTTACGGCTTCATGAATTGGCTTTACCAATTCTTTTAATGCCGTATTCTGCGCATCCGCATAATCCTGGTAAAATTTCTGCACGGATTGATATTTCGTTAATGATGTTGATGTACCATCTTCACCCGAAATTTCTGTCGTTGTCTTCTCTGCAACATAGGTATTTAATTCATCAATCTCCGATGTGCTGAGCACATTCTGCAGTAATTTCCCCAATTGGTCCACTTCATCTGCCAGCTTTTCAGAAAATGTATAATATTCAGGTGCAGGAGCTGCAGTCAAAATATTATCAACACAAAGTTTTGCCTGCTCTACTGCCGAAATCTCTTCTGCCTGAACAGGCATTACCGGAAGAATACTCACTACCAGTAACAGAGTACTCCATAAAGCAATCCATTTTTTCAATCTCATCATCCTCCATATTCCTATGCTTTCTCAACATCTGTTATTGGATGTCACAACAATATATTTTACCTTGTATTTAAAAAAATAGCAATAAGAAATCCTTTTCTTTCTATGAATTTTCTGATACAATAGGCTGGAAAGGAAAAAATACAAAGGAGGTACACGAAAATGTCAAAGAAAAGAGGTTCTTTGCTTTCTTACCGCCCGGACATCAAAGTGGTAGATGCTACTCTTCGGGATGGAGGACTTGTAAATGATTTCCGTTTTACGGAAGATTTTGTACGTGATTTATACGCTGCGAATGTTGCAGCTGGCATAGATTATATGGAATTTGGCTATAAAGCATCCAAAGATATTTTTGACCCGAAAGATTTCGGACCATGGAAATTCTGTGAAGAGACTGACCTTCGCAACATCGTCGGAGACAACGATACGGATATGAAAATTGCCGTTATGGCAGACGTTGGCCGATGCAATTACAAACGTGACATTATCCCGCGTGAGGAAAGTGTTATTGATTTGGTTCGTATTGCAACATACATCAATACCATTCCGGCAGCTCTTGATATGGTAAGACACTGCAAAAACATGGGCTATGAAACAACGATTAACATTATGGCGATTTCCAACGCAAAGGAATCAGAAATCACAGAAGCACTGCAGCTGATTGGAGAAAGCGAAGTCGATGGAATTTACTTAGTGGACAGTTATGGCTCTCTCTATATGGAGCAGATTGATGACTTGTCTGACCAATATTTGGAGGCAGCTGAAAATACTGGTAAATTTACCGGTATACATGCACATAACAACCAGCAGTTAGCGTTTGCCAACACAATTACCGCTCTTACCAGAGGTGTCAGCTACTTAGATGCTACCGTAAATGGTATGGGCCGTGGTGCCGGAAACTGCGCCAGCGAGCAGCTGTTAGGATTTTTGAAAAATCCGAAATACGATATTATTCCACTTCTTAAGTTTTTGGAAAAACATATCGTACCCTTAAAAGAATCCGGTGTTGTCTGGGGTTATAACATTCCCTATCTTCTGACCGGTCAGATGAACCGTCATCCACGTTCCGCGATTGCGGCAACAAAGGAAAAACGCACCGACTTTCTTAACTTTTACTTAGAGTTAGGGGATAAAGACTGATATCTGATTAAAAGGGGCATATCCTTTGATATGCCCCTTTTTTTGATTTTTTATTTTGCTATGTGTGCCTCGACATTTTTCTTTGTCTGCTGCAAATTTGTTTCTAAACGTTTTAACTCTGTGATGGCTTGTTTTGCATCCTCTTCTGTCGTATCCTCAATCTTTTCGTCTACCTTTTTGGACATCGACGTAAGTTTTTCTTTCATCTTTGCAAAATCGGCGTCTGCCTCGATGTGATTTTTCTGAATCATCGTCTCAATTTCCTTGTATAACGATAACACCTGGCTTTTCTTTGTCTGCACTTCTTTTTTGGTCTCCTCCGTAACAGAATCTGACTGACATCCCGTCACACTTACAACCATAAGCGAAAGACTCAAGAAAAGACTCAACAATTTTCTTTTCATGTCATCCATCCTTTCCTATCACTGCTTTTCCCAGAAAGTACCTTCTCTGGTATCTTTTAACACAATTCCTTTTGCTAACAATTCCTCGCGGATTGCATCAGCTTTTGCGAAATCTTTTGCTTTTTTTGCTTCTTTTCTCTCTTGTATTTTTCCCTCTACATAAGAGGCCAGTTCATCGTCCACATCTGCCTTTTTTTCTTCCCATGCTTTCTCAAGCTGCAAAGAAAGTACTTCATCCATGCTCTGCACTAACACACGTTTCGAAGCATCCGAAAGTTCTGCCTTTAACATATCATATAAAACAGTAATTGCCGAACTGGTGTTAATATCATGAGAAAGTGCCTCTGCAAATTTCATCTTCCATTCTTCGCACGCAGCCGCATCCACTTCTCCATCCGTTGATAGATTGGCAATTCTCTTTACTAACTTATCATACGCACTTACTACATTATCCAGTGCATCCCACGAAAATTCAAGCGGTTTGCGGTAATGTGACTGTAAACAGAAGAAACGGTATGCCATTGGATTATAGCCTTTTTCCTCTAAAAGAGAAACCGTCAAAAATTCACCCTTTGACTTACTCATTTTCCCATTCTTCGTATTTAAATGATTGACATGGAACCAGTAATTACACCACTTATGACCGATGTAGGCCTCACTCTGAGCAATCTCATTTGTATGGTGAGGGAAAATGTTATCGACACCGCCACAGTGAATATCCATATATTCTCCCAAATGTTTCATACTGATGCAGGAACACTCGATATGCCATCCCGGATAACCAACGCCCCAAGGGCTGTCCCACTTCAATTCCTGATTATCAAACTTTGATTTGGTAAACCAGAGAACAAAGTCTGTCTTATTTCTCTTATTTGTATCTTCTTCAACATCCTCGCGGACACCAACCTGCAAATCCTCTTCATTCTGAGAAGATAAAATATAATAATTATCCAGCTTTGAGGTGTCAAAATACACATTCTCTCCTGCAATATAAGCATATCCTTTTTCTAAGAGAACCTCAATCATGTGAATAAATTCCGGAATGCAGTTTGTCGCAGGTTCTACAACATCCGGACATTTGATGCTTAATTTTTCACAGTCTGCCATGAATGCATCCGTATAAAAGCGGGCAATATCCATAACCGTCTTATGCTCTCTTTTTGCTCCCTTTAACATCTTGTCTTCCCCGGTATCACCGTCACTTGTCAAATGTCCGACATCCGTAATATTCATGACACGTTTTACATCGTAGCCAACATAACGCAGATATTTTTCAAGTACATCCTCCATAATGTAACTGCGAAGATTTCCAATGTGTGCAAAATGGTACACCGTCGGTCCGCAGGTATACATCGCAACTTTTCCTTCTTCGTTTGGCACAAACTCATCCACTGACTTTGTCAAAGTATTATATAAATACGTTTTGATATCCATCATTGCTCTTTGTCTCTCTTTCTAACTTTTTGCTTTTCTTCCATTATAAAAAGCACCTGAACATTTTTCAAGTGCTTTTTATGAATCTTATCATTTTGCCAGTTTTTCAATGCCTTTAAACTTTTTAATGATGTCGTCTACCGACAATTTATCGACAAGGAAATAATCCATGCCGTTTTTCTCTACCCGGTAAAAGTTAATTCCGTCATAAGGCAGGTAACGAACGGTTACATCACGGTTATTCTCGTGGTATACAATCGTAAGAACCGGCTTATTGCTCTTTGGCTTTACTTTATTATCCGCTTTTCCGGAATACTCAAGCAGATAAGCAAGTGAATACGGTGATAAGAAGTCTCTCTCATCATCATCTGAAATTTTCTTGCCATTTAACGTCCAGATATTTTTCACACTGCTGTCCGTTGCATTATTAACCGCAGTTCCACTTTCGGTTGCTGCAGCCGTCGGTGTTGCTGTTGTCTTTGAAGTATCCTTTTTCACGGTTTTACGTGATACGGAAAGTGTTGTATTGCCGTATGTGACATCATATCCTTTTATGCTTGTCGCAAGTACAGAATACACACAGTGATCCATATTGGTATAGGCATCAAGTTTTGTAATCTTTTCAATCGTGTCCGAACTCATCGTATACACATTCCGGCTTCCTTTTTCACAGACGTAATACGAATCTTTTGTCTTTTTTCCAATCAAAAGATTTAACGACTTATACATTCTTTTGTTCTCCGGAATGATATAGGAAGCATCCGAAGAGGATGAGGACGAAGACGAACCGGACGCCATAGCATTTGGTGTTGCCGTAGCTGTCGGTGTATAACCATCCTTTGGCTGGTAGAAATCTACCGTAATCGCAGAAGTTGGCGAATCCAGTCCGTATTTCTTAAGGTTCTTGCAGTCATACTCCACCATTTTCTCATATTTCAGAACCGTAAAGTAACCAAGCACTGAACTCCACTCCGACTGACTGGTTGCCAGTGGTTTCGCATACGGTGCCGTAATATTCCAGTTCGAGTAAAAATCAACTTTTTCTGCATCTGTCACCTTTTTCGCTGCAAAATCATTACCTTTTTTATTCTTTACAGAAAATGCAGTCAAATAATCGTCATCAATTTCAGGTAGTGTATCCATCTTGATGAAACTAATCTCATCTACGTTAAATGCCGTAATCATCGCGGTATTCAAGCAGTAAATCTCATCATGTCCTGAACATTTTGCGTAGTAGCCCATATCTGATTTTGGCACCTCACCTCCAATCTGATACTGATAGGAGGCGCCGTCTTTTGTCTCAATCGCAATTGTAAATGCCGGTGTTTTCAAACCGTAGTCGGAAAGATTTCCGGATTTAGCTGAAAACTTCTGTGTTGCTTTCACCGGATTAACATTTTTTACCATAGATGATATCGTCTCATCCGATACCGGAGCACTTTCTTTTCCGTCAATCTTCCATGTTCCCTTTTTCTTCTGGGAAAGTTTCCACGCCTGTTTACCTTTCTTTGTCAAGGTAATCGAAGAAATGGTATCAGACGTAATGGTATCTAACGTAATTTTTGCATTGTCCGAACCGGAATCCGTTGAGTTCGATTCACTTGTCGAACTATTGTCTGTATCTGCATCTGATGATTTACCGCGTGGAATCACAAAATAAAGGACTAAGCAAATAATCAGTACCACCACAAGGGCAATCATCGTAATGGCATTCTTTTTCTTACTTGACATTATTTTTTCCTCCTTCGGTTCCAGATCAGGAATCCGCAAAGCAGCAGGGCAAGTGGAAGAACTACAACAAGCAAAGCTGTCCAGAAGGTAATATCACCGGAGTTTAACTGTACCGTCTCTTCTAAGAGGGAGCGGTCCGGAATATTTAATACCTTTATCTCATCTCCGCCATCACCGACAAGCCACTTCAGAGCGTTCACTAAAATCGCACGGTTATTGTACTGCTCTGCCATCTGTGTACCAATAATACTTGTTGTTGAGCCATAACTGCTGTTTGGTACATCCATAAAGGCTACGGAACCAATCGCAAAAATCTTTGTTGCATGGCCTTCACCCTTTGTATTTTCCGCGTATTTATCTTCTGCGGTCATCGCTACACTGAAAGGTCCTGCCTGGTCACTATCTTTTTTCTCCAAATCCTGTGTATCTTCTTTATCACTAATTTTGCGTGCATAGGATTTATCCGATGTCGTCAAAACCGATTGAACCGTCAATGTGCTTCGCACTTTCTTATCCGCCGTCATTCCTTTACTGTACCAGGAAAGAACGTCTTTTGTGCTCAAATCCGATGTCAAATCACTGTCTTTACTTACCTGCGGTGTCAAAAGCATATAGGCACCGCTTCCATAGGAAGCAAAGTAATTATCCGGGTCAAGCACATAACCGGACTGGACATTAATGCCGTAATCTTTTAACAGCTTATTGTAGTACGGTGTATCCACTGTATAATTCAGCAAAAAGATTGCCTTTCCGCCATTTTTCAAGTAAGTACTCAGATACTTGTACTCGTTTGCTGTGATGTCGGCAGCAGGACTGTATAAAATAAGTAAGCTGCAGTCATCCGGCACTTTTGTATTTTTTGTCAAATCAAAGTCTTCCTTCTCCAATCCGTTTTTCGAGAGAAGTTCTGTAAAGTCATCGTTTAAGGACTGCATGCTGTGGCCGCCGCCCACGTAAACTTTCTTTGTATTTTTTAATGTTACTTTCTGAATTGCCGACGTAACCGCCGACTCTAACTTCAATGATTTTGGAACCTGCTCCATAGAACCGGAAGAAGTGTCGTACGTCATTTCAATCATATCACTCTGAAATGACAAATACTGTGATTTTCCGTTCTTGTTATTCACCACAATCATGTCATTATCCTGCACACTCTCGCTTGTGTATTTTTTCGCAAAGTTCGGATAAAGAACCGGGTTCTTCTTCTCAACCTTCACCGTTCCCAAACCATCGTAAAGTTTAATGATATTCTCGACATTAATCGTCTTTGTATAAGAACTCGTCTGTGCCTCATGTCCATCTTCCACCAAATAATAAATGGTAATGTCATCCTTTAATCCTTTGACATACGAAATAGTATCGGATGACAGGGAATACAGATAATCCGAGTTCATATCTTTTGACCAGTTCATTCTGGCTATTACAACATTAACAAGCACTACTACGGCAAGCACAATTACCATCGTAATCGTCTGAAAACTTCCCATCTTAAATTTACGGCTTGCAAATTTTTTCTTTTCATTTTTATTCCTGCTCATGATATCCTCCTTTTCCACGCATCCTAATTATAGCGTTGTTTCTTAATTCTCTGAATCGTAAAAAATACAAACAGAAAACTAACACTCACATAATACAACATTGCGCTCACATCCAAAATACCATATGTGAAGTTTGTGTACCGGTCCGTAAATGAAATCGCACTTAACACGTTATACAGCAAACCATCAAAATGGGATGAGAAAAAGAAATACAAAACAAACAAGACAATTTCAGCCACAAGTCCGACAAGCGCCGAAACCCATTTGTTATGAATCCAAAAATTCAAGGCAAATGCCAGCAAAACAATTAAGGCTGCGAAGAAACATACCATAAAAATTTTGCTGGATGGAAGCATATTTGCAAAACTTGTCATGAGCATCGTGAAAATATTGATAACACCGATAGCAACGGCTGCAATCACCTGACTCTCCGTCAAAGAAGAAACAAACACGCCAATGGCAATGTAAGCACATCCCATCAAAAAGAATCCAAGTGTACTGCCATAAGCAACCGCATAATTTACCGTGTAAGAAGTACTTCCCTCTTCTGCTACGCTGCGCACTAAATTCTGTAAAATAATCGGATAAAGTGACACAATCAAAAGACCAATTGCAAATAATGTAACTAACGCTAAATATTTTCCAAGTACGACTTTATTAATCGAAATTGGTGACGTATATAACAACTGGTCCGTTTTCTGATGTTTCTCGTCTGCCATACTTTTCATCGTAAGTACCGGAATCAGGAGCAGAATAAAGAAAATCTCAATGGCTCCATAAACGGTAGAAAAATTCAGCGAACCACCGGACAAATTATACAGGAAGAAAAACAATCCGGTCAGCACCAAGAAAAACGCCAGGAACACCCACGCAATGGCAGATGTAAAATAGGACTTTATTTCCTTTTTATAAATCGCTCTCATCTTATTTCCCCTCCTTTTTTCTTCTGCGGCTGTTTCGCTCTGCCATCTGACGGCTGCCATTTCCGGTCAGACGAATGAAGGTTTCCTCAAGAGAAGGCTCCTTCGTATGCATTTCCAAAATTGCACATTTATTCTCAGCCAGCGCATAAAAGACCGTTTCACGGATATCTGAATCTGCCTCAGAAACAACCATGGCTTTGCAGATTTCATCGTCCTCAGAATCGGTTACTTTATATTCTGTAATATGTTCAATGCCCGATAAAATACTGCGTACTAATTCTTTATTTCCCTTAATCTCCATCGTCAGTTCATGCGTCTGCTCGATGTGTGCAGAAATGTTTTCCGGTTTATCTTTGACAATCATCTTACCTTCATTGATAATGATAATTTCATTACATACCGCACTGACTTCCTGCATGATATGGGAGCTAAGCAAAATCGTATGCTTCTCGCTCAAGTCACGAATCAAATCGCGGATTTCCAAAATCTGTTTCGGATCAAGTCCAACCGTCGGTTCATCAAAAATAAGGATCTCAGGATCACCAACCATCGCACCGGCAATTCCCACACGCTGTTTGTAACCTTTGGATAAGTTCTTTATCAAACGCTCCGATACATCGGTAATCTTTGTACGGCGCATGACTTTAGAAATCATAGCGTCTTTCTTATCTCTTTTCACTTTCTTTATGTCACAGACAAAACTTAAGTACTCTCTTACCAGCATATCTGGATAAAGCGGCGGCATCTCCGGAAGATACCCGATTTTTTTCTTCGCTTTCTCCGGCTCATCAAATATGTCCACACCATCTATCTCAATCGTGCCCTCTGTCGCAGAGATGTAACCGGTAATCATGTTCATCGTTGTTGATTTTCCGGCACCATTTGGTCCTAAGAAGCCAACAATCTGTCCTTTTTCAACGGTAAAACTCAGGTCATCCACTACATTTCGATTACCATAACGCTTTACCAGATGTTCTACTTTAATCAACGTTTGAACCTCCTTTATGTTCATTCACCATAAGGGCTCACTTTATTAAACCCATACCCACATACTATACAATGTAAATGTTACGAAATTATGAACAATTGACACTTCCATAAAAAAGGAGTAGAATACACAAGAGTGAAAAGATGCAAAGGAGAATGAAAAATGAGTTTCCATTACAAAAAAGAAGTAATATCTCCGGAAGTGCTTCAGGAATTGTACTCCCTGACGCCGGAGCAGAAAGCACAAAAAGAAATTCGCGATGCACAAATCCGTGCAATTATTACAGGTGAATCGGACAAATTTTTATTGATTATCGGACCATGTTCTGCTGACCATGAAGATTCTGTCTGCGAATATATTACCCGCCTTGCAAAAATGCAGGAAAAAGTAGAAGAAAAAATTCTGATTGTTCCACGAATTTATACAAACAAACCAAGAACTACCGGCGAGGGTTACAAAGGAATCGTTCACCAGCCTGACCCGGAAAAAGCACCTGACTTTATGGAGGGCTTGATTGCCATGAGAAAGATGCACCTTCGTGCGATTTCTGAAACCGGCCTTTTCTCTGCGGATGAAATGCTCTATCCGGAAAACTGGCCATACATCAGTGATATTTTATCTTATGTAGCCGTTGGTGCCCGCTCTGTGGAAGATCAGCAGCACCGTATGACCGTCAGTGGCATGGATGTTCCGGCAGGTATGAAAAATCCAACCAGTGGTGATTTTTCCGTTATGTTAAATTCCTGTATTGCTGCCCAGTCCTCACATACTTTCCTGTATCGTGGACATGAGGTAACAACAGACGGAAATCCATTGGCACACACTATTCTTCGCGGTGCCGTAAATAAACATGGACAGAATATTCCAAACTACCACTATGAAGATTTGGAACGTCTGCATGAGAAATATTCACTTCTCAACCTGCACAACCCGGCATGTATTGTTGATGCCAACCATTCCAATTCCGGCAAAAAACACTATGAGCAGCCTAGAATCGTGGATGAAGTGCTGCACAGCCGTTTGGTAAATCCTGCTATCGCCGAATTAGTTAAAGGTGTTATGGTAGAAAGTTATCTGCTTCCGGGCAGCCAGAAAGTCAATGAGCACGAATACGGAAAATCCATCACAGACCCTTGTCTTGGATGGGATGAAACCGAGCGATTAATTGATAAAATTGCAAATCATTTATAAGATTTTTTTCATCAACGGAAGATTCCATTTGACTTCAATCAGACAGGCAGTTAAAAAGGTAACAATCATAAGAATAATTGTGATTTTTCCTCGCTTTAGCTGCCTGTTTTCCGTTGTCACATAAAACAAGAAAAGATACAGCGGTGCCAGTAAAAAGACCTGTGGAATCAGACTGGCAAAGTAGACAACGATGCCAAATGCACTTTTGGCATATAAAAAAAAGACAAATAAAAAGCCGTTTCTTATTCCGGTATAAACGACAAATATCTTCTGACTCACCGGTCCCGCAGGACTTACTGCTAAAAGCCACATAAGGGCAAAATACTTTCCGTGATTCCACAAAGACCGAATCCATTCCGGAAAAAACGCCGTTTGTTTTGTCCATGTTTTTGTATTATTTTCTAAAGTTGCCTGTAAAATTTCACGAAATGAATTTTGAAAACAGTAATAAAAAACCGCTCCACACAAAAAGCCGATTAGAAAACAGAGAATTATCTTTTGCAGAAATTCTCTATTTAACAATCGGCTGTGATTTGTTCGATGATGTTTATACATATGTCCACTCCTCTCAGGCAGCGCCTTTTACAAGGTATGTGGACAAAGCCTGTATTATTCCTGATTCTTGTGTTTTAACATCTGATATGCCATAATACCGGCAATGGTTTTTCCATCTGTAATCCGGCCATCAAAAATCATCTCATTTAATTCTTCCAGCGAATAGCGTTCAATCTGAACAAATTCATTCTCATCCAGATGTTGTTTCGATGGAATTAACTTTTCCGTATAGTAAATCGCAATTTTTTCACTTGTATAGGCAGCAGCTGAGTGATAATCCACCAAATGATGAATTTCATCCGAACGATACCCGATTTCCTCTTCTAACTCTCTCGCCGCACAGACAAGAAAATCTTCCTCCAAAGAATCTCTTCCTCCTGCCGGGATTTCTAACAGCAAATCGTCAATTGCACCGCGGTACTGACGGACTAAAATAATTTTTCCATCCTCATCCACCGGAATAATGGCAGAAGCCCCTTTGTGCTCTAACACATCCCAGTAAGCGGTATTGCCGTTTGGCACTTTGAGTTCGTAAGTATAAAAATCCAGAATATGTCCATGATGTTCCAGTTTTTTACCCATAATTTGAAATTTTTCCATTGTGATTCACCACCTGCCAACATTTCTTAATTCTTAAAGCTATGAATTGGTGCCGGAATTCGACCGGTTCTGGTTACAAAATCATCGCAGCCAAACGGATTTACCGGCATAATCGGTGCATATCCTAAAAGTCCGCCAAATTCTGCCTGGTCACCAACATCTTTACCCTGTACCGGAATCAGACGAACGGCTGTCGTCTTCTGATTTACCATACCAATCGCCATCTCATCCGCAATGATACCGGCAATCGTTGTTTCCTTAGTATCTCCCGGAATTGCAATCATATCCAGACCAACGGAGCAGACACACGTCATTGCTTCGAGTTTTTCAAGTGTCAATGCACCCTCGGTTACGGCATCAATCATTCCCTGATCCTCGCTGACCGGAATGAAAGCACCACTTAAGCCGCCGACATAAGAAGATGCCATAACGCCGCCCTTTTTCACCTGATCGTTAAGCATTGCAAGTGCTGCTGTTGTACCTGGTGCTCCGGCACGCTCTAACCCAAGGGATTCAAAAATCTCTGCAATACTATCTCCAACTGCCGGTGTCGGTGCTAACGACAAATCGATAATACCAAATGGAACCCCAAGACGTTTGGATGCTTCATGTGCAACTAACTGTCCAACACGAGTAATCTTAAATGCTGTCTTTTTAATTGTCTCACAAACGGTACTAAAATCTTTTCCTTTTACTTTATCCAGTGCCGTTTTTACAACACCAGGTCCGCTGACACCAACATTAATCACGGCATCCCCTTCTGTTACGCCGTGGAATGCGCCCGCCATAAACGGATTATCATCCGGCGCATTACAAAAGACAACCAGCTTAGCACAGCCGATGGAATCATTATCTTTTGTGAGTACCGCTGTCTCTTTCACAACTTTACCCATCAACAGAATCGCATCCATATCAAGTCCTGTCTTTGTAGAACCGACATTTACTGAGCTGCAGATATATTCTGTTGTTGCAAGTGCTTTTGGAATCGACAAAATCAGGTTTTTATCTGCCTGCGTCATCTTTTTCGATACCAGTGCCGTATAGCCGCCGATAAAGTTTACGCCTACTGTTTTTGCTGCACGGTCAAGTGTCTGTGCAATCTTAACAAAATCATCCGGTGTCTTGCACGCAGAGCCACCAATCAAAGCAATTGGTGTAACGGAAATTCGTTTGTTTACAATCGGAATTCCAAATTCTTTTCCAATTTCTTCTCCTGTCGCAACCAAATCTTTTGCCATCGTCGTAATCTTTTTATATACGTTGTCACAAAGTTTTGTTAAATCCGAATCAATACAATCCAAAAGGCTGATACCAAGAGTAATCGTACGCACATCCAGATTTTCTTTATCAATCATTTTATTTGTTTCAATGACTTCATTTATATTTATCATAGTTAAGCCTCCGTAATCTAATCCTTATAAGCGATGCATCTTGTCAAAAATCTCTTCCCTCTGTACACGGATTACGCAGCCGATTTCTTCGCCCAAATTTTCCAACTCTTCGGAAGCATCCACGAAAGATTTTGTAAGCTTTGCAAAGTCAACAATCATCATCATATTAAAGTATCCATCTACAATTGTCTGGGAAATATCTAAAATATTGATGTCGTTTTCTGCTAAGTAAGTACATACTTTTGCAATAATGCCTACGCTGTCCTTTCCTACTACGGTAATTATTGTCTTTTTCATTTCTTCCTCCATTCTGAAATAGTTTTCTATTTCATAATTATTGTATCGTCAACAGTTTTGTCGGCGCCATTCGGTCTGCCACTAACAACTCTGTATCCATCTTATTCCAGGCTGCATTTTGTTCCAATTCATAACTTACCGTCTGATAGGCAAGCTCCGGAAAATTATTTTCCTTGCTCAAATGCCCCAGTAAAATATGCTGCAAACCGGGGTGCAGCACTTTTTCAATCAGTCTTGCCGAGGCATCATTACTCAAATGCCCCTTTTCACCGAGAATCCTCATTTTGAGTGAGTACGGATAACTGCCAACCTGCAACAGGTTAATGTCATGGTTTGCCTCTAAAAGCAATGAATCGCAGTCTTTCAAATGGTCTACGATTTCATTGGAAAAGCAGCCCATATCGGTCGCAACTCCGATTTTTTTCGATTCTGACTGCACCGTATAACAAACGGGATTTGCCGCATCGTGAGAAATTCTAACCGGCATAATCTCCATATCTTCAATCGAAACCGCCTTTTCCGGCACAACCGCATGGAACAAATCTTCGGAAACACCTTTCATATCACCCTTTTCCCATATTGCCTCAATCGTTTCCTTCGTGGCATAAACGGGAATCTGGTACTTACGCAGTACCGGTCCTAAACCACAAATATGATCGGTGTGCTCATGTGTAATAAAAATGGCATGAAGACTTTCCATTGAAAAATTCTCCTCCATTAAGCCTTCCCGAATCCGCTTCATGCTGATTCCCGCATCAACCAAAATCCGGGCTTCTTCGCCACCGACATAAATACAATTACCACTGCTTCCGCTGGCAATACTATATAACTGCATGTGTTTCCACCTCAATTTGTCTCATTTTATGTTACATCTGAGAACTTATCTTCTCACTGTCAATCGTAATCTGGTCACGTCCATTCTTTTTGGAATGATACATTGCCCAGTCTGCTCTTGTCAAAAGTTCTCCCGGATTGGCACAGGTCTGTGGATAACTTGCCACACCAACGCTGGCACGGACTGAAATATGTTTACCTTCGTAAACAACTTCCTCGCTCCGAATCTGATTATGAATGTCCTCAACGATATGATACGTTTCATCCAAATCTTTTTCAAAGAATGCTACAACAAATTCTTCACCGCCATAGCGTCCGGCAATACCACCATGCTTGAGTGCTCCACGATTTAGTAACGAAGCCACATAACGAATCACTTCGTCACCGCACTGATGTCCATAGGTGTCATTCACCATTTTGAATTTATCAATATCAAAAAGTGCAAGTGAAACCGACACTTTTTTCGCCATAGCCTCCGTCAGATACTTTCCTAACAATTCCGTTAAATGTCTGCGGTTATAAATTCTTGTCAGACCATCCCGGATTGCCATATCATTCATCTTCGCATAAAGACGCGCATTGGCAACACCGATACTAATCTGGCTGGCAATATTCTCATAGAATGCACGGCTGTCCATAAAAGCATTTTCTTTGTTCTTTCCAACAAACAATGTACCAAGTCTTTCTTCCTGATTTCGAATTGGCAGGCATACCACCGACGGAAGTTCCTGTTCACCATCCAATTTAGTAAACAACTGCACAGAATCCGTAACATTATTTTGTATATAGGTCTGTGTCATGCGGAGAATCTCTGACATATCCGTATGTTCAATGGATTCAATCACCTTTTTTTGGAATTTGTCTCCTAATACACAGGAAATTGCATGCACCCGCTGTTCTTCTTCCATTCCCGGAACATAAAGTTCATGATCCTGTTCCAAAACAATTACAACAACATCCAAATCTAAGCGGACCTGCATCATATCAACAATTTTATCTAACATATCCTTTATCTCTATCGATGATATAATGATGGAAGACAATTCGTTCTGCACTGACATTTCATCATGCGAACGGTTAATCTTTTTATTTGCAAGCTGTAATTCGATTTTCTGGACTCCTAATTTTTCATTTACCCGGTTGATTTTTTCCTGCTGTTCCTTCATCTTATCATTGACTTCATTTAAATCTTCCAGTGCGCGGTTCTGGCGGAAAATATCTTTTTCAAAACAATCCCACATAAAGAACATCATCTCGCTGACTAATACGATTAAAACAAGAACGACCGATACCGTCACAAGTTCTCTAATAGCGATTGCAACTGTAACACGGCTTAAGTTATCCTGTGCTAACACGACAAGCATAACAAAGGATATCATACCGTACAGACAGATATACGTCACATAAACAATAACCCGGTGAGCCTTTTTCCCAAGAGCAACACTGTAAAAAAGCTCAAAGAAATAAATCAGGAACAGTATCAGGAAAATAATTCCCTCTAATTTTGTCTCTGCCATATAATAATACGCCAATCCAAGTGCCGGCCGCAAAAAGCAATACACTTTTTCTACCTGAATTATCCGCTTGGAATGAACATATTTTTTCTGCATATGGCGATTATGTACTAATTCTGCCACAATGCACAACAAAGCGTACACAAAAAGAACCACATAGCGAATGCTTACCTCCTTATTTTCTGCAAAACAAACACCAGCACAGTAAACTAACAGCATAACATCCAAAAAAATGTGATAAAACACAACCTGCTTTTTCTGCCAAAAATCATTAATTTTTTCTTCCATGCCAAGCCTCCCTTAAGACTCCCAGAACAATTCAATCCTATCACCATCATGAATAGGCTCTGTGAAATCTTTGTCTTCACCATTAATTCTAGTTACTAAACGCGTTCCTCCGGCTTTTGTCATATCAAACGGATATACATCAAACACATCGACAAAAATCGGGGTTTTCTTATGCGGCATTTCGACTACATCTCCATTTATTGTGACAAATACAGGCCCTGTTACTTCTTCTACCGGTGTAGAAATCGTTTTCTCCTGCTGTAATTGCTTTGCTCCCGGAATCACTTCTCCGTCCGACCCTAATTTTGCTGTATCAAACGGAACATCACTCATCCAATCCGGCAGCGGTTTTAATGGAGCCAGCAATGGGTCCTCATCCATCTGCTCCTGCATCGTTTCTTCTTTTGTTTTTTCCGGCTCTTCCGGCTTGGTAACCGGTCTTTTTGTAATTACATCACCGTCAACAATTTTTGCCGATGAACCAGCCTCTCTTCCATTCAAAAGAACCAAAGTATCAACATCCATACCGGCAAACTCTAACAATCCCTTAACGGAATAATAATCATAGGTACAGATTTCGTCTCCATTTTTGACTTCGTAAAACGAGGATACCACCTCACCATTTGCTTCAACCAACTTTGGACATAACAGTTTTCTTCCAAACAAAGTCACAGTAATTTCCGCATTACACTCCGGAATCTCCTTAATTAACAATTTTCCGGCACTTCCCTTTGTGGAAGGTCGAATCTGAATCGTATCATTTTCCTCTACTTTATCATTTAAGCTGACTAATGCCCCGTTTTTCTTAATCTCAGCCACCTCGCCAACTCTGCCCTTCTTTTCGCGGGCTTCACCATTTACCGTATAATGAATACTGTCTCCGCGAATCGGGAACAAATTGTCTTTGGAAAAACCATAACTGACACAGGCATCTAATACAGATACCTTGCCATTATCATATAATTTCACACGCTGCTCATTTACCATTACATGAATAAAATTATTTTTCTGCTCATAATAAGTCATGCAGATACCAAGCGGTGTCACCAACGTGGAATCTTTGCGAATTCCCTCCTGCTCAAACTGAACCTGTGAGAGTACCTCTGCGCCACGTATTGCCACACGCTCATTCGGCAGTCCAAGATAATGCGCAAGGCTCTCGGTAAATCCTTCATGCTTACCGCCTCCGCCGACAACAAATACCGCACTGACACACTGACCGCCATTTAATTCCAGAATACGGTCGGCAATGTTTTTAGTAATATTTTTCACAGCATCTTCTGATATCTGCGCAATATCTTCCTTTGTGACCTGAATTTTACTTCCGAATATATCCTTAAAAGAAACACTCTTCTTGCGCTCGCAGGCTCTTTTTATGTATTCAGCAGTCTCAAAGTCCGTCAAATACTTCTTCGCAATTGCCTCTGTCACTTCATCACCGGCAAGCGGAATCATGCCAAATGCAATAATACTTCCATCTTTTACAATCGAAATATCACTTGTTCCGGCTCCAACATCCACAAGTGCAATATTCAAAAGACGGAATTTTTCCGGAATTGCCATATTAATCGCAGCAATTGGCTCAAGTGTCAAACTTGCCACATGCAGTCCGGCAAGCTCAACAGCTGAATACAAACCATCCACAACCTCTTCCGGCAAAAAGGTAGCAATCAGCTCCACCTCGATGTAATTTGCCATATGCATCTCAATCATTTCCATCGGATAGCCATTCAGATAATATTTTACAATCGAATAGCCGACACAGAAAAACTTCTTTCCACTGTCGGTCTGCTCTTTCCTTATTTCGTCATAAGCCTGTTCTACACCCATCATATCCAGAGAACGAATATGGTCTTCGGTCACCTTTGTCTCTGAATTAAACTGATAGCGGGCTTTGACGCGCTTTGTCTTTAACACTCTTCCGGCAGCCGCAATGCTGACGTCTGACAAAGGTTCTCTCACACGCTTTTCCAAACGCTCTTTGACTTTATAAATCGTATCTGCCACGGTCGGAATATCGTGAATCTGTCCATCAATCACCGCACGTGTCGTATGCTCAATTGATTCCTGAGCAACCACAACAAAACGGTCTGTACCAACCCGGTAGCCAACCGTTCCCACAATACTTCTCGTTCCGATATCCAGTCCAAATACAAGCTTATTGTCTTCTGCGTTCATTATTCTCACCTTGTTTCCTCATCAAAGATTCTACTTATCCATTATTCTATCACAAGTTTGTCTTTCTGACTAGTAATTCTTCGATTCTTTCTTGCAGCTTTTGCAGGTTCCCATTATTCACAAGTAACGCATCACATCGTTTTTCCCAATCTTCGTCCGATAATTGCACTTTCATAATGGATTCCGTCTTCTCTCGTGAATATCCTCTCGATTCCATAAGCCTCTGAATCCTTAGTTCTTTGTCTGTCACAACCGCCCAGATTGTATCGCAGAGCGTGTCACATCCGGTTTCAAATAAAATTGCCGTTTCCAGACAGATAACCGGTTCATCCTTCCATTCATTTAATTGCTTACGAATCTGTTCCTTCACAAAAGGATGTACAATCGCATTTAACCGCTCTCTCCCTTTGTCATCATGATAGATTTTATCCGCAAGCAAAGGACGTAGAATCTGTCCATCGTCACCTGCGATTTCGTCACCAAATGTGTCACAAATTTTTTGATATGGCTCTGTTCCCGGTTTCATTGCCTCATGACCGAGGGCATCCGCCTCAATAATCTTTGCCCCATATTTTTCTTCCAGTAGATTTAACACCGTTGATTTACCACAGCCTACGCCGCCAGTAATACCAATTACCATTTTCTTTCTCCTTGGTTTTATTTTGCCTCATACCAATTTGTTCCCTGCTTTACCTCAGCAATCAAAGGCACTGACAAATCACAGGCATGAACCATTTCCGTTTCCAGAATCTGTTTTACTTCATCAATTTCATTCTTGTGCGTCTCAATCAAAAGTTCATCGTGTATCTGCAAAATCAAGCGGGATTTGTAATTACCTTCTTTTAATTTCCGATGCACACGTATCATCGCAATTTTAATAATATCCGCCGCTGTTCCCTGAATCGGGGAGTTCATCGCAATACGCTCGCCAAACTGGCGCTGCATAAAATTTTTCGACGTAAATTCCGGAATCGGACGGATTCTGCCAAACAAAGACGTCACATAACCTTTTTGTTTGCCCTGCTCCACCAGTTCGTCCATAAACCGTTTTACATCCGGATACGTTTCAAAATAATCCTCAATATATTTTTCAGCCTGTTTTTTTGAAATGTTCAAATCGCGCGACAGACCAAACCCACTGATTCCGTATACAATTCCAAAATTAACTGCTTTTGCATTCCGCCTTTGCAGTTCTGTTACCTCTTCGTATGGCGTATGGAATACAAGTGCCGCCGTTGTTCGGTGGATATCCGCATTTTCCCGGTAAGCTTCAATCAGCGTTTCATCCTCTGACATATGTGCTAACACTCTTAATTCAATCTGTGAGTAATCAGCATCCAGGAAAACGTATCCATCCTGTGGGACAAAAACTTTTCGGATTTGTCTGCCAAGTTCCATACGAATCGGAATGTTTTGCAGATTTGGCTCGGTACTGCTCAAACGTCCGGTTGCCGTCACATTCTGATTAAAGGTTGTGTGGATTCTGCCATCTTTTTCATCGATATCACTCTCTAATCCATCTGCATAGGTAGATTTCAACTTCGTAAGCTGGCGGTATTCCAAAATCATCTCAACAATCGGGTCCTCAAAACGGAGCTTTTCAAGAACTTCCGCTGAAGTGGAATATCCGGTTTTCGTTTTCTTGCCATAAGGCATATGCATTTTTTCAAACAAAATTACGCCCAACTGTTTCGGTGAATTGATGTTAAATGACTCGCCTGCACGCTCATAAATATCCGCTTCCAGCTCAGAAATGCGCTCACCAAGTTTGGCGCCATATTCATGCAGTGCCTCTTTCTCTACTAAAATTCCTACTTTTTCCATGTCATAAAGGGTAAATAAGAGCGGCATTTCAATCTGTTCAAACAATGACTGCATTTTTTGTTTTTTCAATTCTTTGGAAAGATTCGGATAGGCAAGTACATTTACTAGTGCGCAGTAGCTAAAGTACCGCACCGCCTCGTCTTCTTTCTCTAAAAAGGCAGTTTCTTCCGACTGTTTGCCAAAAAACTGCTCATATGGATGCATCAAAACAGACGCATAGGTTTCCGCAATTTCCTCTTCCCCAAACTTTTTCTGAACCGGACTTAACAAGTACGCAGCCAGATTCGTATCATAGGAGTTTTCCGGTTTTGCATCCGGGAAGAAATCTAACTGGCTCTTTAAATCATTGGCAACTAATGTATGTGTTTTCAAAAGATTACTGATTTCACTTGTAATGTCGTATTCGGACAAATCATCGCCTACTTTGCAAAAAGCAATCTTTTCTTTTGAAAATGCAACTGCCATCCCTAAAAGTCTTCCATCTGTCTCCGTCATAAATAACGTCATCTGTCCGCTGGCACTCGTTGTCACTGCGGCATCCTTCCGGAATACAGTCTTTACTGCTACTGGCTCCTTCTTCTCAATTGTCTGCACAAAGGAAAGCCAGTCTTTTTTTGTCTCAATTACCTGAAAATATTTTTCCAGTTTTTTATCTCTGCCAGTGTCCTCTGAAAACCGCTTTAAAATGGATTTTAAATCCAAAGACTGAATCAACTGATACGCTTTTTCATTAAACATATCCTCAAACGTACACTCCGAAAGCGCTACTCCTAATTTGCAGTTCGTCCTTATGGTCGCTAAATCTTTACTCATTTTTGCCATGTCCACATGGTTTTTCAGTGCCTCTTTCGCACGGTTTGGTGTTACTTCTTCCACATGCTCAATCGCATTTTCAACCGTACCAAACATCGTCAGAATTTTAACTGCTGTCTTCTCACCAATTCCCGGGACACCTGGAATATTATCTGAAGCATCTCCCATCAGCCCTTTGAGGTCAATAATCTGGGATGGCGTAACACTGTATTTATCAATTACCTGCGTTGTATGATAGTCTTCGACAACCGTCTTGCCACGACTCGTTTTCGGAATGCGGACCAAAATGGTATCCGTTGCCAGCTGTAACAAATCGCGGTCACCAGATACAATCGAAACAAGGTAGCCTTCCTGCTCCGCCTTTTTCGCCATCGTTCCTAAGATATCATCTGCCTCAATGCCTTCTTCCGCATAAATACGGATGTTCATTGCTTGAAGGAGATTGCGGATTACCGGCACCTGCTCACTCAATTCTGCCGGCATTGGCTTTCTTTTGCCTTTGTATTCTTCATACATTTTATGGCGGAAGGTCGGCGCTTTTTCATCAAACGCTACTAACAAATGCGATGGCTCTTCTTCATCTAATATTTTGAATAAAATATTCAGAAATCCATAAATCGCGTTTGTATGCATTCCCTCACGGTTTGTCAAATCCGGCACACCATAAAAGGCGCGGTTCAATATGCTGTTTCCATCAATCAATACAAGTTTGTTTTCCAATTTTTTGACCTCTTTTTTTTATTTTTAATAACGCTAAATTGTAAATTGAGAAATATTCTTTTGCAATCCCGAAATATCTTCACTCGAACTATAAATGTTATTTCCAATCTTTTCCGTATGAGTTACAATTTTTTCAATATTATCACTTATCTCTGCAATGCTTGTACTCTCTTCTTCCGATGCAGCAGTAATGTTCTGCATATCTACTTCCACATCTTCAATTTCTTTTAGCAATTTTTGTACCTGCTCGGAATAATGCGTGATAAAAGTTTTATATTGTATCATACTTTCACTGTATTCTGCCCCCATGGAACTCAAATTATTAAATTCCTTTAATAAGCCAGTATCAATTACCTGTATAAGTTCTCCAGCAGCCTTACTCAATTCCTGCACGACACGAATAATGCTTTCACTTTTTTTCGTGATTGAATTTGCAGCTTCTGATGACTGCGTTGCCAATTGTCCAATTTCTTCTGCAACAACAGCAAAACCTCTGCCACTTTCGCCAGCTCTTGCGGCTTCAATGGAAGCATTTAATGCAAGCAAATTGGTTTGTCCTGCAATTTCTATGATTGCTTCTGCCATTTGCAGAATATCCTGCACCGCATTGGCATCCTCGATCCCCTTATCTACCTGAATTTCAGTATTCTTTACATATTCCATAATTTTTTCTTTTTCCTGAATACTCAAATTATATCGGTTTTCTGTATTCTTCTGGATATCTTCTACAATTTCCACTTGTGATTTTGTATCATCTAAAATATCTATCGTAATAGTTCTTACGGCATTGGCAGACTCCGTAATGCTCATAAGATTATTATTTGTCTCCTCTATGGCATCTGACATTTCCCGCATCGTATTTGATATTTGTTCTGAATTCTTTTTGTTTTCCGCTATTTCAGATGTAATATGTTCCATATTTTCTGATACATGCATACAGGCGGAATCAATATTACCAATCATTAGCTGCATATTATCTAAGAAATGGTTCAGATTCCCGGCCATCTGTCCGGACTCATCTTTGGAATGAATGTTAATACGTTTGGTTAAATCTCCCCCTTGCTCTGCCAAATCTTTAATCTTTTCATTTATTTTCTTTATATTCCTCAAAATGAAAAAACTAAGAACAAATGCAATAACGATGGCAGCCAATATACCAATAACTACAAAAAATGCTATTCTTTTACTTAATGCAGATATACTTTCATTTACGTCATTGACAGAACAGTCAGCCCCCACAATAGCAACCACATTACCATTTTCATCTTTAATCGGTGCAAATGCAGAATAAACATCTCCCCACTCATCAGAAGTTGGCTCCTCATCAATTGCAAGTTCTCCAGCAAAGGCCTTTTGTATGGTATCATACGCATCATATTCCTCTCCAATATCCGATGGATTTTCTGTATCCGCATCAATCCAGAATTTCACCTTGCCGTCTACTTTCTTCATGATATAAATATACTCAACACTATCACCGGTAATATGATTTCTCAACTCGGCAACTGCTTTTTTATATGTATCAGTATCTTCATCTCCCACATTAATTTCATTTAATACAGAAGCATCAAAACTATTCGCTATCGTTTGGACTGCATGAGCCACCAAATCTTTTTTGCCCTGCAGTAATTCTCCTTTTGCCCCCTGCAGAGAAGATACCGCAATCATGCCACCTATAATCAGACAACTGATTATAATACTTAACAGAATCTTAAAGCGGTAACCGATTCGTAGATTCTTTTCTCTTTTTTTCATAGTCTGTCTCCTTTAACATTTGTAATATTACTTGGGCATTACTCCAAATATTTTCAATACACTTTAATCTATATAATACACGGAAATAGACTGGAATACAATAAAAAAAGCAAAGTTAACGGAATTACTGGAATCCAAATAAATTGACATCAAACACTTGTCACAAACATAATCGAACTTGCCAACTTTTTTTCAAAAAAGTGTTGACACATTAAAAAAAGGATGGTATAGTAAATATCGTTGTGAGCGGATGTGGCGGAATTGGCAGACGCACAAGACTCAAAATCTTGCGGTGGTGACATCGTGCGGGTTCAAGTCCCGCCATCCGCACTCACTTAAAAGCACTAAAAACTACGAAAATCGTTGTTTCTAGTGCTTTTTTATTTGATAATTAGATTCTAAAATAATTTGCTTGTGCATGCCATTTTATTGGGATTCCAGTAATTTAGGAACCCAAAAATCAGTCATATTTTTTACTGGTGCATTTTGGGTATTTCGATGCGTTAAAATGGTGTGTTTTTTTCATCACCGAACTCGATTTCAAAAAGTATGTATAATACGGTGTTTTGTTAGTGTTTGTGCCATTGATAATCGGGTCGTCAAAAGTTACATCGATGTGATACCACTTACCGGAAAGTTTCACCATGTTCCATGCGTGTCCAACGCCACCGCTTGAGCCGGTCACGAAGCGGCACGGAATTTTAAGTTTACGCATTACCATCTGAAAAGCATGCGAATAGCCATCACACACTGCTACTTTTTTCAGCAGCGCTCCCTTTGCCGTGTGAGATACACTTGGCACATATCCGCGTTTCAGACTGTAATAATCATATTTTACATTTCGAATCATCCAATTATGTACGGTCTGTACTTTTTGATAATTAGACATATCTTTTTTAATAACCGATTTGATAATCTGGTTTACCCGTTTTCCGACTGCTTTTCCATATACCGTTACTTTGTACTGATATTTTTTCCCGCTAGCAGATGCCTGGATTGTCGCTGTACCCTGCTTTTTTGCGCGGATTTTACCACTTTTAGTAACAGATACCACACTCTTTTTCTTACTTTTATATGTCACCGTATTGATGCAGTTAAGCAGCGGAATCGTATCGGTATCTCCCGCAAGAAGGTAAATGTGAGAAGATGCAAATTTAACTTTATTCGTCGTCGTAACGGCAATTCCCTTTTTTACAGCATACGAATATGCCTTGCTTGATTTCGGTGCTACAAAATTTAAGATTTTTCCACAGTCATATATCATTTTATCTGCCAATGTTACAGTTTCTTTTGGAAAAGAAACCACACGAAGTGATGAACATTTAGCAAAAGCATACTTTTCAATTGTTGTTACACTTGAAGGGAGAATAATTTTCTTCACTTTTGAATTGTTATAAAAGGCAAGCGAAGAAATCACGGTTACTGTTTTTGGTACTGTAACCGTCGTACTGCTTCCCTGATAAGAAATTAATCTGCCATTTTCAATCAAAAAATCCGAATTGTCGTAGGTACTGTCGCTATTTTCTGTAGTCACTTCCCCCGACACAACAGAGAAAGATGCTGGCATACGCTCTCCTAAGATTTCTCTTAGAACTAAAACCAGCACATCAGTGTCTGACTGGTTTGCATAAATTCTCGCATACTCGTCCTTTGTCACCTCATAGCGGGCGTCATCCAGATAAACATAATAATGCGTCACCTCTGCCGCCCTGCTGTTTTTACAAAATACAGGTAAAAGCATACCACATAAAATTAATAAAACAACAATTCCTCCGATTTTCCGGATTTTCTGATTTGTATTCATTCTAACCTCTTTTCCAATGCCTCCACAACAATTTCAAGGACTTTAATCCTTGCATATAATTTGGAATTTGCCTCAATAATATGCCATGGGGCTTCTGTCGTCGATGTGCGTAACATCATCTCATCGACTGCTTTTTCGTAGTCTTCCCACTTGTCACGGTTACGCCAGTCTTCGTCTGTAATTTTCCACTGTTTTTCCGGCGTTTCCATGCGTTGCTTAAAGCGGTTTTCCTGCTCATCTTTATCGATATGCATCCAGAATTTCAAAACAATTGTACCGGATTTTACCAAATGGGCTTCCATATCATTAATTTCCTGATAAGCACGCTTCCATTCTTCTTCTGCGGCAAAGCCTTCCACACGCTCAACTAACACTCTTCCATACCAGGTGCGGTCAAAAATTGCCATGTGTCCATCCTTTGGAAAATGATTCCAGAACCGCCACAAATAATGATGTGCTTTTTCAATATCATTTGGCGAAGCAATCGGCACCACTTCATAACCACGCGCATCCATACACTGGGTAATGCGCTTAATGGCACCGCCTTTTCCACCGGCATCCCAGCCTTCAAATGCAAGCACTACAGGCACACGCTGTAAATACATCTGATTGTGAAGTTTCTCCATCCGCTTTTGCAAATCTTTTTTCTTTTTCTTATATTCCTCAGGCGTCAAAGACAGTGTCAAATCCACACCTTTTAACACACTGTTTTGCAGGTATGCATCTGTATCCTCGCTTTTAGAATCAGTTTCCGGATTCCCTTTTTTCTGATTCTTCTCTACCGCCTGCTCCAGCCGATTTACAATCGTCGTTAAAATTTTATCTACTGCAAATTTTTTGTCCATTGCCTCGACAATTGTCCACGGCGCATTTGCCGTATCGGTCTGTACCAGCATAGTATCAAATTGTGAGAAACATTTGTCATAATTCTCATTATTTTTCCAATCTTTTTCTTTGACACGCCAGCTCGTGTCCTCACTGCCTGCCAAATAGTTTAACCGTTTTTTCTGCTCCTTTTTTGTAATAGCAAGAAAAAACTTAATCAAAACAACTCCATCGTCGGTAAACTGCTTTTCGTACCGGCAGATTTCGTCCGCCTGTAAAACATCTGGAAAACCCTGATACCAGCTGTGATCAAAAATATGAATTCTTCCTTTTGCCGGCATTTTCGTCGCATAACGCCATAAGTACGGATGTCTCTTATCCTCTTTGGTCTCCTTTTCCATCGTAAAAACCTGAAAACCTCTTGGGTCAAGAGGACGAATCATCCGTCCAATCATCGTTCCTTTTCCGGACGCAGAAAATCCCTCAAATACAACAACAATCGGAATCCCCATACTCCGGCACTGCCGCTGCAGTTCTCCCATACGAATTTCTAAATGCGCCAGTCTTTCATCATAGTCTTTGCGAACTTCTTTTCGTTCCATCATTACCTTATCAAGCATAAGTAACACCCCTTTTCACTATCTTCTTGGTCTGCCCCACATCTGATTTTTACGGAGCATTTGGTACTTAGCATACGCCTGTTCCAAAATTTTGCGCTCATTGGCAAACTTCAGCAGATGATATGCCTCATGGTATTTATAATACCCCGAATCCTGAAAATATTCCTCTCTTTGCGGTTTTGAATAGAAACTATCCGACTGCATCAAAAACCAATGAACATCTTTGGACACCGTTCCCTCCGGTACTTCAAATGTGTAATGACTTCGGTCAATATAATCAACAATCCGGCACAGCGCACTTGCTTCCTCCTTTACTTCACGCAATGCCGTCTCCGGAAAACTTTCGCCCTCCTCAACCGTTCCTTTTGGAAGAACCCAGCCTTCATATTTGTGCTTCACATTTTTATACAACAACAGTATCTTACCCCGGAAAATTACTACTCCGCCACAGCTTGTTGCTTCTATCATTGCAATCCCTCCTGCGTGGAAATCACGTTCCTTTGTACACGTGTTTTTTCTTAGTATACCCCATTCTACCAATAAGCGTCAAACACCTTTTTGGCAATCGGAACAGCATAGGCACTTCCGGTTCCCGCAGCCTCTACAACAACGCTGACACAGAGTTTTTTACCATTTTTTTCCGCGTAGCCGACAAACCACGCATGTGAATCTGTCGAACCGTTCTGGAACTCCGCAGAACCCGTCTTTCCTCCTGCCTTATATGGCGTTCCATAATATAAAGACGTCGCCGTTCCCCCTTTCACGGTTCCCCTCATTAATTTCTTTACTTGTTTTGCTTCTTTGGCTGACATTTTCTTCCCGAGTGATTTCGGTGCATTTTCAGAAACTGTATTTCCATCTGCATCTTCAATCCGGTCAACCACATATGGCTGCATCAATTCACCGCCATTAACTGATGCACAGACAAGTAAAATATTTTGCAGTGGCGTAACCAGTGTCTGCCCCTGACCGATTGACGCCTGTCTCACATCGCCCTGTGCCGTCTTGTTATCAATTGTGAAACGGGAAGATTTCTGTTCCATTTTTTCAAGCGGAATGCTCTTGTTGTAATAAAAGGATTCGCACAGCCTGCGCCACGAATTCCGGTTCAAACCATCTCCGATGGAACAAAATGCCGCATTACAGGACTCAGCAAACGCCTTCTCCAAATCCACTTTTCCATGCACTTCACCGCCATAGCACTTAATCTGCTCGCTCCCTGTTCCAATTTTTCCGGTACAGGTATATCGAAACTTTGAATAATTATCCTGTTCTCTCATAAATTCAAACGCTGTATACAATTTAAATGTAGATCCCGGCGGATACAACCCTTGTGTCGCCCGGTTATAAAGCGCTGACTGCTCCCTAGAATCCGATGTCAGTTTGTTCCATCTGGCATCTGTCAATTGATTGGGGTCGTATGATGGTTTACTCACCATCGCCAGTATTTTCCCGGTTTCCGGGTCCATCACAACAACCGCTCCACGCTTTGAACCAAGAGCATTGCTCGCCGCTTTGGAAAGGTCAACATTCAATGTGGTAACTACATTATTACCCGGATTTTTCTTACCCTTTAATTCATTAATCGTACTAAGAAATGGATTCAATCCGGAAGTCAGCATGGTATAACTCTCCGATGCCTCCAGCCCGGTTTTCCCGTGTGAAGAACGTCCGACAACATGCGCAAACAAGCTGCCATACGGATACTTTCTCGTCTCGTTTCCCGAAGAATCCGTAACCGTCTTTGCCAGCACTTTTCCTTTATCCGATAGAATTTTTCCTTTCGTCACACGCTTTGCTAAAAGTTCCTGACGTTTATTTGCCGAATTGTTTAGCACCTGATCCGAATCGTGAATGATAAAATAAACCATATATCCGGCAAGAATGAAAAAAATTGCCATCACAAGATAGGTCACAACCGCCATTTCCCGGTTCTGGCGTTTACTTCCTTTTTCCGGATTTTCGATTGATTGCTGCCGCTTGTCCTTCATTTGTCGTGACCTCCTCTCTACGGTTTCTCACATACATTCCCTGAATAATACTAAAAATCACAATCGTCGTTATAATGGAACTGCCACCGTAACTGATTAACGGCAGCGTCACACCGGTTGACGGAATAAATTTGGTCACCCCGCCAATACTCAAGAACACCTGAAAAATCAAAACTACACTCAATCCAAATGCACACAGTTTATAAAAATTCTTTTTCATTTTTAAGGCGATATTGACAAACATGATAAAGGAACTGATGTAAATCAAAATCAAAAAGATACAGAAAATGACGCCCATTTCCTCTGCAATCGCAGAAAAAATAAAATCACTTTCCACAACCGGCACACTCTTTGGCATGCCCTGTCCTAATCCCATACCAAACAATCCTCCGGTTCCGATTGCAAACAAACTCTGACAAATCTGGTAGCCGCCCTGATTCATGTTTGACCAAGGGTCCTGCCATGCCGCCACACGCACACGCACATGGGCAAATAACTGGTACGCCACAACAGATGCCGCCGTCCCTGCAAAAGCCCCCGCCGCCAGATAGCGTAGTTTCATCGTTGCCACATAAAGCATCATAAGATATGTCACAAAATAAATCAGTGCTGCTCCCAAATCCTTTTCCAATACAAGGATTCCTACATGTACTGCCGCCGCAATACTTATCACGGCAACACTCTTAAAATCCGTCCGCTTTGCCAAAAGCGATGCGATGAAAAATACGTAAATAATTTTCACAAATTCGGATGGCTGCAATTCAAATCCGCCAATCGAAATCCAGTTTCTTGCACCGTATTTTTCCACACCGATGACAAACACCAAGAGCAAAAGCAGGACACCGGCAAGCGCATACTGCCAGCCGATTTTTTCCCAAATCGTAAAACGCTCAATAAACAACGGTACTAAAAGGCACACACCCAAAGCAAGCGATGCCATCACAAGCTGTCTGATTGCATAATCATAAGAAAGTCTGCCAAGCATAATAAATCCAATCATCATGCAAATCATCATGTTATTCCAGATTAGTTTTGACATTCCTTTGTAAAACACCTGATAGATTTTCGTAAAAAACAGAAAAAAGAACAACTCAAGTGCCCACAAAACCACATATTTGATTTCTTTTTCTTCCACTAAAATAACCGCACTACAAACCAGATGAATCATCACGGTAAGCACACGCTGTGCCCGGAATACTCCTTCGTTATTTCCAGCCGCCCGTCCGATAAACGCACGGTAACTATAGAAGGTATACAGAGCAAATAAAATAACGATTATATATCGTGAAAGTTCTGCTATAATAAGTTCCATGTTTTCAAAACCTTTCTCATTTCATCGGCCGGCTCCCATGTAAAATGGTGCCATGCCGGCTTATCAAGTTCCGGCTTTTTCTCGCCGCTTTTTGTATATATCGTATTGTAGCAAAAATCACAATTATTTACCACATAGAATTTGTCCCCTTTGCCATCGGACACTAAAATTCTCTCTTTTTTTCCATCACACCTGCCAAGCGTCCGCTTTAAGCACCCTTTCGTCACCATCACTTCTTTGCGTCCATAGCCACGCTTAATTGCCGGGCAGATACCAAACTCTGCAAGCACTTCTTTTGCGCGCTCATTTTCATGGTAAAATGTTTCGGCAGCAATCCACGGATAATCTTGAAACTGCTTTTTTGCCACAAGCAGCGCACGGTGGCTGTTAATCACAACTGCACCGACAAACAGCCTGTTTATCAATGTCCTCCACTTTTCTTCCACTCCCGCTTTCATAATCCGTGGGAACGAAAGAATTACCGGACGATTCTGAAGTATTTTGATTACCTCATCCGCTTCCTTTGCAAATAAAGCTACCGACAGTTCAATCCATACATCGTTTTCATCCGTCTCCACCGCTGTCCTTAACTGCTCCATCGTAGAAACTTTTAGAATGGAGGCATTTTCCCAGACAAGAAGTTCTCTCTTTTTATGCGGTTTTTGCTCTCCCACACTCCGTCCTGGCACCGCCTCTCTCTCAAAAGCTGCTAATGCCTCTCGTTTTAATTTAGCAATTTCTCCCATTGGCACAAAGGAATCCTCATCTAAAGTAATGGAAAAATCCGTGAGTCTATAATTCGTATTTCCCATCTTTCGAAGACGCTTTTCAATTTCCTCTTTTGTCACCGGACGGTTCACGGCTCTTTGTAATGGTTCACCAAACACCGTAACTTCATGCGAAAGTCCCTGCAGTTTCAGAGCAATCGACTCGTCGATTTTCGCAGTCATTTCACCTTTCAAAGAAATTTTATCATCAACACTTTCTATTTTTTCATCAATCCATGACAACAGTGCCGCATTTTTTGTACGGTAAACTTTCTGTCCCTTAAATATCGTACTGCCCCTTTTTACATTGCACGTCACAACATCACCAGGTGCTGCTTCATTTTTTACCGTATACTCGTATGCTTTTGTATCATCTTCCAAACGAAACTCTAAAATATCCTGATAATGCAGGGCTTCTTTGACACGGAATACCGCCTGTCCTTTGGTCGCTTTCAAAACAGTACCAACACACGTACCAAAATGCCCGTTTTTTTTCGGATACATAATATTTTTCTTATCTGTCTCAAAAAGATATCCGGCAGAAAATCCACCACGGTTATAAATGTCTTTACTCCTCCTGATATCCTTCCACAGCCTGCTTTCTTTATTCTGTACTAATGCCTGAAAAGCCTCGTTTCCCTCACTCTCATAAACATCGACATAATAACGGTATAACGAAGACAAATATGCGCTGTACTCCTTCTTCTTCATGCGCCCTTCAATTTTGAAAGAATCAATTCCGGCATCCACAAGTTCCGGAATATGCATTAGCGTACACATATCCTTCGTGCTGAATAAATGTCCATTTCCATATACACTTGTAAATGGAAGCCTGCACGGCTGTGCACACATTCCCCGGTTTCCACTGCGGTCTCCAATCTCCTCACTCATCAGACACTGTCCGGAATAACAATAGCAGAGCGCACCATGCACAAACACCTCAATTTCCAAATCGGTCTGTGCCCTCATCGCACGGATTTCCTCAATGGTACATTCTCTGGCAGGAACAAATCTTGTAACACCATAGTTTCTGTATAACTCTGCCTCATCTCCGGATAAAATCGTCATCTGCGTGCTGGCGTGCAAATCCATCTGCGGAAAATTTTCATGTAAAAAAGACAACACGCCTAAATCCTGTACGATACAAGCATCAAGCCCCGCTTCATACAACGGAGCAATCAATGGAAATAAATCATTTTCCAGCTCCCTGTCTGAAAGCAGTGTGTTCACCGTCAAATATATTTTCTTGTCATGCATATGAGCATATACAAGTGCCTCTTTCAGTTCATCGACACTCGGATTTTTAGCAAAAGCACGGGCACCAAAGCGGCTGGTTCCCACATAGACCGCATCTGCTCCCATTTGAAATGAAGCATATAAGCCATCAAGCGAACCTGCCGGTGCAAGAATTTCTACGTTACTCATTCGATTCCTTTCTCCCTCTATCTTGTAAAGAAGGACTGCATTTTCAGCAGTCCTTTTTCTATCTTTTTTGTTTCAGTCTGGTTTCTAATTCAACCTGTTTTTTCTCTAATTTTTCAACCGAATCATGAAGCTCGTCACGTTCTTTTTCGAGTTTCTTAATCGTATCCTGTAACTCAATAATCTCGTGCTTCATGTCTAACACCATCTTATCTTTTAACTGGGTCTCTGAGCGGTACTCACCCGCTTTATTTTTCTCTTTATAATAGTCATCGGCAATATTAATCGCAAGCAGGGTACTTCGCAAATCAAAATCCAGTTTTGCATAGCCTTCCTGTTTATGAAATTCTGCCAGCTTACGGTTAATGTAAGAGGCAATTTTCTGAATGTATTCCGGGCTTTCAAATCCACAAAGTGTATATTTTCTGCCATCAATTAAAACTTCTACATCATTTTTCTTTTTCATCTACGCACCTCACCTGCTCAATTTCCTAATAATTATACATAAAAAAACATTATTCGTCAAATGACAACCCCAAATGATGATACGTTTTTTCTGTCACAATACGTCCTCTAGGCGTCCTTGCTAAAAATCCATTCTGAATCAGAAACGGTTCATAGACATCTTCAATCGTTCCACTGTCCTCGCCAATGCAGGCGGCTAATGTATCCAGTCCAACCGGACCTCCCTGAAATGTCTCAATCATTGCCAGCAAAAGACTTCGATCGGTATTATCCAGTCCATATTTATCTACTTCCAGCAAATCCAATGCAAAATTTGCGACCGAAAGTGTAATGTTTCCATCGTATTTTACTTCGGCAAAATCACGCACCCTCTTTAACAAGCGGTTAGCTAAACGAGGCGTTCCACGCGAACGTCTGGCTATTTCTCTGGCTCCCTCCCGCTCAATCAACACATGGAAAACCTGTGCCGAGCGAAGGACGATTTCGGTTAATTCATCTACCGTATAAAACTCCAAACGATGCACTACACCAAAACGGTCACGAAGCGGCGCGGTCAGCATGCCGGCGCGCGTCGTTGCTCCCACAAGTGTAAACTTCGGCAAATCCAGACGGATACTTCTCGCCGATGCTCCTTTTCCAATCACAATATCAATGACATAATCTTCCATCGCCGGATAGAGCACTTCTTCCACCTGTCTGTTGAGTCTATGAATCTCATCCACAAACAGCAAATCACCATCTGAGAGATTATTTAAAATGGATGCCATTTCACCCGGTTTTTCAATTGCAGGTCCCGATGTAATCTTTAAGTTTACATCCATTTCATTCGCAATAATTCCAGCCAATGTCGTTTTTCCTAATCCAGGCGGTCCATATAACAGTACATGGTCAAGCGATTCGTTTCTCTGCTTCGCCGCCTCAATATAAATCTTTAAATTTTCTTTTGCTTTACTCTGACCAATATAGTCTTTCAAAAACTTCGGGCGAAGACTATTTTCAATTTTATAATCTTCTTCCATCAAGTCAGTAGAAATCACTCGCTTTTCCATCGCTTACTCTCATTCCTTTACAGATTTTTTAAGCTCAATTTCAAAATATCTTCCACAGACATTTCTTCGGTAACTTGAAGTTTGCGTACCGCACCGGCAGCCTCTGATGCAGAATAACCAAGGGCAACCAGTGCCTCAATCGCATCTTTCTTCTCATCTGCCCCGGCCGATACATTTTTTGTAGCAAAAGATTCTTCCACGCCGCCAAAGACATCTTCCAAATGACATTTATCCTTTAACTCAAGAATCAGTTTGCTCGCAGTTTTTGGTCCGATTCCCGGTGCTTTCGCAATCGTTTTTGCATCATCCGAAAGAATCGCAAGACGGAGCGCATCGGTGTCCATGGCAGTCAAAATACCAAGTGCCGCCTTCGGACCAATGCCATTTACCGTAATCAGCAGTTTAAACATGTCCATACTGTCTTTCGTCAAAAAACCATAAAGCTGCAACGCATCTTCGCGCACATATGTATAGGTATAAATCTTAACTGTATTTCCAACCTGCGGCAATTCAGAAACAACCGAACCCGGCACTAAAATTTCAAATCCGATGTTCTGATTTTCCACAACAATTTTGTCCTCACTCACGGAGTCCAAAATTCCTTTCACAAATGCTATCATAGTTCCTCCTTAGCCGGATGCATTACACAAGTGCGTCAAACACATGTAAAATCGGCTGAATAATTTTCATCTTTAACGGTCTGTTTTTCCAGTCCCCATAGGTAATCTCAATACTTTGCGCAAATGTATTTGTAAAATCGGCTTCCACCGCCTGTCTGAATTCTTCATCATAAATCCAGACACCATTTTCATAATGTAAGTAAAAGCTCCGGTAATCCATATTGATGGTTCCGACAATCGCGCAATGCTCATTCATAACTACTTTGGAATGAATGAATCCCTTCTCATATTCGTAAATACGAATTCCATTTTTCAAAAGAATTCCGTAGTTATATTCTGTCATGTATTTAATATGTTTTTTATCCGGAATATGAGGTGTAATAATCCGCACATCCACACCACGGCGCACGGCTTCCAAAAGCGTCTCAATCATCGCTTCTTCCAAAATCAGATACGGCGTCATTACATACATTTTTTCACCAGCATAATGTATCATCTGTTTATACATGCTGCCGACAAAAGAGCGGGTATTTAATGCCGGACCGTCACGCAGCACATGGCAGTACATATCCGACTGAATCGATGTTTTTTCTGCCCGGTACCGCTCATAATCAATCTTCTCATTTCTTGAGCAGACTGCCCACAGTTCCAGGAAAGTAACTACCATACTCCAGACAACATCACCTTTTAACCGTACTCCTTCATCTTTCCATATGCCAAAACGCTCTACTAAATTTGCATATTCATCCGCAATATTAAAACCGCCCGTATATGCCACCTCACCATCAATGACAAGGATTTTCTGGTGATCACGGAAGTTCATAAACAACTTACTGGTATACTTATGAATCGGATTAAATACTTCTACTTCAAAACCTTCTGCCCGCAGTTTCTGTGCAAAATCCGTGCTGGTACGAAGCAGCGCTCCAAAATCGTCATACAGGAATTTAACTTCAACTCCTTCTTCAATTTTGCGTTTCAAAATGGCATGCATCTTATCCCAAATTGCGCCTTCAGCCACAATAAAAAATTCAATGAAAACATATTTTTTTGCCCGCTCCAAATCAGCAAACAAATCTTCAAACGCATTTTCTCCCATGTCATAATATCTTGCCTCATTATTTTTTGAAATCGGTGCACCATTAGCTTCCATATAACGCGACATACGGGATGAAACCGGATGTTTTTTCCGAAATTCATCGGACACTTCGGGATGCCATTCTAAGTGTCTGTCTACACTTTGAATCGTCGATTTTATCCGACGGTTTAATTTGTTTTTTTTGCCTACTTTTCCCCAAAGAGCAAACATAATATTTCCGGATACCGGAAGTAAAATTGTAATGCACAGCCATCCATATTTATAGGACATGCTGCGGCTGTCATTCGTAAGTGCCAGAATGGTGAACACACCAAACAACTCCATTACTAAATAAAATAACGAAGCATACTGGCGCAGCAAAAACGGCAGTACAATCAAAATTGCAAACTGAAGCATAACCAAAGCCGCAACAATGCAAGCTCTAAAAAAACCGCTCAAACTGTTTTGAACTCGTCCTTTTAATCCCTGAAGATGTTTTAATGGACGTTTTTCTCTCTGTGCCTCCATATCATTCTCCATCCTTTTCCCTCAAATTTCAAATAAATATAGTATACCACATACGGTGGTAATTCGCAAATATTGCAGGATGTTTGTATCACTTTTTTGTTTTCCGTAATTCCGTAGAAAAGCTTTGCGTCTCGTGGGCACTCCCGTTTAACAAACGCGTAAGGGTATGGGCATGCAAAATACGCAAGCCTCATACCCACGTGTTTGTACCCACGAGTCACAAAGTTTTTCTACGAAATTACTGGAATCCAAAGAAATTGATAGCAAACATATGGCATAAACTAATTGTATAAAACCTGATAATTGGGCTAAGTCATACTATAGCCTCCTCTTTTCATCCGCTAATATTTATCAAGCAGCTTTGCAAACATTGCAAATCCTTTCATTTCTTGCTATGATAAGTTCAGATTTTTACGAACTACAGCAAAAAAACAAGAAGGGATTAACAATGGAACACACAGCAAAGGTACTTACTTCCTATGAAGAACAACTAAACAATGCAGCGTCTATCTTACCGGCTCCGGCAGAAAATATCTGCTTTTTTGATATTGAAACTACCGGACTTTCTGCTGCTGTTTCGTCTCTTTATCTGATTGGCACGATTACCTTTGAAAATAATGAGTGGGTTCTAAACCAGTGGTTTGCCGATGATTATGTGAGTGAAGCAAGTCTTTTGCAGGCGTTTTCTGAGTTTTCAGAAAAGTACGAATGGATTGCGCATTACAATGGCGCGACCTTTGACATACCTTATCTGGAAAAGAAATACCGCACAAATCATATACCGTCTCCGTTTGCCGGAAAACAGACACTTGACCTTTACCGGGCAGTCAAACACATCAAAAAATATTTTCCGGTTCCCAATCAAAAATTGATGACAATGGAACGTCTTGCTGGTTTTACCAGACATGAACTTTTAAGCGGGAAAGAGTGTATCACACTTTACACAGAATTTATGCATGAGAAATTTTTTCATAATCCGGAATCCTTAGAAAAAAAGGAAAGACTGCTCTTCCATAATGAAGATGATTTGATTGGTACAATTGTATGTGCACTTCTCCTTGCCTACACAACGTATAAACCGATATGTCCGAGTGTGCAGACAAAGGAACACAGCGTTTTATTTACCGACACTTTAGAGAAAAAAGTGCCGGCAAATCTTTCCTTTCAAAAAGGTGATATCTCCTTTTCTTTTGAAGAGAAATCTCTTTCCATCGAGGTGCCGCTTTGGGAAGGTACGCTGTACCATTTTTTTGCCGACTATAAAAATTATTATTATCTGCCAAAAGAAGATATGGCGGTACATAAAAGCGTCGGCTGCTTTGTCGAACCTGCCTATCGTCAGAAAGCAACTGCCGCTAACTGCTACATCAAAAAAGACGGCAGATTTCTTCCGCTCCCATCTGGCACTGACTGGGATTCTCCTGTTTTTTCGCTCACCCGAAAGGACAAGAAAACTTTTATACCATGGGAAGAAAACACGGAACTCTCAACTGATTGCGTCTGCCGCCTCATCAATGGATTTATGCATATGCCAGAATAATACCGCCAATTCCTGCATAAACACTTGCAATTCCTCCCGTCTCAACAATGTGAATCTGACAATCCGGGAGTATCTTTTTTAACTTTTTCTTTACTTCATATGCTCCTGCCTCCTGCCCGCAGTGTGAAATTACAATATGTGAAATCTTTTTCTCTTTATTTTCATTTCCAATTGCACGAACCATCGCAGACATAGCACGTTTCATACCTCTCGCCTGACCAGTCTGGCAAATCGTTCCTTCATCGGTCGATGCCAAAATCGGGCAGATATGAAAAGCGTCCGCAAGTTTTGCCTGAAGGCCATTTAATCTTCCGCTTCGCTCTAACATCGTCAAATCATTTAACACAAATTTCGTCATCATATCCCTGCGGAGTTTTTTTATTCGCTTACAAATTTCATCTTCGGAATACCCTTTATTTTCCCAACGCATCACTGCTCCTGCCAGTAACGTCTGCCCCGCGGATGCACTTTTGCTGTCAATGATATAAATTTTCTGCCCCTCTTTTCCTTTGTTCTCCTCCCGCCAAAGTTTTCTCGCCAGGCTCGCACTGTTATAAGAACCGGAAAGAGCTGAGGAAACCGTTATCACATAAATACGATCCACATTTTTATCAAACTTCTGCAAATAGGCATCTGGTGCCGGACACGCCGATTTTGGCAGCACATCCGTCTCTAAAATTTCATCAAACAACTCCTGTTTATTGATATGTCCATCGTCCGGCCACTCTTTCTGCCCCACCCGGATTTGCAGAGGAATCATCCGCAGATGTTCATTATTTTTCATTCCTTCCGATAAATCGCCACAACTGTCCATTAAAATCTGGTAACTCAAAAAATCGTCTCCTTTGCTTTTTTGAGTTAGGATTGACAAGATAATTTAATAATATACAAAAATATAATGATGTACCTTTTTATTTTCTTCCTAATATTTTCTCTTTAATAATTTAGCGTATTTCTTGGCCTTAGATTTCGGAACCGTTATTTTGCATGTTCTTCTAATTTTATTCCTTTCAATTTTTTTCAAATCTGTACTTTTAATAACTATTTTTTTTAATTTTTTACACTTTGTATTAAAAACATTTTTGCCTATTACAGTTACTACAAAACGAATTCCGCTTATTTTAATTTTTTTCGGAATAGTAACTTTTTTTAATTTGTAAGAACTCAAGCGAATAAGCTTAAGATTTCCCTTTTTTCCAGATACCTTCGTTACTTTGTATACTAACGAATTCTTTTTTATAACCCGTCCCACTTTAATCTTTGTTTTTTGTCCTGTCTTTTTGTTTGTATTTTTATTTGACACATTCGATGTGTGGGAAGAAGCTGCATTTCCCTGCCCCTTCGACGCATTCTCGGTTTTGTTTGTTGGAGTCAATGTCGGAACTGCCGTTTTGCTTTGTGAAGCATTAACATTTTCTACCTTTGATGTTACTTTTCCTGCATATGTCCAGCAGGATGTAGATAAGTTCAAATGTAGAACAGGACGAACGGTTCCTCTCATATTACTGATATAGTTACCATTAATATAACCATAACCATATTCATCCACGTCGGATGCATTACCATTATCATACCCCGGTGAGCGCAGCCACCACCAATCCGCTTTCGCAACCGATGATTTATACGAATTTAATTCTGCTGCATATGACGTATTTGTTGCCACTCTGGTTTCGCTTTTTGCTCTAAATTCTTTATTAAATCCATACGCCGTATTGCCAGTCTCAGCAATAGACAGCAAATACACCTTATCTATTGTATTTAAACCACCTTCTGTTTTGTAATACGGATTATCATCATTAACAACTCTTGTATTTTGAATAGCAGCCTGTTCTGTTGCTGAAAATGCTGATGACAAAAAAGTAGAATTTAACCAGCCACGAAGGGTACAGGTTTCCCATGAAGCAACATCATTTCCTGTGTTATATGGCTGCACATCTAAGTTTTGGTCTGCCAGCAGAAAAGCATTATTTCCATTAACAGACAACACACGCCACCTAATCGGTTGTTTCTTATCTTTTTTGTCTGCTGTCCCATCCTTATTCGTATCATTCTGCCAGTAGTTTCCAAAATATACGCAATCCCATGTTGTAATACCATTTACAACCGTTGGCTTATGCAAGGTTGATGCTGCTTTTGAAAAATCCCCCATTGTGCATACAGCTTGTATAACAATTGCTAATACTAATATTTTTGCACCTATTCTTTTCATTTCTTCTCACTCCTTTTATTTTAAACTGTAGTATGTTTAATGTAAAACCACATAATCATCGCTTCCAATTACTTGAAATTCACTTTTTTTCTTTGATTTGCTGCTCTTATTAGAACTAGCTGCAGGCCGCTGTGTACGCACCACTGGCCGGGAAGTTGCCTGTGGTTTATGTGTTGGTGTTGGTTTCGGCGTTGGTTTCGGTCCTTTACTGACAACCAAATATATCGTTGTATTTCTCTTCACCTTTGTAGATGCCCTCTTACTCTGGGAAATAACCTTGCCATGGGAATAAGAACCGCTATACCTTTCCTTCACCTGATATTTCAATCTACTCTTTGTTAATCTTTTTTTTGCCGCAGATAAACTCTTCCCTATTACATTCGGAACTATTAATCTTTCTTCACCTTTGCTTACTACAAAGGTTATCACAAGAGAATCCTCCTGATTTAGCAAAGTACCTGCAGCTGGTACTTGACTCACAACATTTCCAACTGGCACATCATCATTATATACTTCAGATGTTCTAATCGTAACATGCTGCTGAATTGACATCACTTGCTCCGTTGCAGCCTCTAACTTTTGATTCACACAATTTGGCATTTGTACCTGCTTAATTTCCGGGGTCATTGTAATCACTGCTGTCGGAGAGGGTGATGATGCCATAGTCTTAACTACATTTTCTTTAGATGTGACACTTATCTTCTCTCTTTGTCCCGCAGCAAACTTTACTGCAAATAATCCAACACAACCAAGTACAAAGATACAAACCGCTGCTATCACTACCATTATCTTTTTCCTGTTGGTAAATGTAATAACTCTATTGTTTGTTTTTGCCTGCACCTCCATTTCATCATCTATTAAAACAGTATTATTTTCATCCAGAACTGTTTCTTCAATTGCACTTACCTTTTCTACATCTGTTCTTTCTTTACCTGGAATAACACGTTTCTCTTCTTCTCCATAAATATCATGAATCAGCTCACCCATGGATTGATAGCGGTCTTTTGCCAAAACACAAAGTCCCTTATCAATTGCTTTAGCAATTTTCTCATCCAATTTAATATTATCAAAACTTTTTAAAGATTTATATTCATCCTCCAAAAGACGGTCTATCGATTCCGGTGGTCTCATTCCAGTCAGCATATAATACAAAGTAGCACACAAAGCATATATATCCGTCCATGCTCCCTGATGGCCCTTAGAGCGATATTGTTCCTCCGGTGAAAAACCACGTTTAAGCATAACTGTCAAGCTTTTCTCATCTTCTTCCGGAATAACACCACGTGCCGCACCAAAATCAATCAGTTTCACTTGGCCATCCTGACGAATCATAATATTATCGGGACTTATGTCACGATGGATAATACCAATTTGATGCATCTGATCCAATGCCTTCATAATTGGCTTCATAACTTTCAGTACATCTTTTGCAGGCATTTTCCCATTTTTCTCCATATATTCTTTTAATGTTTCACCATCCACATATTCCATGATAATATATGCTGTCATATTTTGTCTAAAAAAATCACGGATTGTTACAATACCTTCGTACGATTCTAATTTTGACATGCTTTTCGCCTCTTTTACACAGCGACGCATACCATTCTCAAAACATTTCTGGTCTGTCCCCTCAAACATATATATGGTATTGCTTCCCATAGTCGTATCTCTACTTGCAATTTTCGGTGGAAAAAATTCTTTAATCGCAATTGGCAGTTCTAGTGTTTCATCCCAGCCAATATAAGTAATTCCGAATCCCCCCTCACCAATTACTTTTCCAATAATATACTTTTCTGCAAGTTTTGTCCCCAGACGCAGACATCTTGGATTCACCTGATAAGTATTCGGATCAAACCCACAGTGAGGACACTTTGTAACGTCTGGCTCAATTTCCCTCATACACCCAAGACATATCTTCCTTTTCATCTCACTCATTTTCCGCCTCCTGTTAGTCTAGGAAAACAGCAATTGCTGTATAATTATCCATATTAAAATTTTTACCGTTTTTTTGAACGATTTTTTTCATTTTCGAAATCCATGCTTCCGGTGTCTTTGCATGTTTCAATGTCTTTTCCATATGTTTCTCATCGATATATTCCCAAAAACCATCGGAACAAAGTAGAAACACATGCTTTTTACTCTCTTTTTTAATTTCTTTTATTGAATTCACCGTTCCCTCTTGTTCATCCATACCAATTGCCCGCAACAGCCGGTTTCTATCCGGATGATGGCGAATTTCAGACTCTTTAATATCTCCTGCGGCTGCAAGAACCTGAGGAACACTATGATCCATTGTTCTTTCCATTAATTTTCTATTTTCAAAATGATATAACCTGGAATCTCCTACATGTCCCCAGCTGATTTTCTCCCCTTCAATAAGTAAAATCACTAATGTTGTCATCATATTTTCAGTGATATCCTCGTTCACCTTTATTTTCAACATCTCTCTTTGGCATTCATTCACCATTTGCGTAATAAAGTCATCCCGGCATCGCTTCTTTTTTTTGTACATTTTTTTAACCATATCCACCACAAATTTCGACGCCACATCACCCTTACCCTGACCACCTAAACCATCGGCAAGAACAAAACAACCTTTTTTACTTGTAGCATTCGCATATATACTATCCTCATTCTGCGGTCTGTTTCCTTTATCACTAAACATTGCGTAAGCCAGCATGATGTCACCTCTTTTTACTTAAAACACTTCACTTTAGCTTCTTGGTTCATATATAAATACTGCTTTCCAATAAAAGGAAAATTAAAGCGAACCTTATACTTAGCTTTGATAAAAATATCATCACCAATTTTTGAACCATTAAATTCAATATCACTTATCCCATGTTCGATACCAGCCCATTTTATATATGATTCTCCATCCATTGTATTATTGGATGTCAAAACATATTTGAACTCCTGTTTAATATCACCTAAATCACCTTTATGTGATATCTCGTTAACCTGTTCTCTAGATGGCAATTGGCCCTGTCCAAAAAACAATTTCATATACTCATAAAACTGTGTTAATCCATCTGTAACAACCTGTATCTCTGAATCAGGCGCAGTTTTATCGTAAACCGTTTGAATGGATAAATTTCTTGCTGTCTGAAGTACAGCATGGTTTACCATATTCTGCGCAATATAAAGTTTTCCAAAGCACAATATAAATACTATTAGCAAAAGAAAAATGGTAAATGAAATTGATGCTTCTATTGTCATAATTCCTTCCGAACGCTTAATATCCATTGTAAGTCACCTCGTTCATTTTAAATAAATCAATCGAAAAGCTACCACCTGACATCGATTTTACCGGTAATAGTGGATTTAAATCAGCTGTTACATCACTTCTTAAATATGTATTAGCTTTGCTAAGTTCAAATGTTGCCTTACCATTTTTCTTTCTCTCCTCATAGCGTACCTCCATTTGAATTACATCTCCTATCCGTTGTAACGAGCGGCCTTGTGGCAAAAGAATCAAAAACAAAAGTAGATACTCTTTATAAGACCAATCCCAAAAAGGTGTTCCTTTTGAGTCCTGTAAAAAATTCTCTGTCTTTTTTTTGTTTTCTTCTTTTTTTTCAATTCCCATTGCATCATCACAAATATTCTCTATATAAGCTAATAGTGTACCTTCCGGATCCTTTAATGTCTCTATAGATAATACCAAGTGTTTTTTTATTAAAGGAACTTCTGTGCCTACTCGAACCAAAAGATTCATGTCTACGTTTGCCTCATAATAATTCCATACCAAAAATACAAGCGGGGCAAATATCGAGCAGCTTGATATGATTTTCATACAATTTTCATCCAGCACCATCGTAATCATATTAGAAAGCATCCTTAAAACAAGAATCCTACCAAACACTTTTTCTTGGTTTACTGTTTCACTCGGATTTCCATTTAAAACATATTCTAAGTTACACGAATTAAATATTTGCGCATCCGAGTAATTATCATTTCTTATATTATCCATCCTTGTCGTTGCTTTATTTTTTATATAATAACTGGTTAATAACTTGTCCCCAATCCCATCACCTAAAGCTTCAATTACAACCTTACCCTGCCCGCTTATCACAATTTTAGCAAGCCAGACAATACTATCATAAATATTTTTAACATCATTAATTATTGGTTTTAAATTCAACAAAACATTTACAAAATTAACATTAGCACCTGGCATCAATATCATAACCGGGTCATGATTATTACTTCTGGAAATCAAATCGTAGACCCCTTCATAAAGATTATCCATTTTCTGCATAATTTGCTCGTACAATGCATCATCACTCTGACTATTTACTTCAGAAAGACGATCAATATCATCCAAATATTCTGATGGAACATATTTTTTTGCATCTTCAAGTAATTTTGTTTTCTCATTTAAATCTTTTAAACGGTTTTTATTATCATCTGCATTTCTTGAATTGTTTGTTTGCAGTGTCTGTTCGGATAATATTACTTTTTTCCCTGGCACACTTTTATATGGAAATGGTGTCAACGTACTTCTAATCTTTTTTAAGCCTTTAATTATTTTCATAACAGAGCTTGTATCAGATAATACTTTTGCTAATTTTAATCCATTAATTACTGCCGCTAATGTTCCTGCATCTATATAACTCATATGATATTTTTTTAGCTTTTTAACAGTAGGTGATTTCACATCGTCTTCTGTAATATTATCAACTGTCTTTTCTTGTATTTCTTTTGATTTTTCCTCGCACAATTTCAAGCCGCCATCAACTCGGTCAATATATTCCTGAAAGCCTCCCTGGAATGCTTCGTTAATTGCCGCGATGATAGCTTGGCAAATATCTCCCTGATTACTTCCCAAGTCTCCTGATAATTTTGAAACTGTATCTCCAAGTCCTTTCACCTTTGTTTGATATGCAATCATTTTCTTTCTCACATTATCAATTGACTTAATATACTCTTGCTGACATTCCATTAACTCATTTGTCGCCTTATCTAATTCCGTTGTATTCTTTTTCCCTAGTAAACTCTTTTCATTACCTATAATATTTTTGATTTCATCAATAGTAAATGAATCACCAATATTGTTAAATCCATACTTACTATCTTTCACAAGATTAAACCAATCATTAATTGTTGCATTATCTTGCAAATTTAGAAGTTCAACCCCTGCATATCCAGAAATAACATCAGACAACTTTGTCAAACCGGTTAGTTCTGTTTGGTCATTAACATTCAAATACTCCTCAATATTCTTAGCCACTTGAATAAGAGCTGCAATTTCTTGTTTCTTTGATTCTAGTTTTTTTATAATCTCATCACGTTTTTCGATTGCTTTAATCAAATCCTGTTGTGCTTTTTTATATGACGTTCCTTTAGCTGGAATCTCTTCTTTTTGAAAGAATTTTTTTATATCTCTCCATTTATCTGCCGCTTCTTCAAAAATATTATAGCCCTCAATACTTCCCTCCAAATCCATAATGGTATACATAAATCCCTTCATTTCAGAAACAAACTCAATACAAGCGCTCAATTGCTTAATAGATGTTTGAACATTTGTATACATATTTTTACCAAGAATTTTTTTCCCCAGTTCTTTCAAAATATCTTTTTTAATCTTTTCAAAATTTATTGCATATTCACATAAATCTGTCGGTGCTCGATATTTTGAGTATTCCTGTATCTGTCTAAGTAATACATTATTTGTTCTCAAACTGTAAAAAGTATCTATATTTACATCTTTTGTTAATTTCATTAACTTTGACGCAGCCACAGCATAATCATTTTCTGTTGGAGTATCCTGACAATTTGCTTTTAAATATTTAACAAAATAAGTTTTAAGTTTATCTTTGTCCTGTTCATTAAATGCAAATAATCCAAACTTATCATACAAAATTTTGTTGTAATCAGCTAGAACCGATGTGGCTGCATTTTGTGCTGCTTCTTCTAATAAGTTTTTTGCACTCTTATAACGTCCTATTTCCATTAACATGGTGCTGAATATCATGGTTGGAAGTAGAACTATTAATAAGAATATTGAAACAATCCCTTGATTTCTTTTTTTTATGCAAAATCTTAACATTTCTCACTATCTCTCCTCTATTTTTTTATACAGTCAATCATTTGGTTTATCAGTTTTATTTCCGGTGTTTCCGTAACTTTTTTTACCAGCTCCCATAAAAAATCAGTTGTATTAATATATGATATGGGATCTATACACTCAGCTGAAGCTGTCACACAGAATTCTACCTTGTCATTAATTCCAAAAATGGACACAATCGGAATATGATAGGATTCTGTAATATTAACGATTAGATCCTTTTGCATTGTTTTTCCCTGCTTTGTTTTAACACTTGCTTTTACATCAACATTTTTTACTTTTAGCAAACGACTTTTACTAAGTAAATAATAGCCAAACCATTCCGCCTGACGTTCAATTGGTGAATCTAATTTATCTCTTGTTCCAAAAATTTCTCGATATAACATTTTGCGATTATTTAGTTGGTCTTTATCAATAAAACTCATAAAAGGATCCTTATCCGAATATCCGTAATTTGCTGAAACACAACATGCTGTATTATTAGCAACTACCGTTAAAGTAACTCTTTGATACATTAGCAAGGCAAGAAACATAAGTATTCCATAAATAATAAGCACTAATGGAAATACAATACTTGCTTCAATAATCATTTCTCCCTTATCATCCTTCATTCCATCTTCTCCTTTTTTATAAAAGTTTCTTAATCATTGTCCATATATCATTCTCTTTAACAAAACATGTCTTATCCTTTGTAAAATATAAAACATCCTGGTAATCTCCCGACATTTGAAATTTATTTTGAGTATTTATAAAACCCCACTTACCATCTTTTTTCACACCAGCATAATCATTACTAAATGCTTTTGCCTCGTCATATTGTGGTTCTATTACAACATTTCCTTTATAATCAGCAAACCCCCATTTACCATCTTTTTTAAACGCAAAAAATTCACTACCATAACACAAATCAACATCGTCAAATGTTGATGCAGATATCGCTGTCATTTTTTCATTAAGTATATGCCAAGTATTATCCTTTACAAAAATAGTATGATTAGTAACACATTCTTCAAGGTTATTTACCTTTATGCTTTTATATTTGCGAGAAATAATTTTCCCTTCAGAATTTACAATATACCAGCTTTCATTTTCTCTTACTGCCGCCATATTTTGACTGAACTTTCCTATGTAATCAAATTCCTTTGACATATAAGTCCCATCTATGTTTATCCATTTATATTTGACTCCGTTATTTTCAACCACCATTCCATCACCCATTCCACAGGATGAAATTAGTTTGCTATCTAAATACTTCCATCGTTTCCCATTTTCATCTGTCAAATAAGTATACTTTCCACTTTTCACAACAGCATATCCGTCATAATAAGGAGATGCAAAATCATACATATAACTTATTTTAACATTACCCAGTCCATCAATATATCCATATTGATTACCATCTGAGACACAATACAGTTCTCCGTTTGAATATTTTACATCTTGAAAAAAAACATTAAGTTTTATATACTCTTGCGACAATTTCTCATAGAATTGACTAATTTTTTTACTTGAAATATTATTTGATAATGCTCTTTGAATTACTTCTACCATTTGTTCTTTTTCATTTATCTTATTAAAATAATCTAATGCAATTTCATAAATTCCGGTTTGCTTCCATAATTGGTCCACTGATGCCAGCACAAAATCGTCAATTACCGTCTGTTCATCTATTTCTCCATTTGCCAGCGCCCCTTCATACGCTTGTATCATTTCCTTTCTAACTTCTACAGTATCCGCTTCTTGTAAAGCTCTTTGATAAAAATCTAAAGATGCCATATTTAAATTTTTTTCTTTATAATATCTCGCTGTTTCAAGAGTATTTTTTAATTCATTATTTTCTGTGATTTGTGCTTGCGTATACCCTGCTATTTTTATAATAGCTAATGCATTAAACAGAATTAGTGTTACAATAATTAATCTTTTTCTTGATTTTGAATTCATTTTTTCCTCCTTAATAACTGCCGGCAATTGATGTAACAATATAACCAACCAATATTAACGGTGCAAATGGAATCGCTGTTTTTTTCTCCTTATGTAAACACAACAGCATTACAACTCCAATTAAAGCTCCTGACAATACAGAAACAAACAAAACCGAATACACAAAAAATGCTCCTGTATATAATGCCATCAGTCCAAATAACTTTATATCCCCCATTCCAATTCCCTTATGCGTTAAAGCAGAGAAAAGCAACAGAATCACTACTAAAAGTAATGCAATTCCTTCTGAGTACAATTCAAATCGCAATTCATTTCCTAAATTTATGTACTCGCATAAATACAACACTAGTCGTACGCATAACCCCGCAAACAGTATCTTATTTGGTATAACTCTTGTTTTATAATCAATCCATGCACATATCAGCAATAATACATAGAATATAATCAATTTTATTAAGTTTAATTTTAAATCTATATTTGCAAAAAGTCTGATCTGCATAAAAATGCAGACAATACATGAGCCCCCTAATCCTATGAGTACATTTTTGTTTTCGTATTTTGTTTTGTTTTTGACTCCATTGTTATTTATAAGTTTAAATCCCCTTAAACTTATGTAACACAAAAAGTGTGAACATAATGCAATTATTGTAATTATCAAATATCTCATTTTATCTCCTTAAAGATTTTTTATATGGGAGGAAACATTATCCTCCCATAACATACACATATCCAACCTAAGTCAGCACTATATTTTAGTGACCACCGCCTGCGCTACCACCTGATCCTCCTGGACTTAACTTACTAAAGTCTGTAACATTTGATTCGTTGCCACTAATGCTGTTCCAAATCGAATTTGCAAGATCAATAATTTGGTCTTTGAAAAATATTCCAAGTGCAATTACGATTGCTAAAATAATAATAAGTTCAATAACAGTAATACCACCATTTTGTTCTTTAAACCAATTTACTGCCTTTATTCTCATTCGATTAAGTTCATGTAAAGCTGCATAATACATATTTTTCACCTCCTTCATTTATTTTTATTTTCTAAATCCCTCTGTAAAGGGGAATTAGCAACGTTAAAACATATTGGTTACAATAGGTGCCATTACCATAATTAGAATTCCTACAAACATCATCATAATTGGAATTAACACCTTATTTCCAGCCATCTCAGCAAGCTGCAAAACTTTTTGCTTTTTTTCATGCCAAAGTTCCTTTGACATATCGGTTAACGAATTTGCTAACTCCTTATTTCCTTTTTCCAATCCTTGAATAATTGAAGAAGTAAATTTTCTTAATTCCGGTGTGGCACATCGGTTGGCAAAACGATTTAATGCGGTCTTTAATGACACACCATTTTCAATTTCTTCCATTGTTATCTGCATTTGTTTATGTAGTTCATCGTCATCTTCATAAGCTATTATTTCCCAAGCTTCGGTCACAATCATTCCTGCATTGATAAGCAATGCCATAGTAGATGCAACGTTAGGAAACTGCATCAAATAATTATCACTATTTTTCTTTATTTTTTCGGACAAAACAATAATAAAATAATAGTTTACAACAGCAAGCACAACTAACATTAAAACTATCATCATTAACCGGTCTTCTGGAGAACATATGCACAACGTAAACATAAATACGTCCACCAAGAATAATGAAAATGTTAATCGCTGGGCATAATATACGCTTACATAGTATTCCGCATACTTCTCCCCATATATTACAACCGCATCTTTTCTCATCTTTGATGCAATTGTCCCCTTCATATTTACTCGAAACAATTTCATCAAATGAAAGCCTACCCCATAGCATTCCTTTAATACGAATTCATCATCATTTAACGGTTCTATAACACTCTGATATTTAGATGACATCAAAAAAATCACCGTCAGCCAAATACAAATTGTTGTTATTACGCCAATTAAAATATTTATTATCATTAAACTTCCTCCTATGCTTTAATATCCAATATTTTTCTTCCAACAAAATAAGCAATAATAAACACAAATATCGATACCGTTGTCGAAATAATTCCCGATACAGAAGTAAAGTTTTCCGCAAATCCCTCTCCAGATGATTTCAACATAGCAATCAAAAAAATTGGCATGAGAATCATAATATTCATTTGATTTGCACTACTAGAAACTTTGGTTTGAATTTCCATTTCTATTTCTATTTTTTCACTCAATATGTCGTAACAGCTCTTAACGATTTCTTTTAAATTACCACCACGTCTGTATGCAACTTCAAATACCTTTCCAAAATTAGATATATCCTCAACCCCTGTCCGCTTTCCAAAATCAGAAAACAAATCTTCTATTTGAATCCCATTTTCCATTTCCTGCAAAAAAGCAGAAATTTCCTGTACAATATAATCTTTTTCTGTATACTGAATCAATAAATCATTCCTTACCGTTTGCATAGCACTTGGGACATTTTGTCCTGCTGCAATCGAAACTGACAATGATTCCAGCATATCTACAAATTGTTTGCGTATTTTTTTTTTACGATTTCTTTTTAATTGTTTTTTCCTCATTGGCATAAGAATTTTAAATGAAATTATTCCAAATACAATCATCACACTTGAATCGATTATATACGTAATTCGCGTAGGTTCTCCGTGCATGTCAACTCCAATTCCACCATAAAATATATAACCAATCAATGCACCTATTGAAAAAAATGCAATCGCATACATAATCCATTCCATTTTTTTCATATAATACTCATTATAATTTAATAGTGGTATTTTCATTGATGACATATACCACTGTGGCTCTCTCTCTTTTCTTTTTTTCATAACAATCGCCCTTTCCTAAATAACTTGTTTTATCCCGGCAAGTTTCAGTTTATAATCATTTACCAGCGGGTTTTTGGTTCTTACAAGACTTCCACTAACCTTTTCAAGTGTACTATTTTCATCCTCTTCAAATACATAAAGCGGATTTAACTGAATCTCACCGTCCTGGTATCCTAAAACTTCTGTAATCTCCATTGTCTTACGTGAGTGGTCACGCAGTCTTGACAAATGAACAATGATATCTACCGCGGATGCAATCTGCTGTCGAATTGCTTCCAATGGCAGCCCATCTGCCCCCTGCAGCACCATTGTTTCTAATCGGCTCAGCATATCATGAGTCGAATTAGCGTGTCCGGTTGACAGTGAGCCATCATGGCCGGTGTTCATTGCCTGAAGCATATCCAGTGCTTCACCACCTCGAACCTCACCGACTACAATTCTCTCTGGTCTCATTCGAAGAGAAGATTTAATCAAATCACGTATCGTAATTGCACCTGCTCCTGCCGCATTTGCATTTCTAGTCTCCATACTTACCAGATTTTCAATTCCTGTAATCTGCAATTCCGCCGAATCTTCAATCGTAATAACACGTTCCGTCTTTGGAATATAATTGGAAAGCGCATTTAAAAAGGTTGTCTTTCCGGAACCGGTTCCGCCACTGATGAAAATATTGTATTTGGCTTTTACCAGACTCTCTAATTTATCCGCAATCTCCTGTGTCAGTGAACCATAGGAAATCAGTTTTTCAATTGTCATCGGCTCCTTGGAAAACTTACGAATTGTTACCGTCGGACCACACAGTGCAATCGGCGGTAAAACAACATTAACACGCGAACCATCCGGGAGCCTGGTATCTACAATCGGATTTGCCTGATTAACTTCACGCCCCGCCAGACCAACAATACGCTGGATAATATCCTCTAATCTGCGCTGGCTTTCAAACTTGCGGTTTAATTTTGTCAGGGTTCCCTTCTTCTCGATAAAAATATTATCCGGACCATTAATCATTACTTCCGTCACATTATCATCCGATAAAATAGAATCTAAAATACCAAATCCACGAATAGAACCATAAATTTCCTGAACCATTTGAACTTTTTCCTCAATTGAAAAGAATCCATCCTTTGTTCTTTCAAAAATTAATTCCTCAATTTTATCTTCCAATTCTTCATTGCTCATAGATGTTATCGTTAAGTTATCCATGATGTACTGTCTGGTTTCCTGAATCATGACATCCATTTGTGTTTCTTTCTTTTCCATGTTATCCTCCACTACGGCTCTACCCGTACAGCAATCGCTGTTATATTATCTGTTTCATCTCTCTTTTTATTTTCTTCTACTAACTCCAGCAGATTTTGTTTTATTTTTTCATTCTTCTTCGCCTTATTCGGTCGAAGTTTTCTCCACATTTCTTTTTCTTGTAATTTATGGACAAATCCATCCGAGCAAAGTAAAAAGGTCTCCTCTGTATCGATATTTCCAGAAAAGAATTCGGTCTGTATGCTGCCTCTTGCCCCAATACACTGCAGCAATTGATTTTTTCTTGTATCCCTCTCTGCTTCAGTCGGTGTAATAATCCCCATCCGGACTTCCTGCATCACTCTGCTATGATCATTTGTAATCTGTTCCATCGTTCTTTTACTGATTTTATAAATTCTGGAATCACCAACATGTATTCCAAAATAACGCCCCGGTAACATCAACAAGAGTGACACTGTCGTTCCCATAGAAGCACCTGTATCATTACCATACTCTATGAGGTACTTATTATGTTCTACTAAAATTTCATCAAGCTGCTCTCTTAATTGATTAATCTCCACTCCTTGTATCAACAATTCCTTAAATTGACTGTCATACCATTTTTCTATTTTTTGTACCATAGACTGACTCGCAAACTCTCCATGGGATAATCCCCCCATGCCATCGCAAACCACAGCAAGTCCAACCTTTCCAAAAATTGAATCCTGAATATGGATACACGCCGAATCCTGATTCACTTTTCTCGTTGTACCCACGTCGGATACTACACCACATTGAAACTCCATATTTTTCTCCTAACACAGCCGCAGTATATATTCATCTCTGCCAAATCGAATGACATCTCCATTCTTTACTTGAAAATTAATATTGCTTTGTATTTTTTCTCCGTTCACGAATGTTCCATTTTTTGAATTAGCATCCCGGACAAAGACAATTTTTTCCTGCTCATCTAACACGATACTGGCATGCAGCCTTCCAACTGTCGGTTCTGAAGTTACATAATCCACATACTTTTCTTCACGCCCAATCTTAAAATCTTTTTTATTTATCGGAATTTGATTGTTTGTTTTTTTATCTATCAAATATGGCATAAATAAAGCTTCCTCACCGCTCTCATCCAGTAAAGTTTCCCCAATTTCCTGCACTGCCTGCCTTTCCTTTTTCTTAGAATTCGTAATTGATTTATTCTGACCAGGAATTTCAAAAGCAAACGGCTCAGCCTGCTGCGTATTATTATGCTTTTTCTTTTTCTTTGAAAATAAACCAATAATCCCCTCCTTTTTTTTATCTTCTTTCTCCGTTTTCATAACACTGGAAGAGATTTTAGTATCTCCTGTCGGTACATTATAAATAACATTTGCCTTATCTTCTTTTTTCTCTTGCACAAATGGTTTTTCATTCTCGTATTTTACTTTTTCACCGCCATTATTTCTCACAAAATTTGGTTCCTCTAACTTTTGAATTTTTTCTGCATATTTTTTTATTGTAATTTTTTCATCTGCTAGATAACTTTGCAATGCTTCTAATTTCTCGATGTCATCCCTCTTGTCATAGTTCAAGTTATGTAATAACGTAGTAAGGAACTCTTTCCATGTTATCTGTACAAACAATTTATCTTCAATAGGAAGAAATACTAACTCGATTTTTCTACTTGTCAAATCAACAAATACAACATCCATATCCAGCACAAAATGACCTTCATTCAGCATATACTGCTCACAATCACTCATAGCCGCAACAATTCCCTGTACCGCTGGATATATTTCCTCCCAACGGACAAGACCTCCCAAAAACTGTGACAATCTCATCTTATTTGTCATTTCATACATAAATATAATTTCATCATTATTTTGTGCAGATGAAAAAGGAAGAAGACCCTTAATAACATTATTTTTCATCATCTCCACCTCAATATGATCCATACGCGATGTGTTTGTGACACGATATGTTAATAACTTCTTCTCTCCAAATTCTACTTTCTGAAAACTAACACTTTTATACATAATCCTGTCCTCCCGGCTGATATATTGATAATAGATTTGTATTTTCAGAGTTTACAAGGGCATCTATGATTAATTTTTGCATTTTTGTATCACTAATAAGCGGTAATTCAGCCAAAATCGGCACACCAATTTCCTGTCTTGGTTCCTCATACTTATTCTGTATCACATTTACCCTAGTGGATAAATCCGTTTGATTCACTTCGTCATTTTGTCTTAACCAAGTCATTAACATCTGTGATTTCTCTGCCACAGTATCAGTTCCATCTATTACTAATAAAATCTGGTCTGACAAGGACATGATTTTTTTAGCGGTATCCTCATTTGCACACGGAAGATCAATAACAACGCAATGAAATCTCCCCATTGCTCTTACAGCATCCAGCAGTTCTTTCCATTCGTCTTGTTCCAATTCACTAATTTCGTTTGGATTTATTGGTTTTGAAAAGAAATATAACCCTCCATAAGTCTGTTTTAACGAACTTTCTATTTTCATTTGCAGATTTCCTTTTCCACATTTTACCGCAAATAAAATATTAGAAAAATTAGAATTGCCTTCTGCATTCAGAAAATAGTCTACATTTGAAAAACTCTCAAGGGACAAATACAATACCTGATATCCTTTTTTTACAAGTTGTCTAGCATATACTAAGGATGCCGTAGTTTTTCCTACCCCTCCTGCCGCAGAAGTAAAAGCAATCACCGGCGATTCTTTTGATATTTCATAAGAATAGGTAATTCCACTTTTATGCTCTGCAATCGCATCCAGAATACCTTTATAAAGATTCTCTACTTTTTGATATTTACAGATAGCTGGTCTGCCATTCATTTCCTTAATCCCTATTTCGGAGGTCAATATCATACTCTTTTCCACTGCCTCTTCAGGAAGTAAAGATGCAGCTGCAAGCAAAATATCATAGGTACTGTTCGAAATATATCCTTTTAATGCTGTCAAATCCGAAAAAGTAACAATATCAACCTCATTAAAATAATAAATTTTGAAAGCACGAATAAAATGATTTATGTATTTTTCATCGGTGTCTGCTAAAACTAATCTTATCTTCATCATATACTCCTAATTAAGAATACTATTTAATAAATATCTTTACTTAATATTATAGTAAATATGTTTACTAAAATCAATAGTTAATCTTCTCACTATGCTATTATCAGTATCTAACAATAAATGAAAGGGATGATGATTCGTTGACTAATTATTCTTACTATACTCGACGAATTCGCGATATTAGGGAAGACAATGATTTAACACAACAACAAATTGCAGAAATATTAGGAACATCCCAAACAATGTACGCACGCTATGAGCGTGGTGCAAATGAATTACCGGTACGGCATTTGATTCGACTCGCTGAATTTTATCATGTGTCTACGGATTACCTGCTTGGCCTTACTAACGAAAAAAAAACATACCAAGGAAAAAAATAAAGACGAGATAAGAAACCAATCGGTTTCTCCTCTCGTCTTTATTTTATCTGTACACGGCTAAGCCGTCACAATTATTCTGCTGTAGTAGAGATAATCTCTTTTTTATTGTAGCTTCCACAATTTTTGCAAACACGGTGTGGTACCATCAAAGCGCCACATTTACTGCATTTTACCAAAGTTGGAGCAGTCATCTTCCAGTTTGCTCTACGCTTATCTCTTCTCGCTTTCGAAGATTTATTCTTAGGACAGATACTCATGTCGATTACACCTCCTCTGAATTACTCAAACACTTTTTCCATTATACTTGCTTGACCTAGTCTTGTCAACAGTTTTTTAGAAAAAATAGTCGAATTTTCCAATTATATATTACAAAATCTTATTTCAAAAGAGCAACCGTCTCATGAGCAATTGCCAATTCCTCGTTTGTCGGAATGACAGCAACGGTAACCTTAGAATCCGGTGTGGAAATAATCTTCTCCTCACCGCGAATCTGGTTTGCTTCTTTATCCAATGTGATTCCCATATAACCAAAGTGATTCAGAACCTGCTCACGTACAACAATGTTGTTCTCGCCAAGACCTGCAGTAAATACGATAGCATCTACACCATTCATGGCTGCGATATAAGAACCGATATATTTTGCTGTGCGGTAGCTGAATACTTCAACGGCAAGTTTTGCTCTTTCATTTCCTTCGTTAGAAGCCTTGTCCAAATCACGGAAGTCACTGGATACGCCGGAAATACCGAGTACACCGGATTTCTTATTTAAGATAACCATAACTTCCTCTAAAGATTTATTCAGGCTGTGTGCAAGATACTCAACGATAGTCGGGTCCATATCACCGCAACGGGTCCCCATAACAAGACCTTCCATTGGTGTCATACCCATGCTGGTATCTACAACTTTTCCGTTCTTTACAGCGGAAATACTGGAGCCGTTGCCAAGGTGGCAGACAATAATTTTTGAATTATCCGGATCCAGGTTCAACATCTGAATCGCACGTTTGGAAACAAAGCTGTGGCTTGTTCCGTGGAAGCCGTAACGACGTACTTTATATTTTTCATAATACTCATATGGAAGACCGTACATATAAGCAACCGGTTCCATAGTCTGATGAAAGGCGGTATCAAATACACCGATATTTGGCACGCCCGGCATAATTGCCTGACAAGCGCGGACACCGATTAAATTTGCCGGATTATGTAATGGTGCCAAAGGACTACATTCTTCAACACCGGCGATTACTTCGTCATCTATAATAACGGATTTTGTAAATTTCTCACCACCATGTACCAGACGATGACCAATGGCGTCAATTTCATCTAAGTTTTTGATGACACCATAATTTTCATTCGTCAAAGCATCCAATACCATGCGGATTGCTACTTCGTGATCCGGCATAGCCTGCTCAATCACAACTTTTTCTCCACCATTTGGTGTGTGGTTCAAACGTCCGTCAATTCCAATTCTTTCGCAAAGACCCACTGCCAATGCAACCTCTGTTTCGGAGTCAATCAACTGATATTTCAGTGAAGAACTTCCGCAGTTAATAACTAATACTTTCATCATAACCTCCATTTCAGAGCGTAGCTAAATACTATGTCTGTTATTCATACCGTATTATTATACGCCTGAATTTTCAAAAAAACAAGCGTACATTTATAAATTTATACAATGGATAATTCTAAATCACCCAATCCCAGAATCCATCCTGCTCTAACTCGCTTCTTGAATCTCTGCTGTACTGCAATTCCGGATTTTTCACATTTACTTTCATGCCGGCGGAAACCGATTTGACAATAAATGCATTACCGCCAATTGTAACACCGTCGCCAATGACGGTATCGCCGCCAAGTACCGAGGTTCCGGAATAAATTGTTACATTGTTTCCGATTGTTGGGTGTCGCTTTTCGCCCTTAAGAAGCTGACCGCGTTTCGTGGATAACGCTCCAAGCGTAACTCCCTGATAAATTTTTACATGGTCTCCAATTGTTGTTGTCTCACCGATTACAATGCCGGTTCCATGGTCGATGCAGAAATACTTACCGATGGTAGCACCCGGGTTAATATCAATTCCTGTCAAACTGTGTGCATACTCGGTCATGATACGCGGAATCAACGGCACCCCCAGAAGCACCAGTTCATGCGCAATGCGGTAAACCGTAATGGCAAAAATACCGGGATATGAAAAAATAACTTCATCGGTACTGTATGCTGCTGGGTCACCATCATATGCTGCCTGAACATCGGTGTATAAATACTCTCGTATCATCGGGATTTTTGAGAAAAATTCTTCTACAATTTTTTCTGCTTTATTTGATAAATCCGATTTTGGGCACTGGTCACATGTCTCATCATTTCCTAATACGCGTGCAATCTGCTTGCGGAGATGGTACTGGACAAATTCCATGCGGTCGCCCACTAAATATTTGATATATTCACTTCTCACGCGGTTGGTATCAAAAAATCCCGGAAACAAAATCCGGCGAAGTTCTTCCAATACCTGAATCAATACATTTTTATTTACAATATTCTCCGTATCCATCCGAACTGTCACCGGATACTCTTTGTAACTTTCTAATATGGCTTCTATCATTTTCTCTGATTTCTCGCTCAAAGTCTGCCCCTCCATTCTTTTTCCATCCTTTCTGATTATCGTAACACAAAACACTTCTATTTGTCCATCTCTACCGCATAAGATAGAGTAAAAACTATGAGGTATTGTTATGATTGTCGGCTCACTTCTTTTTATCGGCTTCCTTTTATTTTGCCCGGAAGCAGCGATCTCCGGCAGTAAATATGGCTGTTCTCTGTGGATTTGCGAACTAATCCCGACACTTCTTCCATTTTTTATTGCCTTAAATTTCTTCCGGCTGCAATTAAAAAAAGCATCCGAACATCCGGCATTTCTCCTTCTTGGTCTGCTGTGCGGTTATCCCGCTGGTGCGGATTTGGTGAGTAAACAATACGAAAAAGGACTGCTGACAACCGCCAAAGCTTATTTTTATCTTGGATTTGTCAATAATCCCAGTCCCATGTTTATCATGGGTTACAGCTGCAGCACTATCTTAAATGTTTCGACACCAAAAGCGATTCTTTTTTTCCTCACACTGATTCTGTCCGCTTTTTTAGGAAGTTTTTTTGTTTCTTCGATTCTGAAAATAACCGGCAGAAATAAAAACACTTTCCATGGCAGCAGTACACAAAATGCATGTTCCCTGCAAAAGCTTCCTTTTTCCAAACTAATGGATAAAATTATTTTGGATAGTTTTATCTTAATTACAAAAATCGGCGGTTATGTGATTTTGTTTTCGATTTTTGCCTGTTTCTTGAAAATGCTTTTGCCTACCTCCAGTTTATTCGGCATTGCCTGTCTTGGTTCTATGGAAATCACAACCGGAATGTCCTATGTTGAGACTGCACCACTTTCTCTGCAAACAAAAGAAGTTCTAAGTGCTTCGATTCTTGCCTTTGGCGGTCTGTGTGCAGCCGCACAAACGAGCAGTGTTCTATCGCAGTCAGAACTTCCCATTTTCCCATATCTTATTACCAAACTGATAAATGCCGTAATTGCCGGCGGTCTGGTTTATTTATTCTTGTGCATTTTTTAAGAAAGCATCTTCCGGAACTTCAAAGGATTCCTGCCCCTGTGGCTGTGGTTCAAGCTGCTCCGGCTCTTCTTTCACTGCCGGCTCCGGTTCACTCGCTGCGGCCGCATTTGTCGGTTCCAGCTGCATCATAAGTTCTTCTTTATTACTCTTCATCAGCTGAATGCTGTTTTTGAGTGCGCTGGTAAGCATGCGGGATTTGTTATCAATTTCTTTTAATGATTCTTCTACATGTCCCTGTGCTTCGTTCAACAAATCATTCGTATACAAAAGTGCTGCTTTTCTCATCTGATCGCTCTCTGCCTGTGCAGCGTTCACCAGACGTTCTGCCTCTTCATTTGCCTGACGCATAATATCCTCGGCACGCTGATATGCGGTCTGAACAATCTCGTTCTGGTCAAGAATCTGTGCGGTCTGCTGCTGTGCCTGAGAAAGCATATCCTCCGCACGCTGCTGTGCCTCATTCAAAATACCCTCGCGGTTTGTAATGATTTTCTGATAGCGTTTGATTTCTTCCGGTGCACACAGACGAAGTTCGTCTAATAAATCATAAAGCTGCTCGCGGTCTACGACAACTTTACTTGGATAAAGTTTTGATGGTTTACACTCTTCTACATAATTGTAAATCTCGTCAATTGCCTGCTCAATTCTGGATGGATTCATATTCTTCTCCTTTTCTCGTTCTTCCGGCTCCCTTATTTAGCACGAAGGAACACATGCTGATTGTTTTTATATTCTTTGATTCTCACAATTTCAAACTGCTCGGTGTCGACATAATCGACCGGTGTATCTAACGACGTTTCTAAAATCAGAATCGTATCCGGATTCATAATTTTCGCATCACTAAGCCACTCTAAAATCTTAGGCTCAAAACCTCTCTCATAGGGAGGATCTGCATAAATAATATCGAACGTTTCCTGCTGTCTTGCCAGTTTGGAAATCGCATAACTGACTTCCACCGGAAATACAACTGCCTGGCTTTCTAACTTTGTTTTTTTCAAATTCGCCCGAATACAGGAAAGTGCTTCTTTGCCAAATTCAACAAAGACTGCTTCTTTTGCACCTCTGCTGATTGCCTCAATTCCAATCGCCCCACTTCCACTAAACAAATCCAAAAAACGGCAGCCTGGAATGTCATCCTGTAAAATATTAAAAAGCGTTTCCTTAATCCGGTCGGTCGTAGGTCTTGTCCCCCTGCCCTCCGGAGAGACTAGAGGAAGCCGCCTTGCCTTTCCTGCAATCACTCTCATATCCAATTCTTCCTTCCCAATGCTTATCGTTTTTATTGTATATGATTTACGCCTTTTTTTCAAGGGAAACATTCAGCTTACAGCGTAACCTGCCCCAAATACCGGTTCAAACGGTTTCTCAAACGCTCATTTTTCTTATATAGAAGTGCTTTTTCATCCGCAGACATCTCTTTTGCCTCTTTGGACGCCTGCTGCAATAACTTGGCATCCTCAAAAATATCGGCAATTAAGAACACCTGCTCCCCGCTCTGGCGGATGCCAAATAAATCCCCCTGTCCGCGGAGCACCAAATCTTCTTTTGCAATATAAAATCCATCGTTGGAATTGACTAAAACCTGTAACCGCTCTCTGCTCTCTTTGGTTTCTTTTGTCGACATCAAAATACAATAGGACTGCCACTCACCGCGTCCGACTCGTCCTCGAAGCTGATGTAACTGTGCCAGTCCAAAACGCTCTGCATTTTCTATCATAATCACACTGGCATTTGGCACATCAATTCCAACCTCAATCACTGTTGTTGAAACTAAAATATCAATTTCGCCTTCTGCATAACGTGCCATAATATCTTCTTTCTGCGCCGGTTTCATTTTCCCGTGAAGATATTCAATCGTTACCGAAGGTGGAAACTGGCTTTTGAGTTCCTCGGTGTAAAGCATTACACTTTCCAGTTCGGATTCGTCGTCCTGTTCCACCATCGGGCAGATAATATACACCTGCCGCCCTTCTTCAATCTGTTTTAGCATAAATTGATAGGCATTCGGACGATAATCCGTGTTGACTGCACAGTTCTTTATCGGCAGACGATTGGCTGGTCTTTCATCAATCACAGACAAATCCATATCGCCGTACAAAATTAACGCAAGCGTTCTTGGAATCGGCGTCGCACTCATCGCAAGAACATGCGGTTCTTTTCCTTTTTGATAAAGTTTCTCACGTTGTTTTACACCAAAACGATGCTGTTCATCAGTAATCACAAGTCCCAAATCATCAAATGCAACACCATCCTGAATGAGCGCATGCGTTCCAATCACAATATCCCATTCCCCGGAAGCAATTTTTTCTTTTGCCTGTCTCTTTTCTTTTGCTGTGAGAGAACCGGACAATAGTCCAACCGTCACACCGTAATCTGCCAGTAATTTCGTCAGATTTTGATAGTGTTGTGCCGCTAATACTTCCGTCGGTACCATGAACGCTCCCTGATATCCGTTTTTAACAACTTCCAAAAGGGCTAACACGGCAACAATCGTTTTTCCGGAACCAACATCTCCCTGCACCAGACGATTCATCACAAAACCGCCTTCCATATCCGCACAGATTTCTTCATACACTTTTTTCTGTGCGCCGGTCAGCGAAAATGGAAGATTTTCCAAAAACTCAGCAGCCTCTTTTGTCTCTTGAATCCGGTGTGTGCTGATTTCTTTTCCATTTTCACGGATATAATTAAGCGCCATTGTATATAAAAATAGCTCATCAAAGGCAAGTCTTTTCCTCGCCTCTTTCAATTCCTTATGATTTGCCGGAAAATGAATCTGACGCATCGCTTTTTTGTATTCAATCAGCTGCTGGCGTTTACGCAAATCCGCTGGTAAAAATTCTTTAAAATCCTCTACCCCCGTGATTGCCTCCTGCATTAATTTTGCCATGGCATGATTGGTAATCCCCGCCGTAAGCGGATAAATCGGCTGCATTTTCCCTACAATTTTGTAAAATTCCTGCCTTGTATAACGCTTTGGCTGCACCATCTGCAACCGCCCATTTCGCTTTTCGACCTTTCCACGGAACAAATATCTTGTCCCCATTTTTAACTGATTTCGCAGAAAAGGCATATTAAACCACGTAATTAACAAAGTGCCGGTCGTATCCCGCAGCGTTATCGTTAAAATACTTTTTGAGCCGCGTTTCATAATCTGCGGTCTCGCCAAAAGCACACCTTCTACAGCCGCTATATCACCTTCTTCCAATGCTTCAATCGGACAAACCGGCTTGATTTCATCGTAGTTTCTTGGGTAGTGCTCTAACAGTTCTCCCACCGTTTCAATTTTTAATTTGTGAAGATTTTGTTCCGCTTTTTCGCCAACACCTTTGACGCTGCGAACCGAATCTGTTGTCTGCATTACGATTTCCTTTCCATAAAATACTCAATCCTGTTGAGAATTTGGAATGTGCATTTTTTGCACATTTCTTTGTCTAATTAGTTCATTATTAAACTCTTTTACATCTGAAGCAGTTGTCGCAAAATTTGCGACAACTGGATAATTCACATCCGAATTATACCATAAAAATAACGGCACTGTATATCTTTATTCATATACAGCACCGCTATTTTTTTCGATACACCAAACAACTTCGAACATACTCTACATATGTCGTCAGAACTCCTCCCAACTTCGTTGAGTCCCTCCTCAGTGCATATAATGGACCTGGCGGGAGTCGAACCCGCGTCCAAACCAGAATCCCACGTTCTTCTACTATCATAGTCAGTTCTTTTGTTTTCTTGCGAAAACCATTCCCTCCAAATAGCGGGAACTAACACCCACTAAATATCAGTAGCTTCATGTTTCTCTTACCGATTCAAAGCTTTACCGGCAAGGTTCCCTACAAAGGAATGATGCTGTAACCTAGGTTGTAGGACGCCTAAGCACAACAGCCGCCATAATTAGGCAGCGTAAGCTAATTTATTATTATCAGCGTTTAAATTTAAGTCTGCGTTTTAACGTGGTCACAGTCCACGGATAGCTTCACCGTCTTCAGCTGGCCTGTCGAAACCAGTACAAGCCCGTACTGATAGATAACGTCAGTGGCACAAATCGCCCTAACTGTTATACATATACTATCACACACACATTTACGTGTCAACACCAATTTATCATGAAGATACCAAAACAACTTTAATTGCGTAAAAAAGCATAAAACGTTGCATTTTTTCCTGTTTTAATGACTAAAATAAGTTAAAAACAGCACTATAACAACGCTAATTTCATAAAAATCAGAAAAACGTTGCATAACTTGTTAAATTTTTCCAAGCAAAAACAACTCTTTCGCTAAAATCTACGAAACAGAGTTGCCTTTAATGGCTGCCGGCACAAAAAAATATCCGTATTGAAAAGCCAGCGGATTTTTAACTCACTACAAGTGCAAAAATCCGCTGGCAAATATTTGTATTTTAGGCTTTCTACTTACGTTTAGGCATTCCCTACCACGTCAAACTCTTGTACTCACTGACTTTATCACGCATCAGCAAGTCTGCCACTGCCTGCTCTGCCGTTTTATCGGAGAACAAAATTGCGTTAATCTGTTCTACAATTGGCATTGTTACGTGATTTTTATTGGCAAGTGCCATCGCGGCTTTTGCACAGTTTACGCCCTCAATAACCTGTTTGATTTCTTTCTTTGCTTCCTCTAACGTCTTGCCCTGTCCTAACATATAACCGCAGTTATGATTCCGGCTGTGGGTACTGATGCAGGTTACAATCAAATCACCAATTCCTGACAAACCGCAGAATGTTTCCATTTTTCCGCCAAGTTCCACACCAAGTCTGGAAATCTCAGCAATTCCGCGTGTCATCAAAGCGGCTTTCGTATTATCGCCAAGCCCCATACCGTCCAGAATACCGGCAGCCAGTGCAATCACGTTTTTCAGTGCACCGCCAAGTTCAATACCAATCATATCCGGACTTGTATATACACGGAAGCGGTCACTCATGAACACATCCTGTACAAACATCGCCGTCTTTTCCGTCTTTGCTCCGACAACAACCGTTGTTGGTACTCCATGGGAAACTTCTTCCGCATGGCTTGGTCCGGAAAGCACACAGACATCGGCCATCGGCAGCTCATCCTCAAGGATTTCACATAAGGTCATCAATGTATTTTCCTCGATTCCCTTACCAACATTTACAATAATCTGATTATCCTTGATAAAAGGCTTTGCTTCCTGTGCTGTCGAACGGACAAACGGAGAAGCGACCGACCATACAATAATATCCTGATTGGTACATGCCTTTTCCAAATCTTCTTCAATCACAATACTATCCGGAAGTTTTACACCCGGCAGACGTTCCAGATGTTCTCTATGCTCTTTGAGCATATCGGTCTCTGCTTTAACCTTTGACCAAATCGTAACCTGATGTCCATTGTTTGCACACAAAATGGCAAGTGCGGTTCCCCAGCTTCCTGCTCCTAAAAAACTAACATGTTTCATCTATTCGTTCTCCTTTTCCTTTTTTTCTCCCAATTTACGTTCTGTATGATTCATCAACCGTCTTATATTTCCCGCATGCTTAAAGTAGGCAAGTGCTGTAAAAAGCAGCGCAATGAAAAGCATAATGACAAACAAAGACGTTTCAATCCCATGGTACTCTAAAATTACATAAAGCGGAAAATACCACACAACAATCAATGAGCCAAGAGACACATATCTGGTAATTCCAACCACAATAATAAACAATGCCAAAAAGATACCAATCATAATCCAGCCAAGGCTCGAATTGGATGAGGACGCAACAATAACTGCCGCTGATACTGCAATTCCCTTGCCGCCTTTAAAATGAAGGTAAAAAGGAAAATTATGTCCAATTACAACACCAAGACCAATCACCAAAGTCATGAGATACGTCAGTTCCGGTGAATACCCCATGTTCGGGCAGAAAACAAAGCGTACCAAAAGCGTCGGAATAAATGCCTTTAATAAATCCCCGGCAAAGGTAAGTGCACCGCCTTTTGCTCCCATAGTACGAAGAGCATTGGTCGTGCCAATGTTTCCACTTCCCTCCGACTGGATATTATGTCCACTCATCCTTCCAACCACATAACCGGTTGAAAAGCTTCCAAAGCCATAACCAATGATTAAAAAGATTATTGAATAAACAAGTTCCATGATAAATTACTCCTTTTCTTTTCGTTCCCTGATAAAAATACGAATCGGTGTACCCATAAAACCAAATGTATCACGAATCCGGTTTTCGATATACCGCTGATACGAAAAATGCATCAGTTCTTTTTTATTGACAAACAAAACAAACGTCGGCGGCTTTGTACTCACCTGCGTCATATAAAACAGTTTCAACCGTTTTCCTTTGTCTGAAGGTGGCTGCTGTAATGCGACCGCCTCCATCAGAATCTCGTTTAGCACACCGGTCTGGATGCGCATTGCGTGATTCTCAATAACTGTTTCAAGCATATCAAAAATTTTCTTTGTACGCTGTCCGGTCAGAGCAGAAATAAAAATAATTTCCGCATACGGAACAAAGGACAAAATATCCCGTACTTTTTTCGTATATTCTTTCACCGTATGATTGTCTTTTTCAATCGCATCCCATTTGTTGACCGCAATAATCAATCCACGGCCTCTGTCGTGGGCAATTCCTGCGATTTTCGCATCCTGCTCAGACACGCCTTCCGTGGCATCAATCATCAGAATGACCACATCCGAGCGCTCAATTGCCGCAACCGTACGAATAATACTGTAACGTTCAATATTCTCCTTAATTTTACTCTTCCGCCTAAGTCCGGCAGTATCAATAAACACATATTCCGTGCCATTGTAAACAATTTCTGTATCAATCGCATCTCTTGTTGTTCCGGCAACATCCGAAACAATGACACGATTTTCACCTAACAGATTATTAATCAAAGAAGACTTTCCGGCATTTGGCTTGCCGACAATGGCAATCTTAGGTCTGTCATCCTCTTCTTCTTCAATTTTTTCCAAATCAAACAATTCCAAAACCGCATCCAACATATCACCAATACCAAGTTTGGATGCTGCGGAAATCGGATGCGGGTCTCCAATACCCAAATTGTAAAATTCATACACATCCGGCATATATTTTTCAAAATTGTCGACTTTATTTACAACTAAAATCACCGGTTTTCCGGATTTTCTCAGCATATCTGCCACTTTAAAATCCGCATCTACAAGTCCCTGTCTCACATCCACGAGGAACAAAATCACATCTGCAGTGTCAATTGCAATGTCCGCCTGTTCTCTCATGTGCTTTAACATCTTATCCTTTGAATCCATCTCAATACCGCCGGTATCAATCATTGAAAAGGAATGATTCAGCCATGTAACATCTGCATAAATACGGTCTCTGGTAACGCCGGGATGGTCTTCTACAATCGAAATCTTTTCCCCGGCTAATGTATTAAATAATGTTGACTTTCCAACATTCGGCCGTCCAACAATAGCCAATATTGCTTTTCCCATGCTCATCCTCCATTTCTGCCAATCTATCCTATTATATTGCTTTTAGAAACAAAAAGCAAGTAAACGTTCTACTTTCTTTCAGCCGGAAAATGAAAAAGCATCCCGCACAAGGTGACATTCATCCCCAATCATAAACACGACATCATACCGCACCGGTGTATCCTCCGGCAATTTATGCTCCCATAAATAAAACTGACTCGTTTTGCAAATCCGCTTTATTTTCGTAGGGGAAATAACACCTTCCGGCGCACCGTATTTTTCATTTTTCCGGTACTTTACCTCGACAAAACAAAGATACTTTCCCTCTCTGGCAATAATGTCAATCTCGCCAAACCGGCAGTGATAATTTTTTGTTTCCAGTTCATAGCCACAGAATTTTAAATATTCTCCCGCCTGCTCTTCTTTCTTTGCTCCCACTTCTCGCTGATTCATTATTTTTTCTTCACCTTACTCTGAATTTTATCCATATCATCCACAAAAACTAACACCTCCGCCACAATTGAATACAGTTCCTGCGGAATGTATTCTCCAATATCAAGAACCGACAGCGAGCGGGCAAGTTTTTCGTCTTTATGAATCGGCACATTTTCCTCTTTTGCCACATCTATGATTTTATCCGCCAGATAACCGCGTCCACTGGCAATGACCTTTGGCGCCTGCTCGCCTGGCGTATATTCAAGCGCAACCGCCGTCTTTTTTCCCTTTTCATATGCCATACCTATTCCCTCCTTAGGAAATCCAGTTATGAATAAATGTGCTCCTGTGAATTGGGCACGGTCCGTATTTTTTCAGTGCCTCACGGTGTTCTGCCGAACCATATCCCTTATTTTTTTCAAAGACGTATTCCGGATAAAGTTCTGCGTATTCGACCATCATGCGGTCCCTCGTGACCTTTGCCATAATGCTGGCAGCCGCTATGGATAAACTTCTTGCATCTCCTTTTACAATACCGACCTGACGAATCGGAATCAAAGGAATCGTAACCGCATCGTTTAATAACAAATCCGGAACGACATCCAAGTCCTCAACTGCATGCCTCATGGCTTCATAAGTCGCCTGTAAAATATTGATTTCATCAATTCTTGCCGGCGAGCTCATGCCAATACCGACACTCACAGCCTTTTCCTTAATTTCATCATACAATTCTTCGCGTCTTTTTGCACTGACCTGTTTTGAATCGTTTAATCCTTCAATCGTAAGTCCTTTTGGCAGAATGACTGCCCCTGCAACAACAGGTCCCGCAAACGGTCCGCGCCCCGCCTCATCAATACCGCAGATACAGGAAAATTCATCCCCATATTTGCGCTCAAACTCTAACATTCGATACAGTCTTTCCTGCTCCTTTTTGTGTTTCAAGAGCTTATTCTCATACTGTGTGACAAGTTTCTGCACACCTGCACGTTCATCCATTTTATACTGCGAAAAAAGAGCATTCCACTGCTCTTTTTCCGTCTTTTCAAACAATTGCTTTATATCTTTAATACTCTGCATAATTTCACTTCCGTTTCCTATTCCAGACTGAACAAGGTACGCTCTCCAATCGTAATCTGAGAGGTCACAGGAGTACCCATAATAATCTTTTGTTTGCGCTCACTATATGTTCTTCCAACCGTCTCAAATTCCATAATATTATACCCTTTTGCCCAATTCTGTATTGAATATGGAATATAGGCAACCAAAGAATCTGTAGTTTTTACCTGATAACCGGTCTTTCCACTATATATTGCCTTATCACACTCTGTCTTCATGTCTTTTGACGTATACAAAACCAGATTAGAGCCAGGTGCTGTCTCTCCGTTTTCGTTCTTTAAAGATACCTTGGTAATCAAACCATCTTCTGAGTTTTTATCCACATGAACCAGCACTTTAAGGTATGAAGTTTCATTGCTGTAAGAACGATCGGATGAATAATCAATCAATACAGAATCATCATCTAATTTTACATATTTCTTTGCTTGTTTTAAAACTCTTACAACTAAATTGTCTACCTTCTCCGGCCGATTATTCATAATCTTGAATGCAGTATCCATCGCAACATTCAAGACATCTGCATTTTCAGTATTACCAAGTAATGTCGAATAATTTTCGTTGTTAGCATTTTGCGGAATTGCCACATTGCCGTGTTCTCCATCACTTCCTTTTGCCTTCATACCCATTTTAGAAGAAGAAAAAAGATTACTTGGATCATTCACATCAAAATAGGACTTAATATAACCATAGGAGCCAAATTTGTCCTTGTCAATGTTACACTGGCTTCCATTACTCCAAAGTTCATCCATTTCATCTGCCTCGGGATAGAAAGTAAGCGCATTCCAAAGATAATAGCACTTTTCTTTTTCCGTTAAATCATTCGATTCGATTGTTTTTGGTCTGACATAATATCCTGTTTTGTCTGCCGGGCAATCCGAATTATTTTTCGCCGTATCGTTTAATGCAATCTGCTGCAGTTTTCCCGTCATCAAAATATCATCATAAAATGTTCGGATATAGGATTCATCCTCTTCCTTTTTAGCTGTCAAATCAAATTGTGAAGCAATAATATAAAGTTTTGCCAAATTATTCAATGTTGCTCTTCTTGTTACATTCTTATCCTTTTTCGATTGATACATCTGAATATCAGCTGTACCATATTTTTCAAGGTTACCTAACCGGTTTGTCATAACTAATGGAAGATTCTTATTATTACACAAACGATAAATCAGCTTAAAACAAAGTTCCCAATCCAGATCATCCTCCAAAAAGCTGGCAACTTTTGTCTTATCATACTGATAATCCGCCTGCTTTTTCACATATTTGTAATACATCTTATACACATTAGCAATATTATTTGTTTCTGAATCATAACTGCCCAGATAGAACATGTCGGCACGTTCTATCATATCCACGGTATCCTTGGTATCCCTTTTGGAAATCGCATTCAATTCGGAAGGCGTCATACAGATAACCTGCATATGAAACTGATCATATGCTGCCTGTGTCGTAAAATGAAACAGCTGGCGTTTCAGTATATTGTTACTTTTCAATCCATAGTAGGAAAATGTATAAATATCCTTTGTTTCCTGTGGAGCTTTCACATACCTACTGGTTAAATTTGGATTATCTGCCAACTTAAGCATCATTCCAGTCAGCGCATTCGCATCCTTACCATCTTGATTATTATCATACTTATATAACTCAGACGTTGGCTCCGTCCAGCCAATATTCTTTTCGTTATTCCAAAATCCCCCTTGCCAAATTTGGGCTTTTTTATTTGTATACCGCTCCAGTACACCTTCCGGTAAATCCTCTTCGTTCTCAACATAAATCCAACGGTCTGCTTTGGTTCCTGTCTTCGTGAAAACAAATTTCTTTGCATCATCTTCACTGGCAAAACCAAATTTACCTTTACCAGGCTCTACCGCTACAAGATATCCCTTGCCTTTATAAATTTCTTCCTGCGTTTCTTTTACAACTTCTGTTTTCTTTGAAACAGACCAGTTATTAATGTCCTCTTTTGCCGGTTTACGAATCGTATTTTTATCCTTATCTTTCACAAAGAAATCCGGATACTTACTGATTAACGATGGTACATCATAAACATCCCGGCTGAATTTTTTTGTTTTACCCTTATTCAGCTGCTCTTCAAAAGATTCCGATTTAATACCTGCATCTTCCAAATCTTCTGATGTAATCTCAACATTATACAACTTATCAATTTCGGTAAAAGGAATGGATTCCTTTTCTGCCTTTTTCCCAATTTTATAGACCGAATAATTCCAGTTACAAAACCACTGTCCAATATCTTTTAAATGATCCTTTTGCATAATATCTGAACTTCCTGGAACATAGGATTTTTTTTTATCTGCCGCAGTATCAATGCCGTACTGCAAAACATCCAGCGGTTTCGTCTCATTTTGGTCCATCGCTAAATATCCCATCTGCTGCTGCGCCTTATCCGCAACAATTTCTAAAATAACAAACGGATTCTCTGCTGTTCCTTTTGGTCCACTACAAGTTGGCACATCCGATGTCGCCGGTGCCGCACCGGTTCCCACTTCGCCAATCCAGTTTTTTCCTTCATCTGTAACCGAATCAAAAGAAAGTGACTCCGCTCCTCCCTTCACATAGGGTTCCTTTGGATTAAACATACCAAAAGCTTTTGTATAAACACCGATTCCAACAACTACTGCAAGGATAACCGAAAGTAAAACATATACTCCCCACATTTTCTTTCTCTTTATCATAACAATCATCTCCTTTATTGATTCCTCAGCATCACATCTTTATCACACGTAAACTCTGCCATATCCTCATTTTTCAACTGCAGAGAAATGTGAAGAATTTCTTTTTGTTTCTTTTCTTTATCTTCTCTCTTTTCACACAAAAATTCTTCTACATGATCTAAGAGCAGATGTTTTTTGTCCGATGTTAAAACAGCTTTTTTGTCTTCGGTATCTTTTGCAAAATATATCGCATTTCCATCCAGCCAGTAATAACTGGATAAAGAACTTTCCGTTTTACGATCTATGCCAATTTTATCCTTTGTTATAGTAAGTCTTTTTTTATCCTTATCCCACTCCACATGACTTCCTTCCATCACATACGTTGTCAAGTGGTTCATGGCTTCCTTCGCCTGATTCTGCAAGTCAACAGAAGTCTGCGTTATTCTCATATTTCTCGTTGCAAAACCAATCAAACTAATGATTGTCGTAAGAACAACTGCCGAAATCGCTATGGCTATCATCATTTCAATGAGGGAATATCCCGCTCGTACTTTTGCCTTCATCCAATCACCTTCCACAATCCACTTTCTACTGCATTTCCTCTACATAATGCTTGCCGGTATCCTTTATCAGATACACAACATAATCATTATAATTATCGTCATAAACTTCGATTTCTTCAGGACCAGATGAAAAAGCACCATCTTTCTTCTGAATTCCTATTGTAATTACTTCATTATCCGTTAGGAGTTTACCATCATATTGAAGTGAAATTCCAGCTTCACCGATTTCTTCTCCTTCTCCCGCTGGCGTATAACTTTCATCCTCTGTATAATCCAGAAAATACTTTCCAGATTGTCGATACAAATGCATAAATAACTGCTTATTGCTTCCCATATTTTTTGATTTTAAATTTGTAAGACTGCTGTCTATATCATATGCCATATCCTTTACATCGGCAGAACGGACCAAATTATAAGTAACCGCAATTCCACCAGTGATCAGACCCAGAATAGCAATAATAATAATCATCTCGATTAAGGAAAATCCATCTTTTTCTCTCTGTTTTTCCATGTCCGCTGCCTCCTTTCAACAATTTTTTATCCTTTCTTTAATAGGAATTCTTCTCCCAATTCACGTAAGAGATACAGGAGGAAAAATCCAAAGCCTTCTGTGCACTGCTTCCGTTAAAACCATAAAAGAGTTTCTTGAGTTTATCATCATTTCGGGCTGTTTCCAAAAGTTTTCCAACCACAATCATATTGGATTTGAGATTCAGATTACTTCTAGTCGTGGTCACTTTTCCTTTCGCCAAAATAAGTCCTTCAAAATCACTCTGAACCTCGACATCACCACCAGCAATCAAAATTCCTTTTTTAAAGGAACCATCCACAACGTAATCTCCCGGTGTCGCATATATCATCCCAGTCTTTTGTTCATCCGTTTTTGATAATACAGATGTCAGTTTTGAGAAGTCAATCAACCGGTCTGCCACAAGTGCATCTGCCGATTCCGGCATCCGCATGCTGCCCGTTCCTCCAGAAGCAAGCAATGACAACTGATATCCCACATAATTCTGTCCCTGCTTCTTTCCGTCTTCCAACAATTCTTCATTCGGACTTCCTGCATGATTGAAATAATTATCCGTCTGCATACTGCTTCCGCCCGCCGCATAATAATTCTGAATCACATTACCGGCAACCAAAAACAATTCCGAAGAAAATTTCATATTTGTATCATCTACCGTAGAGATATATGGTTTTGCACGTTCATCCAGCTGATCTTTGTTAGAAACAGTCTCTCCATCTTCCTCCTTTGAACCCTCGTAATAATTTTTAAAATACTCATTCGCATTTTTTTCGTCTTTAAATTTCAAATAGTAAAAAACATAACCGCCTGAGTTACTATAGTTTGCCGTATATGGCTCATTGTCATCTAGATATTTTCCAATTTCTGATTTTAAAAGTGCCTTTTTATCAATAGAAACTTTTTCTCCCCGGATTACTGGGTTATGAGTTTCCGATGCATCTCTTCCATCCTCTGGAACAATATATTCATCCGGCAGCAAATAAGCAATCTGATTACTCTTTACAGCAATAGATTCTCCCATCATAATATCTGATATTTTAGAATCTCCGCCCTCATCATTTCTTGATACAAAAGTTCTTCCGGCAAGAATCAGTTTATCTAAATTTTTCGCCTTTAACGTAGTATTTAGCCCATTAATCAAAATCGCACTGCTGTAATCCGAACGCGCCGTCGATGTTGTTTTTGTATTCTGTTCGTTATAACTGTAACCATAATATTTCCCAGAAAGAGTGACGATTGAATTATTGGCCTCAATATCCAAATCGTTTGCCACATAGGCATTTTCATTTAAATCCAGTTTTGTCTGCAATGTGGACTCTGAATCCATTCCCTGCGACTTCAGCCGGATATTCTGTACCCATAAATTTCCTGCTGCTTTTTCTCCCTGGAGAGAAACTGTTGCACCGCCAAGCAAATCAAGGCTGCCTCTGCTGATAATAGTTGGACTATAAAACTTCGCTGCATTCTGGCCTTCCACTTTAATTCCGGAATCTTTATCTCCGGTATAAATATTACCCCGAAATGTCACACCCTTATTATTATCATTATTTGCCACTGCCAAGGAAGAGTCTGAAATAACAATATAATCTTTAACCTCTTCTAACGTAGAATCTCCTTCAAATTTATAATCCGGCACACTCATACAAATATCCGTGCGAATTGTTGAGCGGTAGTCCGCATCATCCGTATAATCAATCATCATATTGCGAATCGTCAAAGAATACTGATTATCCTCATCCACATGAATCACAAATGCCAGATTTGTTCCTTTCTGCGTCGTAACAGCATCAGGAACTTTTGACAATTTTTTCAAAATAGAAAGGTCACAGTTTTGCTCCTTTCCTACTTTGTTATCATCCCAGGAATATGAAAATCCTGTCAATTTCGATGCCAGTAAACTAATATATTTCTCGGAAAATGTTTTCCGCATACTATCTTTTGTCTTTGTATAGTGCTCTAATACATCTTTATATGCTTCTTCACCGGCATCACCTGCATATTCTAGAAGACCTGTTTTTACTTCCTCCAATATTCCTTCTGTCTGATAAAAATTATCAGACGAATTATGATCTACATTTACAGAAATCAAATATCTGCTCGCAATCGTCAAAAGAATTGTTCCAATGGCAGCAATAAAAAGAATCCCAATGATTACTGTAACCAATGATGATCCTTCTCTTTTTTTATGCCAAATGGTTTTAATCAAATTTCGCATTATGCTCATGCCCCCTTTGATGACTGCAGACGGACAATTCGATTTTCTTCCGAAAAATCTGTCTCTGACGCTTGGTAAACATCCACCGTGATACCAGCGATTCTCTCTTGTTTTTCATGTGTTACAAAATCAGTTTCAAAACTTCCGGCAGAAAGAGAGGCTCCATTCGTATAATAAACAGGCTGAAGAAAGTTTCCGGATCCGCTTAGCAGAATTTTATAACCGGCTGCCGGAACGGCACCATCTTTCTGGCAAATCAAATAAAACTTCAATTGTTTTGCTTCTTCAATCGACAAATCTCCTAAATTCACTTCGACTGAATCCGTTAATGCGTCCGGATGAAGGAGATTATATAAAACATAAATATTTTGTAAAGAATCTTTTTCCGCTTTCTGGTTTTTTACTACAGTAGTAAATTCATCACCACCATATGAATAACGATAGGAAACATCAATCTGATAAATATCCTCCTGCTCATCATCTTTACTAATGTCAATCAATATATTCCTTGTTAAAGCATTCCGAATTACACTTTTGCTGACATCCTGATTTTTATAATAAAAATGACTGACTGCTGTAGATAACTGATCCGATTCAGCAACAACCGCATTATTCGCCGAATAAATTTCCTGAAGTTTTGGCTGCTCATAATTATTATACTTTGAAGCCACCTGGTTTCCATCAGCATCCGTTGTATCATAATCATAATCAAATAAAACACGTGCCTGATAATCAGCACCATCAACTGTAACCTTTTTGGACAAGGTCATCTGATTGCTCTCTTTTTTTACTATTGACCATGCGCTGCCGGTCGCAGCCATTAAACGATCATCAATATCTGTAAGTGTCTTACAGGAATTTACCTCTTCCAATACGGATTGCGCCGCAAGGTCAGCTTCCTGTGTACTTTTACCCGTTGACGAATAAAAATTAGCACTCGAAAAAAAGGAAAGCAAAGTCAATGAAACGACACCCAAAATTGCAATCGAAATCAACACTTCGATTAACGAAAAACCCTGTACCTGTCTTTTCATTTCCTCACTTCCCTTCACTTGCAGCTTTCATATTCTTTATTTCTTAAAGGTGCCAAAAACATCCTCATTGCCAAGAATAATACCAGAAATATCCGGTTCTACATATGCCTTGCCGTTTCCATTCAGGCTGAAAAAGTGAACTAAAATTGTTCCACTTAACTTTCCTGTACTATTATCAAATGTAAGATTAATCGAAACCACTGACATCGGCTCTGCGTTTTTAGCCACCCAGTCAATCGCCTTCAATATCTGCTTTTTGGTACCTGTTAATTCGATTTCATAAGGAGAAACTTTACCAACCATCTTCATAACAGAAACCTTTTTATCCGGATTCTTCTCCACGTCACTTAATACCGATTCTTCAGAATCTGAAGAATCACCGGCATCTTCACTGCTTCCGGTTGTCACGACGAATTTTCCATCTTTAAAAAATGTCTTATCTGCCTGTGGGCGTATCGCACGCAGGCGGACACCACTTGCCACCGACATCTTATAAATATTACTAATTGCCTTTTGTTGTGTCATTTTACACGGATAGGTCTGTGATTTCTGCTGAATTTCCTTCTGTGTCTTTGCCTGAGTGGCATTCATTTCATTCACACGAATCTGCAGATCACTTAAATAATTGACCTCATTTATTTTCTCATTCGTATCGTTTTCCAATCGATTTGCCTGCTTCATGTTTTTCTGAAATACAAACACAATCACTCCCAGCATAATCAATAATCCGCCAAAAATTAATATGAGGCGCTTCTGTACGGTTGTCAATCCATTCTTCATCATTTCATCCCCGCTCTCTTTTTACTCTGAATCATTGCCCTCAATCTCAGATGCCTTTTGATTGGCATCTACTGTTTTATCATAGGCAAAAGTTATCGTATAGGAATACTGTTTCTTCTTAGTCAGTGCTTCGTTGGTCTCAGTAATTGAATCAATCTTCACACTGGAAATTCCAGGAATTTTTTCAAGCTGAATCTGCAAAGCAGACAACGACAACAGTTTATCCGTACTAATTGCATTGATTGTAACTTTTTCCTCATCACTGGTTATACTCTGTATTTTAAAGGATTTCGGGCACTGCGCTTCCATCTTTTTCAACAGAGTATGAAAATGATTATTTCTATTATCACAATATATGTCAAACACATCTAACATTTTGCGATTGACCACTTCCTCTAACAAAGAAGAAAATTCGGATTCAACCGGTTCCAGTGCCTGCACGCGATTCGTCCACATACGGTTTGTTTCTTTTTCCTGCAGCAAACGTACAACAGAAAATCCACCAAGTAACATGCTAATCAGCAGACATCCTGCAAAAACCAAAACAGCCGCTGTCAGAGAGCCTTTCTTTTCCTCCCGCTGACGCACCGCATTTGAAATGAAATGAACCGAATCAAACACAGCCCCAAAACAGTTAATGTACTGTAAAATATAAGCATTAATATTAACTTTTCGGTTAAATCGAACACCTGCAAGTTCTTCCGGCGTATGCGTCTGAATCCCCAGTTCATTTGTCAGCAGTTCATGAATTCCTGCTACCGCACACCCTTTTCCCATACAGATAATTTCTTGTATCGGACGGTCTTTGTATTTGGAATTATAATACTCAATCACACGGCCGATATTGCCAATCAGAAAAGATGCATTATCCGTCACTTCAATTCTTTTGTCCAGAGAAGGATTATTCTCTGGATTTTCGGAATTTAAATTGTGCAGGATTACCCGATTGCGCTTAAGAAGTGTATAGGCTTCCTCATCGGTTTGTACCTGAAAGGCCGGTTCCTGCAAAAGAACCTCTGTAAACACATTAATTCCATAGGGAACAACACGCTGCAATAAAAGTTTATTATCACTAATAATATTAACAAGCGTTGCTGACTGATTAATCTGAATCGACATCGTAACGCCTTCTTTACTTTTCACCTGTCGGCGCATCACCTGAAAGACAGCGTTTCCATCGGCATCTATTGACTCAATGTGAAGTCCCGCCGCATTCGCCAGTGTATAATAGGAATCAATTAGCTCCGATGGTGCCGCAAACACCATGACATCCTGAAGCATTCCACCTTCTTCTGTCTTTTTGGGCGTCCCCTGCTGCACATAAGAGAAAATATACTTTTCTATGTCAATCGGGAACAAATCAGGTACTTTTGCCATAACTAACGGCTGGATTTTCATGTTCTTTTTTGAAATCGGAACACTGGTCTCACGACTCGCTATTTTTCCACTTGCTACAGTAAAAATTACATTTTTCGTACGGATACCCTTATCAGCACATGCTTTGCGGATGCAGGATGCCAGTTCTGTAACTTCCATAATCATCCCATCTTTTACTGCATTTTCCGGCGTCGGGAAACGTACACATCCATATACCGTTGGATAATTCGCCGTATGCTCCATATGCACTATTTGAACTTCATTTGTACCAATCCGTACAACAATTACTTTTTTCGCCATTCATTCATCCTCCTATAATCCCTTTCGCCATTTTTACAATGTTCTTTCAAGAAAAACACTCTAAAAATGGCAAATATTAATATACAAATGTGCGGACATACCAGTTTAACAACGTGTCTCCCCACAACAAAACAAGATAAACTCCCATCGCCAGATAAGGAGTTGTCGGAAATCTTCCTGATTTTTTACGGTATAACTGAATTCCCCCCTGAATCACTGCACCAAGCAGACAACCGGCAATCAGTGCCAGTAAAGAATGTCCAAATCCGATACACAGTCCAATGCACGCCATAAATTCAATATCACCAAGTCCAAGTCCTGCTTTTCCCGTAATCTTTTTAAACAGAAGTGCGCACAAAAGCAAAAATACTCCCATAAACAAAGCGCCTGCGATGTAATACAGCCACTGTGATGCATGGAAGAATAAATGAACTACTCCAACGACAATCATCAAAATCTCACAGACAGCCGGGAACTTCATCATCTTTAAATCCGTCACCGCAATGACTATCATGATAGAAGTAAGGACACACCAAAGGATACTATCCGGATTTAATCTACAGAAAGCAATCACTAAAACGTATAAAATTCCGTTTGCCAGTTCGACAAGCGGATACTGAATTGAAATCTTTGCTCCACAATATCGACATTTGCCACGAAGCACCAAATAACTGAACACGGGAAACAAATCATACCACTTCAAAGGGTGCTTACAACTCATACAATGGGAGCCCACCGTGACAACACTTTCCCCCTTTGGCATCCGGTATATGCATACATTAAGAAAACTTCCTATTATGATGCCATACAAGAATACAATTATGTAGAGGATAAAGTGTTCCAATGCCATAGTGGGCTCTCCCTTGTAAATTCTTAATTAAATCAACTGATTATTAATTATTTTGTGCTACTATATGCCGTACCATCAGTATCCTCAACTGGCTTACTTCCATCTTTACTAATGTATACATAGAATCCCTTGCTAGCATCCTTTGCAAAATAGAAATGTGCACCATTACAAGCTTTTGAAGAAAACGCTTTTTCTGTATCCTCTACACTTCTTTCAAGATAGCCATTGATTTTCTTCTGCAAACCGTCAGAAAGGCCCGTGATCAGTTTTCCTGTAGCATTCAGACCTGCTGCCTCTTTTGCAAATGTTTCATTTCCTGATGCAGCAGACTTAAATGCAGTTGCCACCTCATTCAATGCAGCACGATCTGTAGACTCTCTGGAACTTTCCAAGTAAGGAAGTACTACCAAAGCTACAACACCAATCAAAATTGCCATAATAGCAATAACGATGATTAACTCAATCAGAGAGAAACCTTCTCTCTCGCCACTTAAATACTTCTGAATTTTTCTTCTCATAGTTACACTCTCCTTTTTAATTTTTTCCCACGACTAGTATAGGCTTAGCCGTACGGGTGACTTTATAAGTCTTATATCGTCATTATACACGAATTTCTTTAGGGTTTCAAGTAATTATTTGACAATCTCTTTATGCTTTTCCTGCGTCCTGATAAATCTTGAGCATTGGCATCATAACCGCACCAATTACACCGCCTACCAAAACAGCAAGCACAACAATAATCAACGGTTCCATTGCTGACGTAAGGTTTTTCGTTGCCGTCTCTACTTCTCCTTCGTAGTATTCCGCAACCTTATCAAGCATCTGCTCTGTCGTACCGGTTTCCTCACCGATTTTAAGCATGTGTGTTACCATCGGTGGAAATACTTCAGAAGCCTCTAATGGTTCTGACATCGGGATTCCCTGCATAACCTCTTCACGGCAGTCTTTTACTGCTTTTCGAATCACCCGGTTTTCAATGACATTTCCCACAATTTCAAGGGCTTCCACCAAAGGAACACCCGACATAATAAGCGTAGACATTGTCATCGAGAACTTTGCCGCCGCATTTTTTACAGAAAAATTGCGAAACATCGGTATTTTTAATGCGACCCGGCTGGTAAACTGTTTGCCGGGCTCCGTTTTCTTGCCGCAGATAATAAAAGTGAGAAGTAAAATAAGTCCTATCGCTATCGCAATAAAATTACTCGTCATAAAATCGCTCAGTCCAATCACCATTTTGGTCAGCATTGGCAGTTCCTCGCCCATGCTTTCAAAGGTCTGCTGGAAGTTTGGAATTACCGTAGTCATCAAAACAATAATTACGCCAACCGCTACGACTAAAACGACAATTGGGTAAATCATAGCGGATTTAATCATGGAATTTAATTTCATATCTTTGTCAAACTGCGTACAAATACGGTCAAATGCAATTTCCAAATTACCGGTTGCCTCACCTGCAGCGACCATATGAATCAAAAGAGCCGGAAAAATTTTACTTTCCATTTCCATGGCATCTGCTAAACTGTCTCCCTTTTCCACATTTACCATAACACGGTAAAGAGCTTCTCTAAGATATTTATTTTCTGTCTGATCCTGAACCATACGCAGACCGTCAATCACAGTTACGCCTGCTGTCAAAATACTGTAAAACTGCTTACAGAAAACGGTGATATCTTTTTTCTTGACCGGATTTCCAATCGTGATATTCCAACTGGCGTTGTCAAGATCAAATGCTTCGCTGAGTTCTAAAACGATGCTGCCTTCTCCCTTGAGTTTGCGCATTGCCGCCTCTTCACTGGCAGCTTCCATCGTTCCCTTTTTTTCTTTGCCGTATTTATCTGTAATGAGATATTTATACTTTGCCAATTCATTCTCCCCTTTCTCGTGTTTTAAAAACCACCGCTTCCAAACGTAGGACCATCCCAGTCATCCATTTGCCACGAAGATTCCGATAACGGCGTTGGTATTTTCCCGGCCGGAATACGTCTTGCCAAATTTGATGGATCCTGTGCAAATGTCATCGCATCCTCAGCCGTAATCTGATTCGTACGGTAAAGTTCATAAAGCGCATCATCCATCATCATCATGCCACTTTGCTTATTGGTCTGGATAATGGATGGTATCTGATGTGGTTTCGCCTCTCGAATCAAATTGCGGACCGCACTGTTGGCATACATAATTTCAAAGGCTGCCACGCGGCCTTTGCGGTCAGCCGTAGGCAGTAACTGCTGGGAAATAATCGCCTCTAAAAGAGTCGCTAACTGCAAACGGATCTGCGCCTGCTGATTCATTGGAAATACATCGATAATACGCTCAATCGTAGGAACCGCTCCAATAGTATGCAAAGTCGATAATACAAGATGTCCGGTCTCTGCCGCTGTGACTGCGGTAGCAATCGTATCTAAATCTCGCATCTCACCAACCAAAATAATATCCGGATCTTCTCGCAGCGCAGCGCGTAACGCCCCTGCATAAGACTGGGTATCAATTCCGACCTCTCTCTGATTTACAATTGATTTTTCATGACTATGTAAATACTCAATCGGATCTTCCAGTGTAATAATATGTTTGTTCTGTGTCTGGTTAATTATATGAATCAAGGATGCCAGTGTCGTCGATTTACCGCTTCCGGTTGGTCCGGTAACCAAAATCAGACCACGCTTTTTCTTGACTAATTCCAAAACGGACTGTGGCAGACCAAGTGATTCCGGACTTGGAATTTCTGTATTTACAAGTCGGATAACAAATGACATCGTTCCGCGCTGTTTAAAAATATTGACACGAAAGCGTCCCACGCCTTTAATCGCATAGGAAAAATCGGCTTCTCCCTCCCGGTTAAATCGTTCCACCAGACGCCCCGGTATCATCTGTTCTACTAAAGCTTTAGAATCTGCCGGAAGAATCCGTCCTTCCATCAGCTTCACAAGCTCTCCATTTACACGGCATTTCGGTGGGATACCTACCGTTACATGAACATCACTTGCGCCCATTTTTCTTGCTCGAATCAGCAAATCATCAATCGTCATTACGACCTCCCCATTTCCATTCCTGCCATTATTCTGTTGCAATGCGCTCCACTTCTGCAATCGAGGTAACTCCCTGCAAAACCAGTTTTGCAGCACCAATACGCAACGTTGTCATTCCCTCACTCAAGGCAACTTTCTGGATTTCATCGGCACCACCGCCGGCAGCAATTACTTTTCTCACTTCCGGAGATACCGTCATAATCTCATATACACCAATTCGTCCGCGGTAACCGGTACCATTACAGAATGCACACCCCTGTCCGCCCGGCTCGTAAATCGGCTGTGTTCCTTCTCCGCGAATCCGAAGTCTCCTCTTATCTTCATCGTTTATCATCCTTTGTCTCTTACACTTCGGACACAGACGGCGCACCAGACGCTGTGCAATGATACCAACCGTAGAATCAGCAATCAGATATGGCTCCACACCCATATCCGCCAGACGGGTAATGGTACTGGCTGCACTGTTTGTATGCAGGGTACTTACTACCAAGTGTCCGGTGATTGCGGCTTTTACCGCAATACTTGCCGTTTCTTCGTCTCGAATCTCACCAATCATAATGATATCCGGATCCTGACGAAGGATGGAACGAAGTGCGGATGCAAAGGTAAGTCCCGCCTTTTCATTTACCTGAACCTGATTAATTCCATCCACATCCGCCTCAACCGGGTCCTCAACCGTAACAATATTTACACTGCCCTCATTCAACTCACTCAGTACTGTATACAAAGTTGTTGATTTACCACTACCGGTAGGTCCGGTAACTAAGATAATACCATGCGGCTGGTGAACCAGATGGTCAAACCGACGCATCTCTGCTTCCGGAAATCCAAGTTCACTTTTATCTCTCGTAAGTGCTGACTTCGATGCCAGACGCATTACAATCTTTTCTCCAAAAGTCGTCGGCAGGCTCGATACACGAATATCGTATTCAACACGGTCAAACCGCTGTGTCATACGTCCATCCTGCGGTGCTCTTTTCTCGGAAATATTCATGCCGCTGATAATCTTAATACGCGCTACAATTGCATTTAACAATTCTTTTTCATACCGCATCATTTCCTGCATCACGCCATCAATACGAAAACGCACACGCACGCTGTCTTCCAGAGCCTCAATGTGAATATCACTCGCTCTTTCGTTCACTGCCTGCTCAATAATTTTATTTACCAGTAAAACAATCGGTGCATTATCAACTTCTTCGTTTGCTTCCTCCTGTTTTTCTCTGGCATTCTGCTGCTCCCTGCGCTCTTTGGAATACGTTTCTGCCATCTTGGCAACCTGCTCATTTCCATAATAGCGCTCGATACCAAAACGCACATCGGACGGTGTTGCAACCATCGCCTCAATCTGCATGTTCGTCACAATCGCTAAGTCATCAATTGCGATAATATCCATCGGGTCCGCCATTGCCACACGCAGGATATTCGGATTATCCGGGTCAACTTCAAACGGAACCACATTGTGCTTTCTTACAATTGTCTCCGGCAAAAGTGAAATTACTTCCGGTGCAATTTTTGCCTCGCGGATTTTTGCTACCGGATAGCCCATCTGCTGATGAAGAGCTTCCGCAATTTCATTTTCATCGGTAAATTTTAACTCAATCAATGTCTCGCCAAGCTTCAAGCCAAGTTCTCTCTGCTTTTTAAGTGCTTCCCCAAGCTGTTCACTGGTAACTACGCCGGCATCTACCAGCAAATCGCCAAGTCTCTTACGTTTTCTGCCAATCATATGGATTCACCTTAATTTTCTGTATTTGCTTCTTCTTTAGCGTTTTTGTTTTTACGAAGTTTAATACCAACCGCAATGCCGGCAGCCGCTGTTGCTCCGAACATAACCAAACGAATCAAATAATACCCCAATGCTTCCAGAATTGTTCTTTCCATTCTACACACCTTCCTTATTCTTATTGATTTAACGTTTATCTGCGATTTGCCAACTCTCTGGTGATGTCTTCCCAAGTCAGACCACATTCTGCCATAAGTACCATCATGTGATAGAGGAAATCAGCAATCTCATACTTTAACTCTTCTGCGTTTGGATTCTTCGCCGCAATAATAATTTCCGACGCTTCTTCCCCGCATTTTTTCAAAATTTTATCAATTCCCTGCGTAAACAGATAATTGGTATACGAACCCTCTTTCGGATTTTTCTTTCGGTTTTCAATCGTCTCAAAATCTTCCTGTAAAATCGTTAATGGATTGGTATCGATGTAATCTTTCTTTGCCAGTTCTTTGAAAAAGCAGCTGTAAGAACCGGTATGGCAGGCAGCACCAACCTGATGCACTTTTGCCAGAATGGTATCGTTGTCACAGTCTAATGAAAGTTCTTTTACATACTGATAATGGCCGGAGGTATCTCCTTTGCACCATAATTCCTGACGGCTTCTGCTGAAATACGTCATCTTTCCGGTCTCACAGGTAGCCTGATATGACTCTTCGTTCATATAGGCAAGCATCAGCACCTGGCCGGTACGGTAATCCTGCACGATACAAGGAACTAATCCTTTATCATCTGTTTTAAATTCTGAAAATGGAATGGCACTTTTAAATGTATTCATCTCAATACCGGCCTCTTCCATATTTCGTTTTACCTTGAACAAATCGCGGCGCTCAAAATAATTAGTTGCCACGCCCTGTACCTCATCGATTTTCAGTAAATCTTCCAAATCGTTGCGGAGCAGACTGTCTCGAATCAAAAAGTTCTTTCCGCTTGCTTTGATTCTGCGGTTTAATGGTTCCCCGGTATTTACATGCTTCAACAAAAGTGTCGATACCGGAAAAGCAATTTTTTCAAACGGAAGCCCTTCATCCACTTCCACAAGAATTTTATCTTCACCAAATCTGGCTGCAGCTTCTTTAATTACACCTTCATCCGGGCAGATTTCGTATTTCACAACCACACGGTCTGCTCCTGTGTAAAATGCTTTTTTTACATCTTCAAAACGGGCTGCATACATGCCGACAATAAATGGTATATCAATTTTTTTATCAATCTCTTTTAAGGTTGCTAAAAATTCTTCTCTTTCTTCTGTTATTTTGGAGTAATTGTATAAAAACAATTCATCTGCTCCCGCAAAACAATAATCTTCTGCCATCGTCACTACATTGGCAGCTAATTCATTCTCCCCGTTAATAAAGGGAATCAGTTTTTTATAAGACACGTCTCTTCCTCCTCTATCGTTTAAAGAACGCCCTTTGTCGAAAGGACTCCTTCAATTCTGTCATCTACTTTTGAAGCCATATCCATCGATTTTGCAACCGCTTTAAACATCGCCTCTACTACATGGTGGGTGTTTTCTCCTGCTAACTGCTTAATATGCAGATTCATCTGTGCACCGCTTGCTAATCCCATGAAGAACTCTTTCACCACTTCCGTCTCCATCGTGCCAAGCCGCTGTGCTTTTAACTCAGCGTCATAAGCAAAATACATGCGTCCTGAAAAATCAAGAGAAGCAAGCACCAGCGCATCGTCCATCGGCAATACAAAATAACCAAAACGGGCAATTCCTTTTTTGTCACCTAACGCTTTCAAAAACGCCTGTCCTAAAACAATTCCGGTATCCTCTACCGTATGATGGGCGTCCACATGGGTATCTCCCTGTACCGATACTGCCAAATCAAACAAACCATGTTTGGCAAATCCCTCCAGCATATGGTCAAAAAAGCCAATTCCTGTATGTATGTCATACTGACCGGTTCCATCCAAATCCAGTTCAATGACAATTTCCGTTTCCTTGGTATCCCGCTCACACCGTGCAAAACGACTCATGTTCTTCTCTCCTTTCACTTACGCAACATATCATTTTTATTATATCGTTTTCCCTTGTAAAAAGCAAGGTTTTCGGTCAAGTATCCGAATTATTTTCAAGCCAGCTCTGGTACAAATCCGGTCTTCTCTCACGCGTACGCATAACCGACTGCTCTTTGCGCCATTCATTGATTTTTTCATGGTGCCCGCTCATCAAAACGTCCGGCACTCTGCACCCTAAAATTTCAACCGGTCTTGTATACTGCGGATATTCTAACAGACCATCTGAAAAACTTTCCGTCTCCGCAGACTCCTCATTGTTTAACACACCGGGAACCAGTCTGGCAATTGCATCCATCATCACTAGTGCCGGCAGTTCTCCCCCCGTCAGCACATAATCACCAATTGACACATAATCCGTCACAATTTCTTCCAGCACACGCTCATCTACGCCCTCGTAATGACCGCACAAAAAGACAAGCACCTCTTCATTTGAAAAATCTTTCGCAAGCTTCTGAGAAAAAACATCTCCCTGCGGAGTCAAATAAATGACACGTGGTCTTTTACCCACTTCACTGCATATCTGCTCATAGCAGCGGTAAATCGGCTCTGCCTCCATCACCATACCGGCACCTCCGCCATACGGATAATCATCCACTTTTCCATGCTTGTTAAGCGTATAATCCCGTATATTCATTACATGTAGAGAAATCAGTCCCTCCGCCATGGCACGCCCCATAATACTCGTGTTCATAGCCTGTTCAATCATTTCCGGAAATAACGTCATTACATAATATTTCATTCCATCAGCCCTTTCATGACATGTGCTCTTACAATTCCTTCTTTTGTATCTACTTTCTTGATACAGTCCGGGATAACCGGGAAAAGCACTTCTTTTCCCTCTTTTGTCTCAATCACAAATACGTTGTTTGCTCCGGTTTCCATAACATCTGTTACTTTGCCGATTTCTTCTTCGGTATCCTCGTTAATAACAACGGCTCCGGGAACATCACAAAGATAATACTGCCCCTCTTTAAGCGGTAGTGCATTATCTCTCGTAACCATCAAATCGCACTTACGGAACCGCTCAACATCATTTATATTATTAAATTCTTTAAATTTCAAAATTACAATATTTTTAAAATATTTGACACTCTCCACATGAAGCGTTAAATTTCCCTCTTTTGTAATCAGAATAACCTCATCACATTTTTTAAAACGTTTTACATCATCCGTTGTCGGGAATACTTTTACTTCCCCTCGGATCCCATGCGTTGTTGTCACAACACCAATTCGCAGTAAATCTTCCATAATTCATCCTCTCCCTCTTTTTGGTAAGATATAAAACACCCCGCAGGCATAAGCCCGCAGGGTATTCATGACGCGAAAACACGTCTCATCCTTATTGAATGTCAACCATAATCTTCTTGTCACCTTTGGAACCGGCGGCACGGACAACGGTACGAATTGCTTTCGCAATACGTCCCTGTTTACCAATCACTTTACCCATGTCTTCCGGTGCTACCGTAAGATTCAAAACAATCTGTTTTTCATCTTCTGTCTCTGTGACAACGACATCTTCCGGACTGTCTACTAATGCACTAGCAATCACTTCTACTAATTCTTTCATTACCAGCCCTCCTATTTCTCAATACCTGCCTGTTTGAACAAACGTGCAACTACGTCTGTTGGCTGAGCACCATTCTGCAACCATTTCTTTGCTGCTTCCTCGTCTACCTTTACAACACATGGTTCCTGATTTGGGTCATAAGTACCAATCTCAGCGATGTTTCTTCCATCTCTAGGAGATCTCTCATCAGCAACTACAATTCTATAAAATGGTGATTTCTTCTGCCCTAATCTTTTCAATCTGATTTTTACTGCCACGTCTTTCACCTCCTTATTCTAATCTAAAAATCTATCTCCAAAAAATTTCCAAAGAAATTCTTTTTGGATATCATATTACATCCCGCCAAACGGGAACTTAAAGCCGCCAAACCCGCCTTTTCTGCGTCCTTTTCCAGACATCATGCCAGACATCTGCTTCATCATCTTACGGCTCTGTTCAAACTGTTTCATCAGACGGTTTACCTCGCTGATGTCTACACCGGCACCTTTTGCAATGCGGCGTTTTCTTGATGGATTAATGATTCCCGGATTTGTCCGCTCCTCAATTGTCATGGAGTAGATAATTGCCTCCGTTCCTTTGAGGGCATTATCATCAATTTCTAAATCCGCAGGCAGTCCCATGCCCGGAAGCATACTGAGAATACTGCTTAAGCCGCCCATCTTCTTCATCTGCTGCATCTGCTCTAAAAAGTCATTAAAATCAAATTCAGCTTTTTTTATCTTCTTTGCCATCTCGGCGGCTTTTTGTTCATCAATCTGTTCTTCTGCTTTTTCAATCAGTGACAACACATCACCCATACCAAGGATTCGAGACGCCATACGGTCCGGATAAAACTGTTCCAAATCGGATAACTTTTCACCCATTCCGACATAATAAATCGGCCGTCCGGTCACGGCACGTATCGAAAGCGCCGCACCACCTCTGGTATCACCGTCAAGTTTCGTAAGAATGACACCATCCACATGTAACTTTTCATTAAAGGATGATGCTACATTCACCGCATCCTGACCAGTCATTGAATCCACAACCAAAATGGTCTGATGAACTTCTACCTGCTCTTTTATCTTCGCGAGTTCCTCCATCATGTCCTCATCAATATGAAGACGTCCGGCGGTATCGAGAATCACTACATTATTTCCATTTGCCTTTGCGTGCTCCACACCGGCTTTTGCAATATCAACCGGATTGTGATTCGTTCCCATCGAAAATACGGGAACTTCCTGCTTGTCTCCATTTATCTGTAACTGCTCAATCGCAGCCGGACGATAAATGTCACACGCAACTAAAAGCGGTCTTTTTCCTTTTGCCTTTAACTTTCCGGCAATTTTCGCTGTCGTAGTCGTTTTACCGGCACCCTGGAGACCACACATCATAATAACCGTAATCTCATTACCGGGAAGAAGGTCAATTTCTGTGGTTGTTTCTCCCATCATCTTGACCAGTTCTTCATTTACATATTTAATAACGGTCTGTCCGGGCGTAAGACTATTGAGTACATCTTCTCCAGTCGCACGCTCCTGTACCGCTTTGACAAACTGCTTTACTACTTTAAAGTTTACATCTGCTTCAAGTAAAGCCATCTTTACTTCACGGAGTGCAGTCTTAACATCTGCTTCCGTCAAGCGTCCTTTACTTCGCAGACCCTTGAATACATTTTGAAGTTTAGCCGTCAAATTATCAAATGCCACGAGTAATCCCCTTTCTTTATATCAGTTCATATATCTCTTCGGCGAGTGTTGTAATCTGTCCTGCCGTTTGTTCATCAAAATTTTCTTTTGCAATACTTTCAATCTCACCAAGTTTGTCCTTTGTTATCTGAAATTTTTCAATCAAATGCAGTTTTTCTTCATACCCCTTCAAGCGGGTGCGGCATCTCTTTACAATGTCATATACACCCTGTCTGGTAATATCGCGCTCTTTTGCAATCTCGCTCAATGACAAATTACTTAAAACATAATCTTCAAATACAACACGATTGCTCTCTTTAAGCAAAGCACCATAAAAATCATACAAATAAGATAATTCTACAATCTCATCTAACTCGGATAACGATTTTTCCTTCGACATAAAAGCACCACCTGTAAAGGTTTTTTCTTTACAGGTGGTAAGTATAGCGTATTTGACTGGTGTTGTCAAGACTTTTCTTTGTTTTTCTCTGACCTTTTTGAAAGAGTGTGCGGCACCTCCACAATATCGAAATGTGCCGGAATTGCTGCCTCTTTAGCAAGAGCATTGTATTTTTTCAAAATACGGTTAGCTACCATCACACCATCTTCTTTCGTCGCATCCATAAGAACAACCACCTGCTGAGTGGAACTAAAGCGGCTTGTCACATCTCCTCTGCGCAGTGACCGTACAATGGCTGACTCCAAAATCACTAACGAATCTTCAATTCGCTCCAGTGATATTTCTTTATCTTCCGGCAGTTCCATGGATAATAAAACAACCTGTACATGCTGTCCGTTTCTCTCCACATTTCGTGCAATAAACTGGTAAATAAATGAAAAACGGTCGTATTCTACCGCATAAGCACCCGGACGGTATTTTCTTTCGGTCACCTGCCGCATCAACTGGTCTAAATCCATCTGACAGCCGGTCTGTCTGTTATTTTTTAAGTCTTCCGGCATGGATTCAAACAGATGATACGCGTCTTTTCCATTATTTTTTACATAATATAATGCCTGATCAGCTTTTTCATATAACTGCTCGCAGTCCAGTTCCTCACCACCATAATATTTTGTCATGATTCCAATGGAAACAGAACACATACTGCATCCCATCTCCGTTCTAATTTTTGCAAAATCTTTAATAATACTTTCCGCACGTTCACAAATGACACGTTCCTCCTCCAATTCAAAGAAAAACACCGCGAACTCATCCCCGCCCATGCGGCAGACAAAGTCATCATCTCTTGTGTTTTCCCGGATAACGTTAGCAAATGCCTGAATCAGTTCATCGCCGGTTTTATGCCCATATGTATCGTTGACCTGTTTGAAATTATCCAAATCCATCATAAAAAATGTTCCGCAGGATTTCGAAGACAACAAATAATTATTTATTTTATCTTCAAAATACCGCCGGTTCAGAAAATCGGTCAGTGAATCGCGTTCCAATTCGCTCTGAGTCTCCAGCACAGTTTCAGTAAAAACCTGACGAAGCAGTTCATTTGCCTCATTCAGTTCTCCTTCACCCTTCAATTCGCCCTCCGCCCGGTCTTCATCAATCGTAAAGCCTTCCTCCAAAAGTTCAAGAAAAGCATCTACGATTTCCGGGTCAAATTGCGTTCCTCGTCCCCGAACAAGCTCCTGTATCGCATGTTCCTTGGAAAAATGTTTACGGTACGCCCGGTCTGCCGTCATTGCTTCGTAAGCATCTGCCACCGCAATAATGCGTGACACCTCAGGGATATCATCGCCACAGATTCCCACATAGCCATTTCCATCATACCATTCATGATGGTATCTCACACCTTCCTCAAGCCCCGGAACAAATCTCGTATTCTGCACAATCTGTGCACCGATTTCGGCGTGTTTTTTTACATTTTCATATTCCTCTTTCGTGAGTTCTGAAGCCTTATTTAAAATAGTATCCGGCGTAGACACCTTACCAATATCGTGTAAAAGCGCAATATAATAAAGTTCCTCTTTTTCTTTATCCGAATAACCGAGTTTTGCAGCAATGCCCCGGCAATAGAGCGCAACGCGCAGCGAATGTCTCCTTGCATAACGGTCTTTGGCATCCACTGTGTGAGCAATCGTAACCATCGACTGCAAAAACAGCCGGTCAATCTGCTCTTTTTGTTTCGCGATCAAATGCGCCTGCTGTTTTCGGAGTACGGAAAGTTCGACAATATGCGCAATCCTTGCCTTTAAAACCTGTGGTTCAAAGGGAAGTGAAATAAAGTCAATCGCACCTTCTTCTAATCCCCTAAGTTCACTCTGTGTATCTTTCTCACTCATCATTAAGATGACAGGGATTTCTTTTGTTTCTTTCTCCGTTTTTATCTGGCGGAGAACTTCGTAGCCATCCATTCCAAACATATTCGCATTCATAAGAATCAAATCCGGAATTTCCGACTTCAGGCAATCCAGCACACTCATTCCTGTCTGAACCAATGTTACATCATAAATGTCACCTAAAATAGTTTCCATATATCGCAACGCCACCTTCGTATTATCGGCAGCTAAAATCTTCGGTTTTTGCATCATACCGTCATCCCCTCATGTTCCTGCAAACGAGCAAGCGTCGTCGAAATGCCAAACTCATCGCAGACTTTTTTATATGCATCCATATTCCCTTGTTTTTTATCTGTCTTTACTGCCCGTATCAACAGATTTTTCGGTGTATGCTCTAATTCAATAAATTCCAATATTTGTGTTTCATATTCTGCCTGCTCCAGCAGATTTGCCCGCAGTGCATCCGTCATCAAAGCAGCCATCCGCTCTTTAATAATCCCATATTTAAATATCGGCTGCATTCGGTCATTTTTTAACTGTGCATTTACCTCATGCTGGCAGCACGGAACCGACAAAATCACTTTTGCACCCCAGCGAATCGCCTTGTCTAACGCAAAATCGGTCGCTGTATCACACGCATGGAGAGTCACAACCATATCGACTTGATTCACTCCCTCAAAAGAACTGATGTCGCCCTCTAAAAAGGTAAGTTCCTCATAGCCAAACCGCTTGGCAAGCTCATTGCAGTGTTGTATCACATCGGATTTTAAATCCAGTCCTATCATGCGGACGCGATATCCATTCATGATTTTCAGATAATAATACATAGCAAACGTAAGATAGGATTTTCCACATCCGAAATCAACAATCGTTAATTCTTTATCCTTTGGCAGTTTATCGGATACATCTCTGATAAATTCCAGAAAGCGGTTAATCTGTCGGAATTTTTTCTGTTTTTTATCCCGAATCCTGCCGTCTTCTGTCTGAACTCCAAGTTCAATCAGAAAAGGAATTGGTTCATTTTCCGGCAAAATATATTTCTTTTTGCGGTTATGTGATAAAACCAGTGGTTTTTCACTCTTTTTGTTTTTTCCCTTTATTGTTATTTTCCCTTTTTTGCTTATCAATATTGTATACTGTTTTTCCGTTGTAAAGAACTGCATCTGACGGTAAATGGGCACAAGTTCAGAGAGAATATAGTTTTTCGCCTCATCTTTTGCATAATTAAGATGAAACACCTGATTGTTCTGGTATCTGGCGAACTGAAACATAAGCGTTCCTTTATCCTCATAGCAGCGTACATCCACTTTTCCGGCAAACTCTCCCTTCTTCGGATTACTGATTATCATATGCACGAAATTCTGTCCAAGACACTGCTCCAATACTTCTTCTAATTCCATCACCATGGTACCTCCTTGTATACATTCTGATAGCAAAAATAGCCCTCGGACTCAAAATCCGAGGGCTCATCTTATCCTTTTATACCGGGTAAGTCTGATTCTCTTTATCTGCTAATGTAGCATCTACTTTCGTCCGCTGTGCTTCACGATATTTGAAGAAATCAACTGCAACCTGTGGGAACAAAGCATAGGATAATACATCCTCATCCTGCTCTTTCCACTGTGACATCTCTGCCTCAAGTTTCTTAAGCTGTGGCTCAATCAAATCGGCCGGACGACATGTAATCGGTTTTGTATCACCGATACACTTCTTCTGAACTTCCGGATTAAACGGTTTAACTGTCTGTCCAAATTCACCGGACAAAAGTTTTTTGGATTCTTTCGTTACCATCTTGTAACGCTCACCAGAAACTACGTTTAACACTGCCTGAGTACCAACAATCTGGGACGATGGTGTAACCAATGGCGGCTCACCAAAGTCTTTTCTTACGCGTGGCACTTCCTCAAGTACCTGCTCATACTTATCTTCCTGTCCCATTTCTTTAAGCTGGGAAACAAGGTTCGAAAGCATACCACCAGGAACCTGATAACGAAGAGTATTGATATTTACACCAAGTACTTTCGTATTCATAAGACCGCTCTCTAATGCTTCCTCACGCATTGGGCGGAAATATTCAGCGATTTCAGATAAAAGATTCTGGTCAAGTCCGGTATCATATGGTGTTCCACGGAATGTCTCAACCATAACTTCGGTAGCCGGCTGGCTTGTACCAAGAGCGAACGGACTCATCGCTGTATCAATAATATCACATCCTGCTTCTACCGCTTTCAAATAAGTCATAGAAGCAACACCGGATGTGTAGTGTGTATGAAGGTCAATCGGAATTTCAACGGATTCTTTCAATGCCGTTACAAGTTCCGTTGCTTTATATGGTGTCAAAAGACCAGCCATATCTTTGATACAGAGTGATTTCGCACCCATATCTTCAATTTTCTTTGCAATATCTTTCCAATAATCCAGTGTATAAGCATCACCAAGTGTATAAGAAAGGGCAATCTGTGCATGTCCGCCTTCTTTGTTTGCTGCTTTTACCGCTGTCTCAAGGTTACGAATATCATTCAGACAGTCAAAAATACGGATAATATCAATTCCGTTGGCGATCGATTTCTGAACAAAATATTCTACTACATCATCGGCATAATGATTATATCCCAAAATGTTCTGTCCACGGAATAACATCTGCAATTTTGTATTTTTAAATCCGTCTCTTAACTTACGCAGTCTTTCCCATGGGTCTTCTTTCAAAAAACGAAGGGATGCGTCAAATGTTGCACCGCCCCAGCACTCTACGGAGTGGTAACCAACTTTGTCCATTTTATCGACAATCGGAAGCATCTGTTCTGTTGTCATACGAGTCGCAATCAATGACTGATGTGCATCACGAAGTATCGTTTCCGTAATTTTAATCGGCTTTTTCTTAATCTCTGCCATTTTCTATATCCTCCTTATACTCCATAAATTGCCATAAACACACCGGCTGCTACCGCAGTACCGATAACACCTGCTACATTTGGTCCCATCGCATGCATCAAAAGGAAGTTTGTCGGATCTGCTTCCGAACCAACTTTCTGGGATACACGTGCTGCCATAGGAACCGCCGATACACCGGCAGAACCAATCAATGGATTGATTTTTCCTCTGGTTACTAAACACATTAATTTACCAAACAATACACCGGCTGCTGTTCCGAATGCAAATGCAACCAGACCAAGAACTACGATTTTCAATGTTGCTACATTAAGGAATGCAGAACCTGTCGTCGTAGCACCAACGGATGTACCAAGCAAAATAACTACGATATACATCAAAGCATTCGATGCTGTCTCTGTCAACTGGCCTACTACGCCGGATTCTTTGAACAAGTTACCAAGCATAAGCATACCAACAAGTGGTGCAGTACTTGGAAGAATCAGACATACAATAACCGTAACGATAATTGGGAAGAGGATTCTTTCCAGTTTGGATACCGGACGGAGCTGCTCCATCTTGATTTCTCTTTCCTTTTTCGTTGTCAAAAGTTTCATAATAGGCGGCTGAATAATCGGAACCAGTGACATATAAGAATATGCCGCTACCGCAATACTACCCATCAAATGTCCCTGCTGCAATTTACCGGCAAGGAAAATGGATGTCGGTCCATCAGCACCACCGATAATTGAAACGGCTGCTGCTTCACCACCATTGAAGCCCCACAAAAGAGCAAGGATATAAGCGGCAAAAATACCAAACTGTGCCGCCGCACCAAGAAGAAAGCTCTTTGGATTGGCAATCAACGGACCGAAGTCTGTCATCGCACCAACGCCGAGGAAAATCAGCGATGGCAAAATACTCCATTCGTCTAACTTAAAGAAGTAATTTAACAGTCCACCATCCTGAATAATCAGCGGATAAATATTTGCCAAGAGCATACCAAACGCAATTGGCAGTAAGAGCAAAGGCTCATAGCCTTTTTTGATTGCTAAATATAAGAAGATAAAAGCAACCAATATCATGACATAGTTTCTCCAGTCAATTCCATCCTGGAAAAACGCCGTCTGTCGAATAAGATTTTCTATTACTTCCATTTAGTTTACCTCCGGTTCTTTTCATTTGCTGAATCAGTCCATAGTAGCCAGTACATTTCCTGCCTCAACCATATCACCAGAGTTCACATTGATACTTGCAATTGTACCATCCTGAGGTGCTACTACCTCATTTTCCATCTTCATAGCTTCAAGAAGAAGAATTACATCACCTTTCTTTACACTCTGTCCGGCATCTGCTTTTACAGCAAGGATTTTACCAGGCATTGGTGCTGTCACTTCAACAGAACCAGCACTGCCGGATGCTGCCGGTGCTTTCGGAGCAGGAGCTGCTGCTGGTGCAGGAGCTGGCGCTGCCGCCTGAGCAGGTGCTGCCGGTGCTGCTGCGCCGCCTGCCTTCTCTTCTACTGTAACATCATATACGGTGCCATTTACTGTAATTGTATAACTTTTCATGTCAATATCCTCCTTAATTAAACGTACGTTTTTTAATTGAACGAATTACAAGTCCGTCTGCCGGTACACAAACACCGGTCTCAGCTTCCATCTGTGCTGCTATCGCTGCGGTGATTACCGCAATAATCTGGGTATTATCCGAAACAGGCACTTCCTGTTTTACTACAGCTTTTGCTGCCGTTTTTTCCTGTTTTACTGCTTCCGGTTCCGCTTTCTTTTTCTCGAACATTTTTGGCACATATTTCAAGAGAAAGATAATGATGGAAATAAGAATCAGTACCACAAATACCGTTCCCATACCAATCAAGGTGTTCATCACGGCTTCACCGGGACCCACGGTAGCATTTACTTTTTCTAAATCAAGCAATAACATCCTATCACCTCATTCCGAACATCTGCAATGCATAAATTAAGTGTTTCCGAATTTCACTGCCGGAAATTACATTATCCACATAACCTCTCTTTGCTGCCGCTGCGGCACCATCCTGAAGTGCATCAAACTCTTTTGCTTTTTCTTCCAATGCTTCTTTGGTATTTGCTGCCTTTGAAATTTCATCTTCACAGAGAATCTGTGCTGCTACTTTGGCATCCATAACACCAACTTTTGCGGAATCTAAGGCAAGAACCAAATCCGCTCCAATATGTTTGGAGTTCATCGACACATAAGCACTTCCGTATGCCTCACCTGTAATCACGTTAATACGTGGAACATCGGCACTGGCAAACGCATATGTCAAATCTGCAACTGCCTGGGAAATCGTTTTTTCCTCCTGCATATCTGCTGCATACTCTTTTACATTTGTTAATGTAACAACCGGAATATTAAATGCATCGCAGAAATACATAAACTGTTCTGCTTTCTTACAGCCGGCTGTTGAAAGAATACCTTCTTTGGCATTTGCAATCGCACCTACTGTAACACCATCTAAGGAAAGAAGTCCGGTTACCATTTCTTTTCCATATTCTGCTTTTAATTCCACAAATTTTGTATCATCGGCAATCTGTGTCAAGGCAGCTTTTGCATCAGTTGCATAACCATCAAAGCCATCCAGTACACGATTTGGATCGTCCGAATTTTCAACAACCACTGCTGCTCCTGCATTTGCCGGAAGCAAATCAATTAAGCTGCGGATTGTCGTAAATACTTCCTGTTCATTCTCACATACAATGTCAGCATTTCCACATTCTGCCTGGAATGCAGCATCGCTTGTGTCACATTTCTCAATACGGTTTCCTGCAATCGCATTTGGTGAGTTTACAAACAGTTTTCCGTTTGTCTTTTCGATAATTGTGATATCACCTAATTTGGATGAAATCGCAACACCACCGCCACAGGAACCTAAAATTGCGCTAATCTGAGGGATTACACCGGATGCATTCACTTTCGCCATGTAAATGTCGCCAAATCCGGCCAATGCGTCCATCGCCTCCTGTACCCGGATACCGGCACAGTCAATCAATCCGATAACCGGTGCGCCCGCTTTCATCGCCATCTCATAAATTCCGGCGATTTTCTTCGCGTGCATCTCACCTACAGAACCATTCAAGGCGGTTACATCCTGACTGTAGATATAGACCAGATTTGAATTTACAACACCGTAACCGGTAATCACACCGTCTGCCGGCACTGCTTTTTCCTGCATGTTAAAATCGGTATTACGTTTGGTAATCATGCCACCGATTTCAACAAAACTGTTGGCATCAACGAGAGATTCGATACGTTCTCTTGCTGATAATTTTGCTGAGTTACTCATTTGCAGCCCTCCACTTTCTGTATTATTGTTTATATAAAACTCAAATTTTATCCAATTGTAATTGTAACGCTTTTTCAACCCCTTGGCAACAACTATTTGAATTATTTTTTCAAATTCCTCATATACTGTAAAAAAATGTCTGGTGGCCTTTTTATGAAACAAAAAAAATGCTTTGCCCTCCTTTTATTATGTGCCCTGACCGCATTCCATATTCTGTGGGACAGACAGTTTACATCCACCGATTCTTCGGATTTTGTTCCCGTTCTGCCGGAACCTGTCATTCAAATCAATGCCATGGAACAGACACCAAATCCACTTATTTTGCACGCCTCCTATGCCTGCCTGATGGATGCTGGTTCCCATCGCATTCTATATAGTAAAAACACGGACAAAAAAGTGCCGATGGCAAGTACCACCAAAATCATGACCGCCCTTTTAGCACTGGAGTCAGCTAAACTTAATGATGTGGTCACCGCAAGCAAAAAGGCAGCCGGGATGCCAAAAGTTCATCTTGGTATGCAGCCCGGAAGACAATATTATATGAAAGACCTTTTGTACTCTCTCATGCTGGAATCCCATAACGACACTGCCGTCGCAATTGCAGAACACCTTGGCGGCTCTGTTTCCGGTTTTGCAGCAAAAATGAATCAGAAGGCAAAACTTCTTGGCATGTCTTCGACTCATTTTATCACACCAAACGGATTGGATGCAAATGGTCATTACAGCACTGCTTCGGATATGTGTAAGCTCGCTTCCTATGCCATAAAAAACAAAGACTTTCTTTCTCTGGTGCAGACAAAATCCCATTCTTTTTCAGACTGCTCCGGAAAATACCACTATAGTCTGACAAACCATGACGCCTTCCTTTCTTATTACGAAGGCGCACTCGGTATCAAAACCGGATTTACCGGTAAGGCCGGTTACTGTTTTGTCGGTGCTGCAAACCGAAACGGCATCACACTTACCAGTTGTGTTCTCGCCAGCGGATGGCCTCCAAACAAGTCATTCAAGTGGAGTGACACAAAGAGTTTAATGGATTACGGTTTTTCCTATTTTCAGAAAACACAGCTCCCAGTCCAAAACCTTACTCTTGCCAAAATCCCGGTAAAGGATGGCAAAAAAAAGTTTGTATCTCTCAAACCAGTTATCCCGAAAGAAACACTTACTGCTTCCTTTGATTCTTTAAAAATCGAATACCAGATTCCCACAGCACTTTGTGCGCCAATACGGAAAAAAGCATCCATCGGAAGTATTTCTTTCTATATAAATAATAAACTTTTTCAGAAAACCGAGGTTTTCCCGTCAGAAAGCATTGAAAAATCCTGTTTTTCTGATACAATAGAACAAGTGTTGAATCAATGGATGGATATCTTTTGCCTATCATAAAAAATATTTTCAAAAAAACTCTTTACTTTTGAATGTAAACATGATATGGTATACGCATAGTACGTTTTACAAGAACGAAGGTGTTCTCATTCATGGGGACACCTTTATTTTTTGTCAGGCGTCTGCAATTCAAATAACATGGGAAGGAAGGAATTAACTATGCAAAAAAATGTAATCGAAGATGTTTTTGGAACAAAAGTTTTTAACGACGATGTCATGCAGGAATACCTGCCAAAGAAGACATACGCCCAGTTGAGGGATACCATTGAAAATGGTGAGGAGCTGGCTCCTGAAGTAGCAAATGTGGTTGCTCATGCAATGAAAGAATGGGCATTGAAAAACGGTGCTACTCATTATACCCACTGGTTCCAGCCAATGACCGGTGTAACAGCCGAAAAACATGACTCATTCTTAAGTCCGGAATCCAATGCACACGCTGTACTTGAGTTCTCCGGCAAAGAGTTGATTAAAGGTGAACCAGATGCTTCTTCTTTCCCATCCGGCGGACTCCGTGCTACATTCGAGGCTAGAGGTTATACTGCATGGGATTGTACATCACCAGCATTTCTCCGTGAGGATGCAATCGGTACGGTTCTTTGTATTCCTACCGCATTTTGCTCTTACACAGGAGAGGCACTTGACAAAAAGACTCCTCTTCTCCGCTCGATGGAAGCAATCAGCAAACAGGCTGTCCGCGTTCTGAACTTACTTGGCGATGAGGATGTTACCAATGTAAAATGTTCTGTAGGACCAGAGCAGGAATATTTCTTAATTGACAGAGAACAGTTTTTACAGCGTGACGACTTAATCTTTACCGGTCGTACATTGTTTGGACATATGCCGCCAAAAGGACAGGAACTGGATGACCACTACTTTGGTACAATCCGCGAGCGTCAGGCAGCATTTATGCGTGAATTAAATGATGAATTGTGGAAACTTGGCATTTTGTCAAAGACACAGCATAACGAAGTTGCTCCTGCTCAGCATGAGATGGCTCCGATTTACAGCACAGCAAACATTGCAACAGACCACAACCAGTTAGTTATGGAGACAATGAAGAAAGTGGCACGCCGTCACAACTTTGAATGTCTTCTTCACGAAAAACCATTTGCCGGCGTAAACGGTTCCGGAAAACATGATAACTGGTCTCTTGTTACCAATACAGGAAAGAACTTATTAAGCCCTGGCAAAACACCATATGACAACAAACAGTTCCTTCTGTTTTTGTCCGCTGTCATCGCTGCTGTAGATGATAATGCCGCACTGTTACGCATGTCTGCTTCCAATCCTGGAAACGACCACCGTCTTGGTGCAAACGAGGCACCTCCGGCTATCATTTCTATTTTCCTCGGCGAACAGTTAGAGGATATTGTAGAGCAGATTTTACAAAACGGTACCGCTACTCACAGTAATAAGGGCGAACGTATGGATATCGGTGTACACACCATCCCACCAATCAAAAAAGATGCAACCGATCGTAACCGTACATCACCATTTGCCTTTACCGGAAATAAATTTGAATTCCGTATGGTCGCTTCTTCCATGTCAATCGCCGGTGCAAACACCGTACTTAACGCAACCGTTGCCGATGTACTTCAGAGCATGGCTGACCGCATGGAAAAAGCAGATGACTTAGATAAGACGGTAGATGAAATCATTTACGAGACATTAAAAGAACATCAGAAAGTAATCTTTAACGGAAACGGTTACTCCGATGAGTGGATTGCAGAGGCTGAAAAACGTGGTCTTCCAAACGTAAAAACAATGGTAGATGCAACTGCTTCTCTTCTCTATCCAAAAACCATCGAGATGTTTGAGAGACAGCATGTTTATACAAAGACTGAGCTTGAGTCTCGTGCAGAGATTAACTACGAAGCTTACGCAAAGGCAATCAACATTGAAGCTAAGACAATGATTCATATGGCTTCTAAGGAATATATCCCAGCCATCATTAGTTATGTAACAAGTCTTGGTGATTCAATTAACAGCATTTCTGCTGCTTGTGCAGAAGCAGACTTGTCCGTTCAGAAAGATTTGCTTACTACATGCTCTTCTCTTCTTGCAAAAGCACAAACTGCTCTGTATGCTTTGAAAGATGCAGACAAGAAAGCAAATGCCATGGAAGAAGGAAAAGAACAGGCTGAATTCTTCCGTGACACCGTATTTACCGCAATGGCAGACTTACGTGCACCAATCGATGAGTTGGAAATGATTGTTGACAAAGAGTACTGGCCGGTACCATCTTACGGTGATATGCTGTTTGAAGTTTAATAAAAGTCAGAATATAACACAAAAAATCCTCCCGCATATTTGCAGGAGGATTTTTTTAAGCATTTTTCGCAAGATACTCTCTTACTTCAATCAAATCTGGGAAAATCATGTAAGACAATTGTTCCATTTCTTCTGTTGGCTTTAACATATCCGGCACATGCAGAACTTTAAGTCCGGCCGCAGCCGCCGAGCGGACACCATTGTGTGAATCTTCAATTGCATATGTGTCCTTTGGATTTATTTTCATCTTTTCACAAACATCTAAGTAAATATCTGGTTCCGGTTTACTTTTTTCTACCATGTCACCGCCAACTATAACATCAAAAAAATCGTATAAATTCGTCGCTTTTAGCATTTCTTCCACACGTTGAACACGTGTCGAGGACGCCAGACCAACCCGCCATCCATTAATCTTCAAAAACTGCAATAACTCTCTTGCACCGGTTTTTAACGGCACACCGTTTTTCTCTACTTTTTCATCAAACATTCGGTGCGTCTCCTCCCGAAACTGTGCATAATCTAATTTATCACCATATGTTTTGGAAAATATCTTTTTTGTCCCTTCCGATGACACACCAATCACCTGATAAAAAACGTCTTCAATACCGGTCAGCATAAATTTTCCGGCAGCAAATTTCCAGCATGAAAAGACGAGATTTTCTGTATCAAACAGAACACCATCCATATCAAAAATTATCTGCTTTTCCATCCGGGTATTCATCTCCATTTCTTTATTACATAGATTCTACCGCTTTAGTATAGCAAAAAATAGATGTAAAGGCAATTTTTTGTATTATCATTTGCCTCCTGTCCCTTCATTTGTTATACTATTGGTATGCTTAACTAGGAGGACTTTTTGTATGATAACCATACCACTTGACAATACAGACACGAAACCCTTTTATATACAGATTTATGAATACATCCGCAAAGAGATATTGAATGGAAATATTGCTGCACAAGAAAAACTGCCATCGGCGCGAAATTTAGCCGCAAACTTAAACGTGAGCCGGAGCACTGTGGATACCGCCTACGACCAGTTGGTTGCCGAGGGATATCTAGACGCCCGCCCAAGACAGGGATATTTTGCAAACCACGTTACGCATTTAAAGCAAATCCCGACTTCTGCTCCACAAGCAGAAAACAATACAAAAGACACAAAGGCAGCACCACCAATATGTTTTGATTTTAACCCGGATTCCATTGACTTGGAGCATTTTCCTTATTCAATTTGGAAATCCATTGGAAAAAACCAACTGGATTTACCATCCAATTTTAGTGCCGGTGATGCCAAAGGGGATTTGCCGCTTCGTCAGGCAATTGCGAATTATCTTCGTGGCTCCCGCGGGGTTATATGCCGCCCGGAACAAATTATCATCGGTGCCGGACTTTCCAATCTTCTTCAGATGCTCTGCATCCTTTTTTCCAGGGAAACCATATTTGCCATGGAAGACCCCGGATATTTGAGTGCGCGTCAGGTTCTCTCGACCAATGGTTATTCCATTTTGGATATTCCGCTAAAGGAAAACACCATGGATGTTTTGGCACTTGCAAAAACAAACGCGGACATCTGCTATGTAACGCCAAGTCATCAGTTTCCTCTCGGCAGTGTTATGCCGGTTTCCACCAGACAAAAGCTTCTGCACTGGGCAGAAAAGAAAGAAAACCGCTATATTTTGGAGGATGACCACGACAGCGAATTCCGCTATAAAGGAAAACCGATTCCCGCGCTGCAAAGTTTAGACAAAGCAGGAAAGGTCATCTATATCGGAACATTTTCCAAAGCCATTTCACCTGCTATAAGAACCGGTTACATGGTGTTGCCGATGGCATTGCTGCCACGTTTTGAACGTCTGATTGACAATTACTCCTGCCCGGTTTCACGTATTGAGCAGGCAATTTTAACCGATTTTATTAAACAGGGATACTTTGAAAAACACTTAAACCGCATGAGAAAAATATACAAAGGGAAACACGACTGCATGATGGAACAACTGCAGAAGTATTTCCCTGAAAAAATTCTTGAAATATCCGGCGACAATGCCGGGTTATATGTGCTTATCCGTTATTTGGGACCACAGACTGAAGAAGAAATATTACGCAAGGCACAAACACTTGGTATGCCGTTAAAATCATTAAAGGGATATTACCAGAATCTTCCTTTCCACTATCTTCCAACTTTTCTTCTCGGTTTTGCAAACCTCAGTGAAGAAACGATTCCGGATGCCATTCGCTCTCTTTCTGAGAAAGTATTTGCTTCGCCAAAACCGTATCTCTTATAATCTGTTCTTTTAATTGCATAAGAGAGGCAAACTTTCTCTCTTCCCGCAAAAACGAAACAAAGTATGCTGTTAATTCTTTGTCATATAAATCACCGGAGAAATCAAACAGCCACACTTCAAAGCCGACTTCATTCTCACCAGGGATGGTCGGCTTTACTCCAAGATTACAAATTCCTTTATACCTTTTTCCTTCTACATCAACAAAAACCGCATACACACCATATGGTGGCAGTACTTTATGAGCATCCGGGTATATATTTGCCGTTGGTGTTTCCATCGTCCGTCCCAGTTGATTTCCCTTTTGCACCACACCTGTAAGAAAATAAGGCGTTCCCAAAAGTTCATTTGCCTGTTCCATCTTACCCTTTGCAATCAGTGAGCGGATTCTGGTACTGCTCACGACCTCACCGCCTAATTCCAATTTAGAAAGAACCGTTACCGAAAATCCAAGTTTTTCTCCTAACTGCTGCAGCATATCCGTATCGCCGCTTCTGCCTGCACCAAACCGAAAATCACTGCCAACGATGACCGATGCGGCATCGCAGGTATCGCACAATAATTTTTTTGCAAACTCCTCCGGTGTCTGGCTGCAAAATTCCTTTGTCAAAGGAATCTCAAGCAGACAGTCGATTCCTAAATATTCTGCTAATTTTTCTTTTTCATAAGGCGTATACAAAACCTTCGCTTCATCCACGGAAAACGAAATCATAACAATCGGTTTGTTTTCTTTTTTTGCCTGTTCAATCAGCAGACGGTGTCCTTTATGAATCCCGTCAAATTTGCCGATACAAACCGCTGTCTGTTTTCCCTGAAACTCTAAATTTCGTATTATTTTCATACGTCATTCCTCAATTCTAAAACATCTTCACTACGAAATACTTATCCTCCCTTTGGCGGTATTCGTAAATCGCATAAAATTCATTCTCCATGGAATACATTCTCACCCGCTCTTTGTCTTTTGGCATCTGATATGAAGTATCCTTTTTGGCAATGCAGTTTCCATTAAGTAAAAGGCGCAGTGCCTCATCCGATACCACACAGTCTTTTAAATCCGAAAACATGGCATCAATCGGAATCAGATAATCCTGTATCTCTCCCTCTTTTACTGCCTGCTCTATCTGGCCTAATGTGAGTGCCTGCTCTATATGAAACTCAGAAACACGTGTGCGCACAAGAGTTTTCATCGCCGCACCACATCCAAGCAGCTCACCAATATCTTTGCAGAGTGTACGGATATACGTTCCTTTGGAACAGCTTACTTCCATCGTAAATTCATTTTCCGAAAAATCAATTGACAACACTTTAATTTCGTAAATTGTCACCTTGCGGGCTTTCCGCTCAACTTCTTTCCCCTGTCTTGCCAATTCATAAAGTTTCTTTCCATTTATTTTTATGGCAGAATACATCGGCGGAATCTGTTCGATTTCACCCACAAACTTAGAAACTGCCGTTTCAATCTGCTCTTTCGTAACCGACACCGGATGTTTTGCAAGAATTTCTCCTGTCATATCCTCGGTATTTGTCGTGACACCTAGTTTTACAACTGCACGGTAAGTCTTATCTTTGTCCGTGAGAAGCCCACAGACTTTCGTTGCCTTCCCTATGCATACAGGAAGCACACCGGTCGCATCAGGGTCGAGCGTTCCAGTATGCCCTATTTTTTTCATATGAAGAATGCCGCGCAGTTTTGCCACCACATCGTGAGAGGTAAAACCGCGCTCTTTATATACATTAATAATTCCATTCATGTTTGATTACCCCAGCTGCTTTTCAATATGACCAGTCAGATTATTGACTACATCAAAAGCAGAACCTTTAATGGCACAGCCTGCCGCTCTTACATGTCCGCCGCCACCAAAATAGCGGGCGATAACACTGACATCGACAATCTCATTCGAGCGCATGCTTACCTTAAACTCGCCCGGTTCTCTCTCATCAAGTAAAATCGCCACCTCGACGCCTTCTGTCGTTCGCATTTCATCAATAATTCCATCCAAATCCGATGGCTTTGCCTCATACAATTTCATCACATTCTGACGCACAATGGAAAACAGACAGCGTCCATCCATAATGCGGACACTTTCCATCAGACAGCGTCCCATAATCTGAAGCTGCTTATACGTTTTTCGATAAAAACTATCATCGATAATCTTACCAAACGGGATTCCAAAAGCAATTAACTTTCCGGCAATTTCCATAGTTTCTTTTGTTGTATTTGAATGTTTAAACACACCGGTATCATGGATGATTCCGGTATAGAGTGCACTGGCAATGCCGGCATCTAACTTTTCTTCCTCCATCAAACCATACAAAATCTCACAGGTTGAACTTGCTTCTTTTACAATATTTTCATTGCCAAACTTTGTATTTGTAATGTGATGATCAATATTTAACACATACGGCGTTTTTTCCATCACCTTTTGTGCATCACCAAGACGCTCCTCATCTCCGCAGTCAAGGGAAATAAACAGGTCATAGGAAGGCTTTTCATAGAAAGCATCTTCTTCCTTTAGGTAAACAAAAGCATCTGGTATCTCTTCCACATAAACACAGACCTGTTTGTCCGGATAATTCTTTTTTATGTACCGGAATAATCCCATACAGGAACCGATACAATCACCATCCGGGCGCACATGCCCGCCAATGGCAATCGTTTCTGCTTTTTCTATTGCTGACAGCAATTGACTCATTCGCTGTCACCCCCGTCCTCATCACGGTGATTCAACTCGCGGATTTTCTTCGACATCTCCACACCATACTCAATGGAAGTATCCAGAATAAATGTTAATTCCGGTGTATTCCTGAGATTCATACGGTGTGCTAACTGATGTCTGGCGTAAGCGGCACTCTTTTTGAGTCCCTCCATCGTCTTTTCCTTCGCCTCATCATCGCCGAGAACGCTCACATAAATTTTAGCAAATTTTAAATCCGGCGTTACTTCCGCAGCCATCACCGAAGTCATCGGATGAATTCTCGGGTCCTTAATGTCTTCGCGGATAATCTGGCTCATTTCACGCTGTACTTCGCTGTTAATACGAATATTTTTTACACTATTTTTTCTCATTTTCCATCTCCGTTCCTAACGATTTGACTATCTCGGAACCTCAACCATCTTGTAGCATTCAATCTGGTCTTCTTCCTGCAAATCATTAAATCCATCAAATACAAGACCACATTCATAACCGGCAGCCACTTCTTTGACATCGTCTTTGAAACGCTTCAAACTTGACAAATCGCCCTCGAAAATCTGCTCGCCCTCACGCGTGATACGTGCACGGCATCCACGCTCAATCTTACCATCCAAAACATAAGAACCGGCAATCGTGCCAACACCGGAAGCCTTGAATGTCTGGCGGACTTCTGCGTGAGCAATGACTTTCTCTTCATAAATCGGCTCAAGCATACCTTTCATCGCTGCCTCAACATCTTCAATTGCATCATAAATGACACGATACAAGCGCACATCTACATTTTCTCTGTCTGCTGTCTCTTTTGCTGCATTGTCAAGGCGGATGTTAAATCCAATGATAATCGCATTGGATGCACTTGCCAAACTTACATCGGACTCATTAATCGCACCAACGCCGCCATGAATAACACGTACAGCAACTTCTTCGTTACTTAATTTCACAAGACTCTGTTTTACAGCCTCAACAGAACCCTGCACGTCAGCTTTGATAATCAAGTTCAATTCTTTGACATTACCTGCCTGAATCTGACTAAACAGTCCATCCAGAGAAAGCTTCTTCGCTTTTGTTTCCTCCAAAAGTTTATCTTTACCCTGGTCTACATAAGCCTGTGCAATCTGTTTTGCTTCTTTATCATTTTCTGTAGCAACAAAAATTTCTCCGGCACTTGGCACACCATTCAGACCAAGAATCTCAACCGGTGTCGAAGGTGTTGCCTGTTTCACGCGCTCTCCCTTGTGATCAAGCATAGCACGAACCTTACCGTGGGCAGTTCCTACGGCAATGTGGTCACCAACATTTAATGTACCTTTCTGTACCAAAACAGTTGCAACCGGTCCACGTCCTTTATCTAACTGTGCCTCGATTACAATACCTCTTGCACGGCGTTTTGGATTTGCTTTCAGTTCCAAAACTTCCGCTGTCAGAATAATCATTTCCAAAAGATTTGAAATACCTTCTTTTGTATGTGCCGATACCGGACAGAAAATGGTACTTCCGCCCCAGTCTTCCGGAATCAGTTCATATTCGGACAATTCCTGTTTTACTCGCTCAATGTTTGCGCCTTCTTTATCAATTTTGTTAATTGCTACAATAATTTCTACACCGGCTGCTTTGGCATGGTTAATCGCCTCTACCGTCTGTGGCATAACACCATCGTCCGCTGCAACAACAAGCACTGCTACGTCTGTTGACTGTGCACCACGCATACGCATTGCTGTAAATGCCTCATGTCCCGGTGTATCCAAAAATGTAATTTTTTCACCGTTAATGCGGACAACATACGCACCGATATGCTGTGTAATACCACCAGCCTCATGTTCCGTTACATCAGTCTCACGAATGGCATCCAGAAGGGAAGTCTTACCGTGGTCAACGTGACCCATTACGCAGACAACCGGTGGACGTTTTTTCATCTTGCTTTCGTCCTCTTCATCCTCTTTGAGAAGTTCCGCTACCATATCTACTTTTTCTTCCAGTTCCGCAATAATATCGAAAGAAAGAGCGATTTCTTCTGCTTCATCAAAAGTGATTTCCTGATTCAGAGAAACCATCTGACCCTGCATAAACAATTTCTTAACCAAAGCTGCCGCCGGCATCTTCATCTTATCTGCCAATTCGCGGATTGTTAAAGATTCCGGAATTGTAATCTGCTTAATTTCTTCTTCCGGCTCCTGTTTTACCGGTTCCGGCTTAATGAAAGCTCCCTTACGGTTCGGATCCTTTTTGGAACGGATTCTGCTCATTTCTTCCTTCGTACTCTTGCGGTAACCACCTGGTTTATTATTTCTATCATCTTTCTTACGGTTTCTCTGACGGGAGTTTTTCTGCTCCTGTTTAATTCCGTCAAATCCGCTCTGTGCCTTCTCAAAACGCTCAAACACGCGGTTGTTGTTATTTCCATTACCGTTTCCGTTGCGGCGGTTGTCTCCACGTGAATTTTGTCCATTATTATTACCACGGCGTTCTTTATCTTTGTCAACGCGGCGGTTTCCATTGCGGTGGTCTCTGTTATCACCGCGTCCCTGGCTGTTATTATTCGGTTTGCGGAAATTCTCATTTTTCTTTGACTGCTGAGGTTTTGATGAAAAAGCCTTTTTCTCTTCCGGTTTCTTCTCTGGTTTCTTTTCCACTTTCTCTACCGGTTTCTTTTCTTCTGGCTTTTTGTCTTCGGCTTTCTTTTCTGCCTTAGGCTCCTCTTTTTTCTCTTCCACTTTCTTCTCCACCTTAAGTTCCTCTTTTTTCTGCTCTTTTGGCTCCTCTTTAACCGGTGCTTTTACTTCCTCTTTTGGCTCTGCCTTTGCTGCCGCCTTTTTCTTTTTAAAATAATTCATAAGGAAACCAATTGCTTCATCCTCAATGTTGCTGTTCGCACCTTTTACCTCAAATCCGTTTTCATTTAAGAGTGTTACCAAGTCACCACTTTTTATATTTTTGTCCTGTTGCTGTATGCTTCGGGCAATCTCAAATATCTTCATTTTTGCCATACTTTGTTACCTCCAAATCTAAATTCTTGCCAATTGCTTTTGCAAATCCACTATTTGTCACTGCTACAGACGCCCGGAATTCTTTTCCGATTGCCTTGCCAAGCATTTCTTTATCCCCAAACTCCACATAAGGAACATGGTAAAAATGACACGAATCCGCAAATTTCTTTTTGGTATTACCGGATGCATCTTCGGCAACTATAACGAGTTTTGCGCTTCCCTCACGAATCGCTTTTTCCGTCATAAATTCTCCGCTGACAACATCACCGGCCTTCATCGCCAGTCCTAAAGAACCAAAGACCTTTCTAATCTGTACCATCTTTTAACTGCCTTTCTAACAAAAGATACGTTTCTTCTTTTACATTCATTCGGAACGACCGGCTTAGAGCGTTGCTTTTCCATGCTTTTTTCAAACACTCCTCATTCGCGCAAAGATACGCTCCTCTGCCATTTTTCCGTCCTGTACGGTCAAGCATTATTTCGCCTTCCTTTGTCTTCACAACACGAATTAAATCCTGTTTATCCCTGCACTCTCTGCAGGCAATGCACTGCCTTTGTGGCTTTTTACGCTCCTGCATGCCGCATTCCTCCTTTCTATATAATAAAAGAACTTACGATAAACTTTGTGTTTCGCTTTTAATATCGATTTTATATCCTGTCAATCTGGCAGCCAATCTTGCATTCTGCCCCTCTTTTCCAATGGCAAGAGATAACTGATAATCCGGAACAATAACCTCAGCACTCTTTTCGTCCGTGTCTACTGTAACGGATACTACTTTTGATGGACTGAGCGCATGCTCAATGAAAACAGCAGGGTCTTCATTCCACTCTACAATATCAATTTTTTCTCCATATAACTCATCAACTACGGCATTGACACGGGCACCATTCATACCAACACAAGCCCCTACAGCATCCACGTCGGGATTGTTACTGTAAACCGCAATCTTGGAGCGTGAACCCGCTTCACGGGATACATTTTTAATTTCCACTACACCGCTCTGAATCTCAGCAACTTCGGATTCAAACAATCGTTTCACAAGCTCTGGGTGAGTACGTGAAATCACAATTCTTGGTCCTCTTGGTGTATCTTTTACTTCTGTTACATACAGTTTAATTCTGTCGTGTGCTTCGAAATGCTCTGTTGGAACCTGCTCCTGTTTTGTAAGAACTGCATCGATCTTGCCGATATTTACGTTATAATTTCCATTGTTATAACGCTGTACCATACCCGTTACAATATCATGCTCTTTCTCATAATACTGTTCATACAATACTTTTCTTTCTTCTTCACGAATCTTCTGTACAACAACCTGCTTTGCTTTCTGGGCTGCGATACGTCCAAAGTTTTTCGGTGTCACCTCAATGCTGACGGTCTCGCCAAGTCCGGTTCCCGGATATTTCACCTCTGCTTCTGTCTGAGACATCTCAAGCATAGGATCTTCTACTTCCTCTACGACAACCTTATCCTGATATACATGGAACTCACCTGTCTCGCGGTCTAAATTCACACGGATGTTATCCGCTTTTCCATACTCATTTTTACATGCTGCCACAAGTGAATTTTCAATTGCCTCAAGCAAAATCTCTTTGCTGATATCCTTTTCTTTCTCAATGGCATTTAATGCCTCAATTAATTCCGGATTTCCTTTCTTTGCTGCTGTCTTTTTCATTTTTTCTATTATCCTCCTATTCAATCATTCTATCGTATGTCTGTAACGACTTAAAAAGTTATATATTTGCGAATCAGCGCAATTTCTTTGACTGGTGTTTCCATCTCTCTGTCATCCATTGAAAGAACAATCGTTTCCGTATCTTCCCGATATTCCTTCAATACACCAACAAATTCTTTTGCTGAATATTTTTTGCCTTTTTCTTCCCATGTAACCGGTGAAAATAATTTCATCTCCACATCCTCACCGATGTTTCTCATAAAGTCTTTCGGCTTCTTAAACGGACGCAGTAATCCCGGCGAACTGACTTCCAAAATATAAGATTCCTCAATAAAATCATCTTTGTCCATCTCATCGCTCAGCTCGTGATTTACAAGGGTAAGGTCATCAATTGTAATGCCGCCTTCCTTATCAATATAAACCCGAAGATGCCAGCTTCCTGCTTCCTTGACAAATTCCACATCTACCAGTTCAAATTGGTATTTTTGCAGAATCGGCTCTACTAAAGCCTCTGTCTTTTGTACATAGTCCTGATGTTTACTCAATTCAAAACCTCTTTTCTTTAGCCGGAATGACTTCCGTCTGTATTTGAATCTACACGAAAAGAATGAGTGGACCAAAGTCCACTCATATCAATTAACAGTATCTTCATATAATAAAGTAACACAATTTCCTATGTTTGGCAAGAACTTTTTTATTTTAATGCTTCAATCATTGCCTCATAAGACTTCTTTGGTACATAAGTATATACCGTTTTGTACTTACCAGTTGTCTCATCCTTAACTCTTGCGCTCTTCCTTGTAAAGAATAGCGGCTTGCAGCTGCCGCGCCAGGATGTCTGGTCGCTGATTCCCCATACCGTAATGCCGGTAATTCCTTTCGGGCTTATGGTCTTGTCACGGTTTTTCTGAATATCTACAATCTGCTTAATAAAATCTTTCGTAAAGGCAGCTTGGTCAGCATCGGTTTCCTTTTCATTTTTATAAGCATATGACGGCGTTCTTCCATCCGTATCGTCCGTATCAAAATTAATTGTAATATCAAGCTCCGTAATCTGAACTTCGAGTCCTGCATTAATAAATGCCTTTAATGCATTTCCATACTCCTCGAGAGTCGGACGTTTAATATCCACGTGGCTCTGCATACCGATGCCGCCACAAATTTTTGCTTCCTCTCCTTCATTAATATAGGAAATAAGGGCAAGTTCATCGTCTACACTGAAATATGTGTCGTAATCATTGTAAAACAACGTAACTTTATCCTGAACATTTTCCTTTTTCAATTCGTCATAAGCATATTCAAATGCTGCTTTTACATATGTAGGCTTCAATCCCATATCACCGTATACACTAACCCATGTTGTCGCTGCGGCAGCATTCGAACGATGAATGTATTCATTTAACACATCCCATGCATATACGATTGAACCAGCTTCTCCGGTCAATTCTTTTTCTTTCTGCATCGTATATCTCATTACTGTTCGAACAAAGAATTCAAGACGAGCATTCATCGTTGCTTCATCTACAACCGCCTCGTTATCATCGTAATTCTTCTTAAAAAACCATGTTGGTGTCTGCTGATGCCACATCAGAGTATGTGCACGCATACGGATGTTATGCTGTTTGGCAATTGCAAGTACACCATCAATCGTTTCCAATGTAAGTTCCGGAACTGTGGATTCCTTGTAATCGTCACTAATCACATATCCTTTTGCCTTAGCATCTGCAACAGAAATTGTAGTCTTTTTATTCAGCATGTTATCCGGCTTCATTTCATTTTCCAATGTAAAACTATTGAAATGTTTGTCGACAAATTCCATGGTACTTGCATCCTGCATTTCCTTACGTTTATTCCATGTCTGGTTATAAGTCAAACATGTTCCGACATTATCAATCACACCTTTAAAAATTTCTTTCATTGCCGGTGTCGTATCCTGTGGTTCGGCAGTTGCGGCTGCCGTCGGTTTAACTGTCGGCACTTCCGTTGTCTTTGGCACATTGGAAGGTGATGTTGTAGGCGTATTCACCGGGGTCTTAGTCACTTTAGGTGAGTTCTTTTTCACCGTGATTTTGCAAACCAGCTTCTTTGTTTTCTTACCTTTTTTAATTGTTGCTGTCAAAGTTGTCTTACCGGCTTTCTTAGCCGTGACTTTTACTGCATATTTACCGCTCTTTTTGAAAGATACAATCTTTTTGCTTTTCATCTTCCATGATACTTTATACTTCTTTGCGTTCTTTACGGTAATCTTTTTTGTCTTCCCAACTGTAATTGATACGCTCTTTTTTGATAGTTTCGGCTTGGCAGCCGCCTCTGATGTAATCCCCTGTACTCCGGCAAATGAACTAATAACCATTGCCGCTGTGAGTACCTTGGCGAGTACCACCTTTGTTTTTCTCATAATAAATAATGCCTCCTTCGCATGTATTATATTTACAATTATATATACTGTGAGTGTCAATATAAATGTACTATTATATGAAATTGATGAACTATTATATTCTAAAAGGGGATGATCTATATATGATGGCATCAATTCAGAAAAAGTTTGCGCGTCATGGGCGCTCCCGCTTAACAAACTCGCAGAGGTATCGCTATGTAAAATACACATAGCTGATACCTGCGGGTTTGTACCCATTCCTCACAAACTTTTTCTGAATTGATGCATGCTATATAGAGAACATTTCTATTTAGGAAGGATTCGCATAAATAATATTTTCCAAAAAAAGAAAGACCTCTCGACCTTTCTCCAAAAGAACTATTTTAACACATTTAACAAAACAAAAAGTAGTCCGTAGGGGAATCGAACCCCTGTTTCTGCCGTGAGAGGGCAGCGTCTTAGCCG
>CAKRGF010000002.1 GCA_934322085.1 uncultured Eubacterium sp.
TATCATATCCCTTTTTTGATACATTATTAGGACAGCGACACAATTTCCGGACATTTCTTCTGCATCAACTCAACCATACGGCTCGTTGGCTCAAAAAGAATCATTACTTTCTCTTCTTTTTCCGGAAGTCTTGTTGCAATTCCGTAAACATTCGCTTTCTCATTCATTGACGAATAATCACGAACTTCCAAGTGTCTGTACCCATCCAGTTTTGTGGACTGAATTGGAGCAATCGCATCCGCATCCTCAATTTCAATTCGAAGAATATTCTTTCGACGCTCTCCGCCCTGTATCATATCAAAGTCAAGCTGTCCATCGCAGAATACATATTCCCATTCCACACGGAATCTCGGCCAATACCAAATCAAGCCAAAGATTGCTGCTACTCCGATTAATACTAACAGATTAATTTTTGTCGATATCGAAATCAGTATCGATGCTAAAAAAACAAGAACTACTAAAATAATCAATATAATTTTTAAAGCAATGACTGACCCCGTCGTTTTCTTTTTTGCGTTCGCTTCTGCGTATGATTGTTCCATCCAATCCTCCTAGTTCTTTCGTCTATTTACATCATGCCCATGCCACCGGCACCGCCTGCTGGCATTGCTGGTGCATCTTCTTTAATATTAGCAACAACAGACTCGGTTGTCAACAAGGTAGATGCTACACTTGTTGCATTCTGCAATGCACTTCTTGTTACCTTAGCTGGGTCAAGAATACCATTATCTACCATATTTACATATTCTTCTGTCAATGCGTTAAATCCAAATCCAGGCTCCTCCGAACGAACTTTATCAATGATAACAGAACCTTCCAAACCTGCATTTTCTGCAATACGGCGAAGTGGTGCTTCCAGTGCTTTCAAAATAATGTTGGCACCGGTCTTTTCGTCTCCCTCAAGAGAAGCAGCCATCTTAGCAACTTCTTTACTGGCATGAATGTAAGCAGAACCGCCACCTGCGATAATTCCTTCTTCTACTGCTGCTCTTGTTGCTGCCAAAGCATCTTCCATACGAAGTTTTGCTTCCTGCATTTCTGTCTCAGTTGCTGCACCAACACGTACAACGGCAACACCGCCTGCTAATTTAGCAAGTCTTTCCTGAAGTTTTTCACGGTCAAAATCAGATGTTGTCTCTTCAATCTGATTCTTAATCTGTGCAATTCTTGCCTCGATTTCTGCTTTATCACCTTCACCATCAACAATGATAGTATTTTCTTTCTGAACTTTTACAGATTTTGCACGACCAAGCTGATCCATCGTTGTTTCTTTCAAATCCAAACCAAGTTCCTCGGAAATTACCTGACCGCCGGTAAGGATTGCAATATCTTTGAGCATTTCTTTTCTTCTGTCACCATAACCAGGAGCTTTTACAGCAACAACATTAAAGGTTCCGCGAAGTTTATTGATTACCAGTGTGCTGAGAGCTTCTCCCTCTACATCCTCGGCAATAATCAAAAGTCTTGCACTTGCCTGAACAACCTGCTCAAGCAATGGAAGGATTTCCTGAATGTTAGAAATCTTTTTATCGGTAATCAAGATATATGGATTATCCAGTTCTGCTTCCATCTTATCCATGTTTGTAGCCATGTAAGCAGACAAATAACCACGGTCAAACTGCATACCTTCTACCATATCCAGTTCTGTCTTCATTGTCTTGGATTCTTCAATGGTAATAACACCGTCACCGGTTACTTTTTCCATTGCATCGGCAACCATTTCACCAACCTGCTCATCACCGGCAGAAATTGCTGCAACTTTTGCAATCTGCTCTTTACCGGAAAGTTTAGAACTCATGCTGCGAATGGAATCAACAGCTGTCTCTGTTGCCTTTTTCATTCCCTTGCGGAGAATAATCGGATTTGCTCCGGCTGCTAAGTTCTTCATTCCTTCATTAATCATAGCCTGTGCCAAAACGGTAGCTGTCGTTGTACCGTCACCGGCAACATCATTTGTCTTCGTTGCTACTTCTTTTACTAACTGGGCACCCATGTTTTCAAAGGCATCCTCTAATTCAACTTCTTTTGCGATTGTTACACCGTCATTGGTAATCAACGGAGCACCAAAAGATTTATCCAAAACAACATTTCTTCCTTTTGGTCCAAGTGTTACACGAACGGTATCTGCCAGTTTATTTACACCTGCTTCCAATGCAGATCTTGCTTCTACGCCAAATTTAATTTCCTTAGCCATAATTAAAATCCTCCTATCAAATCAATCTTTACTCTACAATTGCCAAAATATCACTCTGACGAACAATTACATACTCCTCGCCGTCCAATTTAACATCCGTTCCGGCATATTTGGAGTAAATCACTTTATCGCCAACTTTAACTTCCATTTTTACTTCTTTTCCATCTACAACACCACCCGGTCCAACGGCAATAATCTCTGCCTGCTGTGGTTTTTCCTGTGCCTGACCCGGCAGTACAATACCGGATTTGGTGGTCTCTTCTGCGTCTAACTGTTTCAATACAACTCTGTCACCTAAAGGTACTAATTTCATGTTTGATTCCTCCATTTCTTATATCTTGTTAGCACTCCAATCTGATGAGTGCTAATCCATTGGCTCTATAATATGCAATAATCAAAAGAAATGCAATGCCTTATGCATTTCCATATTTCCGCATTTCACCACTATATCTAACTTATGCTCTTTTTTTCTCGTTTATTCTTATTTTTTTCATTTTTCGTGGTAATCTTTTGGGATTTGCAGCGAATTTTAGAGATTTGAAAATCAAAATAGCTGTTAGGTTGACTTAATTCTAGAAAAATCTTTCTGCGGTCAACCAATTTTCTCTCTTTCGTTGACTTGTTTATGCTTATTTCTAAATAAAGTCAACTTTTACGAGGTCTGAGTTGACCTAAATTTGTATAATTACAAATACGGTTAACTTTTTTAGCGGTTTTTTATGACCTATTTAGCAAAATATGATTTTCCAGTCAACTTTTATCCAGAAAATGGTTGACCGGATTTGCGATTTTAAAAAATCCAGTCAATCAGTCACAAACTAAATTAACAATACAAGAATCCCAACAACAGAGGCAAACACCTGATTTATTCTATCCATTGTACAAAGGCTGTTTTATCGGAACAATTATACCCCGCACTTTTATAAAACTCCATAGTTGATTCCTTTTTCGAACCTGTGAGTAACATCATTTTATAGCAGTTTTCCTTTTTAGCTATTCCTTTAGCATATGCTAAACATTCCGATGCATATCCCTTTCCACGACAATCTTTATGTGTAACAACATTTTCTATAATAGCATACGGTCTTATATTTCTTGTCAAGTTAGGTATGATTACACAAACACAAGAAGATACTATTTTGTTATCCACAACTTTTATAACAATATGATGATTTCTATCCTGAATAATAGTCGACCATGTTCTATTTAATTGCTCTGTCATTTCCGGAACAGTACTTTCATGTAAATGTAAATATAATTCTAATAACCCTTTTAATTCATTTTGGTGTATTTCTCTAATCAATATAGTAAACCTCCTTTAACTTGTATCACATTCATCATACTAAACATTGTTTTTTAATCAGCTCTATTATATCCATTGGCTTTTCAACATGCTCAAAATCTGTTTTCCTTTGTGCGGGTTGATTTATTCCTTCCTTAAGATACCAAACGGCTTGTACAACTTGCATCCCAAGCCTTTGTGCCGCCTCAAGTTCATTACTTCCACCATCTCCCACATATAGACAGGCATCCGCCTCAACACCCAGCTTTTCTATGCATCTTTCAAATATGGCTGGATCTGGTTTTTGTATTCCTTCATCAAAAGATAAGCATACAGCATCAAAAAAAGGATACAAAATACTTTTCTTTATAACCATTTTCTCTTCCGAAAAGCAATTATTTTCTCGAAGTATCTTTTCCAGTAGTTCTTCTAAAGTGATTTTTCCTGTCGTTCTATTTTTTTCTTCTGCACGCCATGTTTCTTGGAATCTTTCTTCTGCAATACCCGCATCTGACGCCATCTGAGTTCCAAAATACAATGGAATATCAAAAAGAGTTATAAGTGTTTCATACATATCAAATATTACTGCTTTTATCACTTGCATCACCTCCGTGTACATATTTGGGCAGGTTTTTGTATAATTTCTCTAAGCCTTTCTCCTATGCTGCAAGTTCAACATCAATATCCACTATGCCTATCCTACATAATCAATTTCCGATTCATATATGCGCAATCACCCTTAGTCTGCGGTAATCCGCAATCCACTGACTTCCATTCCAAAGAGACTTTCTCGTTAAATCCTCAACACTTTTAATAACTTCTGTCTGCATCTTTTCAGTCATTAATTCCAAGTCAGACGCAAAAAATTGTTTCATCCAGTTTGCTAAACCTTTTTCATTATCTTTTAATGGCGTTGGTCTGTCATAATCATATATTTTATCAACAACAAATCCGTTCTTTCTTAATAAGGCAGCAAAATGCTCACTTGTTGGAAAATTAAACTTAGGACTGTATTCATATCCCAAATTTCTGCCCACTCTCATAAACGCATTCTCGATTGTTGCAATATTTCCATTAGCACCAAATTCGCATACCAATAATCCGCCCGGCTTCAATACCTTATGTATATTATTCAACAGCGCATTATGGTCTGTTATCCAATGAAAAACAGCATTTGAAAAAACAACGTCGAACTGTTCTTCAAATGGTAATGCCAGTGCATCACTAACTATAAATTTTATGTCAGGATACTGCTGTTGCGCCCGTTTTATCATGCTTTCGGAACTATCAACACCAATCACCACTTCTGCCAGCTTCTTTAATTGTACTGTAAGAATTCCGGTTCCGCAACCCAAATCAAGAATACTTTGATCATTATTTTCAGGCACAAACTCTAAAAGTCCCTTTCCATATTCCGCGACAAAATCATGTTTATTATCATATAAAGCTGCATTCCATTCACTCATTAATTTTCATAAACCTCCAATTTACTTTTCCCTCATTATAACACAATCGTGATTCAGATATTAAACACTTTTTTTGTCTTTGATACTGTAAACTGAATAACCGGTCCCGACAGAATAATTGTCAAAATAGTACATAACCCAAACTTTCCGCCAAGAATAACTCCAATAACAACCATCACAATATCAAGTATCATTCGCACAGCTTTTACCTGCCAGCCATTCTTATCTGCAAGCGAAAATGTCAATGCCTCATAAGAACCACGCCCTAAAGAAGCTGCCGCATAAACTCCCGTTCCCATTGCAAAAAGGATTATACCCAATAACATAATAAGCATATTTATCCACAAATGCGCACTGTACACATGTATATTTGCAAATAAATCAACACAAAAGCTATAAACAATCTGATATAGAATTGTACCAATATGTATCTGTGATCTGTCGTAGAAGAATGAAAAAGCAATCATAATTATGGCTACTATCATAGATGCCATACCTATACTTACATGAAAAGTTTCAGAAATACCCTGCCACAAAACGGCAAGAGTTGCACCACCAAACCCAGCATATAAGGCAAGCGTGATTCCATATGCCGCCACCACGGAACCGACTACTATTATAATTATTTTCTTTATCCATTCTAATCTGCTCATTACCATAACCCCTTTCTGCTTTTGTCACGGCAATTCTTATATTTATAATTTTCCAATAAAATTAAAAGACTATAGACACACTGTTATGTTCAGAAACAGTAAAATCTATAGTCTTCATCCATGCCGAGACAAGCTCTTTATCAATTTAGGTATAATAATAAATATATTATCCTTATTTGTCAATATTATATATTTTCATTCAGAAAAAAAACTGTTAGGTTGACTTAATTCTAAAAAAAACTTTCTACGGTCAACCAATTTTCTCTCTTGCGTTGACTTGTTTATACTTTTTTCTATATAAAGTCAACTTCTACGAGGTCTGAGTTGACCTAAATTTGCATAATTACAAATACAGTCAACTTTTTTAGCGGTTTTTTATGACCTATTTAGCAAAATGTGATTTTCCAGTCAACTTTTGTCTGGAAAATGGTTGACCGGATTTACAATTTAAAAAAATCCAGTCAACCAGTTACAACCTAAATTAACATTACAAGAATCCCAACAACAGGGGCAAACAAAATTGCATAAATAAAAACTGCTATTCCTTCTTCTGTTCGTGATAAGTATTTATCTTTTTGATAGAAAAAGTCATACATTCCGGCAAATCACACTTCCACATGATCCTTCTCGCTTATTTTACGGATAACCCGGCATGGATTTCCAGCAGCAAGACTATAGGGTGGAATATCTCTTGTTACAACGCTTCCTGCACCAATTACACACCCTTCTCCTATGGTAACACCACCGCAAACAACCACATTAGATGCCAGCCAGCAATTATCTTTTATCGTAATTGGTTTTGCATATTCAAGATTATATAAACTGCCATCTTCTCTCTTCCTAATATTCCGTTCTTCAGGTAAAAATGGATGCATAGGAGTTGCCAATGTTACATTTGGACCAATCATTACATTATCCCCTATATGTATTTCACATACATCTAAGCATGTAAAATTAAAATTAGCAAAACTGTATTTCCCAAAATAAGTATTGCATCCATAATCAAAATAAACAGGTGCCTGCAAATACGGAAGTTCCTCTGTTGCCGACAATAATTCTCTCAATATCCGTATCTGTTCTTCTGAGCAATCTTCGTCCGTCAAATTATATTTTCTTGCTAATTTACGTGCATTTAATCGTAATTGTTCCAATTCTTTATCTGTTGGATCATACAGCTCTCCATTTATCATTTTTTCTCTTTCTGTCATTTCTTATACATCCTTTCTTTTCTCTATAACATGCTTAAATTACGTTCTTTTGAATAAGTGCTATGGTACATGCATCTTCCACAGTATAACAAAAAAATCCTGATCAAGCAAAATCCCTCTTTTCATGTTATAATAAAACAAAAAAATAAAAGGAGCAATGACAACCATGCCAGAAATATTATATGAAATCCCAGTCAACGACATCTTTGACCGCCCGTGCGAGTGCCCGGTCTGTGCCATGCAAAAAAAGCTTGATGATGACGAAGTTGCCTTTGCCATGGGACCTAGTTATATGGAAGATGACATCCGGCTGACTACGGACAAAATTGGATTCTGCGCCCACCATATGCAAATGATGTATGATTTTGAAAACCGCCTCGGTCTCGGACTGATTCTGAATACCCATATGCAAAATATCATAAAAAATATAGAAACTCTGCAAAAAAAGAAACGGAACGGCTCCAAACGCTTATTTGCGAAGGATACCGGTTCCGCTCTCTCCGATTATATCAAACAGACTACAAGTTCCTGTTTTATTTGTGACCGTATAAAAAACACTTTCAAACGGTATTTAATAACCACTCTATATCTGTACGAGAAAGATTCCGATTTCCGTAAGAAATTCAAAAACAGCAAAGGATTCTGTCTCGAACACTATGGTATGCTTTATGACCTTGCACCTTCTCACTTGAGCGGGCAGGTACTAAGCGATTTCACAAATGATTTGAATGAAATCTTTCTTACAAACTTTAAACGCGTGCAGGAAGACGTCTCGTGGTTTGTCGACAAACACGACTACCGCAACAAAGAGGCCTCTTGGAAAAACTCAAAAGACTCTCTCCCACGTGCTATGACAAAAGTAAACAGTATCCTATCGGAAAATTGATTACTCTGCTTTGCCTTGAAGTTTCTCCTTCAGGGCAAACGCTTTGTCCTTAATACGGCGCTGGGCATTTCTTGCCACTAACACTTTTGAAACATAGCGTTTTGCTTCATCATTTTTACCAATACGTCTTGCCAGTTCTGCAAGCAGATACATCATCGTATACTGATCCATACCACACATCGGGAAATCTTCTTTGGAAAATGCTGCCTCAAAACCATCGTAGGCATTCGAGAGCAATTCCTTTTCCTCATTAATCAGCTCTGTAACTTCTTCTTTTTTGTAATCGCCCTGCATCAAAAGTTCACGCTTGCCGCGGCAGAGCCATGCCATCTTCAGGCAGGTGTAAGCACGCTCACTGCTCTTACCGTTTTTCACAACGGTATTTAAAAGTGCCATCTTATGTCTTGTCAGCGCATCGTCATACGTGTAAATCTTTCCTGCTTCCGGCTGATAATGGAAGTTCGCAGAAATTTTTTCTTTGATGTTTTTCGCCTGACTTGACATCACAAAATTAAAGTAACGGTTCAGTGCCGCATAACCACATTTCGGACAAAGAATCGCATCATATTTCAAGGAATCAACCCCCATATAACGCGGACGCAAATCCGAATCGGCACCAATTAAGCGTACCTTACCGGTTCTTACCATACGGCTCTTAAACTCATGGTCACATACCGGACAAGTGTAGCTCTTATCGAAAAGCAAATCTTCTTCATTTGTTTCCTTTTTGGCATCCTGTTTTGCCGCTTCCTGCTTTTTCTTCTCGCTGTCGCTTTCCTGATACACATCTACTTTTTCAACATTTTTAAATCCTAAATCCTCCAACCCTGCAAAAATATTAGACATCGTCATCCCCCGTTTCCATCTAAATTTTATTTATTGGGACGATAAGAGCTCTTCAATGATACAATTCGATTAAACACCATCTGCTCTGCCGTCGTATCCTTTGTATCCACACAGAAGAAACCAGTTCTCATAAACTGGAACTTATCCCCTGGTTTTGCCTCTTTGAGTGCCGGTTCCATATAGCACTCTTTCAAAACAGTCAAAGAATTTGGATTTACATTTATGGAACCATCTTCATTGTAAACCCCTTTTTCTTCGTCAACAATATTTTCATATAAACGTACTTCCGCTTTTTCTGCTGTATCCGCAGCCACCCAGTGAATTGTTCCTTTCACTTTGCGTCCGGTAAAGCCGGAACCGGATTTAGTCTCCGGATCATACGTTGCATGAACAACCGTTACATTTCCATCTTCATCGGTTTCGTAACCTGTACAAGTCACAAAATAAGCACTCATCAGACGTACTTCATTGCCTGGGAACAGACGGAAATACTTGCGTGGAGGATCAATCTTGAAATCCTCTCTCTCAATATATAACTCTCTTCCAAATGGCACCTTACGTGTACCAAGTTCCGGATTCTCCTGATTATTCGGAACATCCAAATATTCAATCTTTCCTTCTTCGTAATTATCAATCACAAGCTTAACTGGGTCTAACACTGCCATCATTCGTGGCTGTGACATTTTCAAATCCTCGCGGATACAGTACTCTAACATCGCAGAATCCACGGAACTATTCGATTTGGAAACACCACAAAGTTCCATAAACTTGCGAATGGAAGAAGCAGTATATCCTCTTCTTCTAAGAGCAGTAATCGTAACCAGTCTTGGGTCATCCCAGCCGTCTACAATGCCATCTTCTACCAATTTTTTGATATAACGCTTACCAGTTACCACATTGGTCAGATACATTTTTGCAAATTCAATCTGGCGTGGCGGCACTTCAAACTCACATTCTTTTACAACCCAGTCATACAACGGACGATGATCCTCAAATTCCAATGTACAAATCGAATGCGTAACACCCTCAATTGCGTCTTCAATCGGATGAGCAAAATCGTACATCGGATAAATGCACCACTTATCTCCTGTATTGTGATGATGTAAATGCGCTACACGGTAAATAACCGGGTCTCTCATGTTAATGTTCGGCGAGGACATGTCAATCTTTGCACGAAGCACACGGGAGCCATCTTCAAACTCACCATTTTTCATTCCCTCAAACAAAGCAAGGTTTTCTTCTACCGAACGGTTGCGGTAAGGACTGTCTTTGCCGGGCTCTTTCAATGTACCACGGTACTCTCTGATTTCTTCTGCTGACAAATCACAGACATATGCTTTTCCTTTGCGAATCAGTTTCAATGCACATTCATACATATCATCAAAATAATTCGATGCAAAATATACCGGTGGTTTTTCACCACAAATCCACTCCACATCTTTGCTAATGGAGTCCACAAATTCTTCTTTTTCTTTCTGTGGGTTCGTATCGTCAAAACGAAGGTTAAAGGTTCCGCCATATTCTTTTGCCAATCCCTGATTTAACAAAATCGATTTGGCATGTCCAATGTGCAGATAACCATTTGGCTCCGGCGGAAAACGTGTTACCACTTTATCATACACGCCCTCCTGCAAATCCTTATCTATTTCATTTTCAATAAAATTTCTTGAAATCACTTCTTCATTCATTTCTGGCATAAAAAAAAGCCTCCTTTGCATATCTCTCTAAATAATAACACAAAGAGGCTTTTTAGACAAGATTTTATTTGAAATCGTGTCCACCAATACGAAGTTTTGCGCGTGACAGACGCTGACTGAAAAAGTGATACTTACTCATCTTAATCTCTTTTCCCTTATAAGTAACACACTTTTCACCTTCTAAGGCAAGTTTTGCCGCCTGTACACATTTGGCACGGACACCAGATTTATATTTACCCTGGCTGTATTTCTTCATTTCCTTCTGCCATTTACCGGTACGAACCGGAGTAAACTGTCCACGCTGTTTAAGAACACCCTGAATCGAGTTTGGAAAAGCACCAGACTTTTTACGGTTCATCACAACAATTCCTACCGCTGTCTTTCCTGCCTTACTCTGGTTTCCTGCTTCACAGAAAATAATCGCAGACATCATTTTTAATTCTTTACTTGTATAACTTTTTTTCTCAGCAGCCTGTGAAGGTGTTGCTCCGATTAAAATACCCATCAACGCAAAAACCGCCATCATTCGTACTACTAAAGTTTTCAAAAACATGTTTACACTCCTAACATTTTTATTGGTTACAAAATTGTTATCGACTTACATCGTTTTTGTAACATTTATGTAACAATTGTAACATACTTAATCAAAAAATCAACCCCAAATACAAAAAAACCGTCTTCCAAATGCTGGAACCAACGGTTTTTCGTTCGTTTTTATGAAAAGTTTTAGAATTTGTTTAATTAAATTTTGTAACAATTGTGTCGAATTTGAGCGAACCACCAAACAAATCAAGGGCACTTCCAATCGTATAATTGACCCTGTTTTTTCCTGTTTTTTGAATTTTTTCAATATCCTCATAACTGCCAATGCCGCCGGCATATGTAATCGGAATTTCACTTTCTTTAGCAAGAATTTTTAACAAATCCTCATCTACGCCCGTGCCGGTCCCCTCAACATTTACAGCATGCACTAAAAACTCATCACAGTACGAATGAAGCTTTTCCATCAGTGCTTCATCCAGACATTGACTTGTAAATTTCTGCCACCGGTCAGTTACAATATAATAAGAATCATTCTTTTTCCGGCAGCTCAAATCCAAAACCACATGCTCTTTTCCCACAGCCTTCACTAATTGTTCCAGACGGTCAAAACGAATCTCTCCGCCCACAAAAACATACGAAGTGACAATGACATGGCTTGCGCCAAAATCTAAAAAAGAAGCGGCATTATCCGCATGGATTCCACCACCTACCTGAAGGGCCCCCTGCCACGCAGAAAGTGCTCCCTTTGCCTGCATAAGGTCTGCTTCATAATAAGGACTGTCCGCCGCATTTAACAAAATAATATGTCCGCCACGGAGTCCCTTTTCACGATACAAGGCGGCATAATCTGCCGCCTGCATCTCCGAAACAAAATTCTCTTTTGCAAAATCTTTCTCATCTTTTAAACTTCCACCAACAATCTGCTTTACCTTGCCATTATGAATATCGATACATGGTCGAAATTCCATCCTTTTATCCTCTCTTTACAGTCCAAGAATCTTCTCTACAGTCATCTGCATCTCGCTCTTATCGCATACAATATCATGACGAATCGGTGCGGTGCGGATTTCCTCAATTGCTTCCGGAATCTTCACACCGGAAAGAGCATTTAACTCGTCCACCAGTTCAAAATCGGTCATGCTGTCATATTTTTCTTTGTCAATAGCATCCATGACACTGCGGGTAAATTTGTATGGACTTGCTGTAGAAGCAATCACTGTCTTTAATCCGGCATCCTTTGCCTTATCATAATAAACACAAGAGGCAACAGACGTATGTGTATCCATGATATAACCAGCTTTATCAAATACTTTCTTAATATTTGCTGCGGTTTCAGCTTCCGAAGCATAACCGCCGACAAAACAGGATAATTTCTCCATCATTTCCTTTGTAATCGTATATTCACCGTTGTTTGAAAGAGCATCCATAAATGCTTTTGTCTGTGCTGCATTCTCACCGGTAATACGATAAATCAAACGCTCTAAGTTACTTGAAATCAAAATATCCATCGACGGAGAAGATGTCAAAATAAATTCTCTCTTTCTGTCATAAGTTCCTGACTGGAAGAAATCAAACAATACTTTATTCTCATTCGATGCGCAGTACAAAGTCTCAATCGGAAGTCCCATATTTTTTGCATAGAAAGCTGCCAAAATATTACCAAAGTTTCCGGTTGGAACAACTACGTTCATTTTCTCACCGCAGGTAATTTCACCCTGTTTGAGAAGCTGACCATACGCATATACATAGTAAACAATCTGTGGTACCAGACGTCCAATGTTAATAGAATTGGCAGAGGAGAACTGATATCCTTTCGCATTCATACGCTCTGCTAAATCTTTTGAGTGGAACATCTCTTTTACGCCGGTCTGGGCATCATCAAAGTTTCCAATGATTCCTACTACATTTGTGTTTTCTCCTTTTTGTGTCAGCATCTGTTTCTCCTGAATCGGGCTGACACCATTTTTCGGATAGAACACAATAATGCTCGTTCCCGGGACATCAGCAAAACCAGCCAATGCCGCTTTTCCTGTATCACCGGATGTTGCTGTCAAAATAACAATTTCATTTTTTACACCGTTTTTCTTTGCTGCCGTTGTCATCAAATATGGCAGAATCGAAAGTGCCATATCTTTAAAGGCGATTGTTTTTCCATGGAACAATTCCAGATAATAAGCGCCATCTTTTTTAACAAGCGGAGCAATTTCCTTGGTGTCGAATTTATCATCATAGGCACCATTAATACAATGCTTTAATTCTTCTTCGGTAAAATCTGAAAGAAACAGCTTCATAACTTCATAAGCAGTTTCCTGATATGTCATATCAGCAAGTTTTTCAAGCGGTACTTCAAGTGCAGGAATCGAATCCGGCACAAATAATCCACCGTCGTCTGCAAGCCCTTTTAAAATTGCCTGCGATGCTGTCACTTTGTCACTATTGCTTCTTGTACTCTTGTACATGATACTCATAATCTCTCCGTCCTTTTCTCTAAACTCATTTCGGTAAAACAAAACTAAACATAGAATACCATGAAATGACAATTTATACAAGACTGCAAATTACGTGCTTTAGCGAAAAAATTCGTGACAGCCATATTCACATAATTTTGTGAGCTCTCGGTCAAACCAGCTGACATTGGAAGAATCAGAGCCGGCGCGGTACATAAAATACAATGCTCCGTTTGTATTATCTTTTTCCTTTAACGCCTTTTCTACCGCTTTTTTTGTTTGTGACGATACTTTTACGCGGTAGTAACTGCCGTTTGACACCGGCGAAAACTGACGGCCGGCAAAGACAATTTCACGCACAGTATCCGGAAACTTTTCAGATTTCATACGGTTCAATATCACATTTGCCACCATCTGGCGCCCTTTAATTGTCTGGTCGCCGGATTCCGCCTCCACAATCCTCTCTAAAATCCTTCTAGCCCCATGATCCAGATTCACCCGGTATCTCACAATTGTTTTCACTGTACGCCTCTGCTTTTCATCTTCCTGCGTATTTATTCGCCGCTCTTCCATATCTGTTTCTGCGACTCCCTGATAACAAAACTGATTATTTTCCACCAGTGCAGCCATCTTCTCTGATGACTTTCGCACCGAAGTTATATCTTTCCTTACCTGCTTATTCTGATTCTGTGGATACCAGCCAATGGAAAGGGCCGAAACCAACAGACAATAAACGAAAAACAATATTTTCTTTTTTTTAACCATTTTCCCTTCCTCCTAGTATCAAATATATGTTGTTATTACATAATTATTACAATTTTGTTACATTTTTATTCACAATATTGCAATATATCAAAAAATCGCATACAATGATAGCAGATTTTAAACATTAGGAAGGAGAATCCGTATGCTGCCCGGTGTATATCAAGCGAAAAAAAAAGACAACACCATATATTTTCGAAGTTCGATTACCTACAGCGGAAAGCATATCAGCCTTGGCAGCTTTGACACGGAAAAAAAGGCGCACGAGGCTTACCTTTACGCCGGCAGACTTCTCGTCAACAGGGAAATAATGCTTACTTCGTACAAAAAAGAGAATCCGGTACTCTCCTTTTCCAAATGGGTTAGTTTAATTAATTTTCGGGATAATGGTATTTATATCAAGACACCGATTTATTTGTTTCAGAAATATTTTCATTATTATTTTTCGCCGGAAAATTATCTGATTTTTGATACGGACGATTTATTTTATTACTCCACCCGCACCATAAGCCGCCGCGGAGGGCATCTTTTTGTTGCCGATTATGGAATGCAGGTGAATATTTTATCCCGCTATGGCATTAAAAATTATGCCGTAGCCGGACGGGATTATCTATTTGCCAATGGAAACACAAGAGATTTCCGCTATGAAAATCTTGTGATTATCAACCGCTATCACGGCGTATGCCAAAAAACAAAACAGGGACAGATTTATTATGAAACAAAAATTCACTGGAACGGTGATTTATTAGTCGGACGCTATGAAAATGAAATAGAAGCTGCTATTGCCTATAACAAAGCAGCTTCCACTCTTTTAAGAAAAGGTTATCTGAAAGATTATCCGGTTAATTATATTGAAGAACTTTCCGATTCGGAATACCGCTCCCGCTATCAGGCAGTAGATATTTCCGACAAAATTAAAGTTCTTAAATCGCTCCTTTAATAAACAGCACCATAAATAAAAGAATCATGGTACCATTCAGCACTGAGCCAACCGCCGGTGTCACGTGGTAAATATCTTCTTCTTTATTGCAGCGAATCGCAAGCACAAATCCAATGATACTAAGTACCATCGTTGCAAGACCGAGCGCACCAATTTCCATTCCTGCCCTGCCTTTTGCATGTCCGGACACGATGCAGAGTGTCAAGAGAATAATAATCGAAAGGACACCCAGTACCACCGAAATAATTCCATGTTTCGGATGTTTCTTATCACTAAAACGTATTCTTTTGCGATTTCCAAAACGTACTTCCATCTTCGGTCTCCTTTCACTTTCTTCCGAGTGCACGAATGATTTTTTTTGAAAGACAATAACAAATATATCCCAAAATAACACCAAACGTATTTAAGCACAAATCATCGACATCAAAACATCCCACTTTCGTCACGAGCTGAATCGTTTCCACGACAAGACTGAAGGCAAATCCAAGGAACGTCACAAACAGACCGCTTCTAAAATAATGCCCCTTAAAATGAACACCTTTTCGCTGTTCTCTGTAAAGTACCGGGACCAGAAAACCAAATGGCATAAATACCACAACATTTCCTAATAGATTAATGGCAAAATATACCATGCCAATCTGCTCCCTGTACATCAGATACCGTTTAATTTCCCGAAACAACTCCAGATTGTACTGATAGGTCGTATACGGCTCATTACGTCCATATTCCTCACTGAAAAAGAGAAAATAGACCAATAAAATCATATAACAGATAAAGCATACCGTTAATAAATTGCTTATGAACCGTTTCATCTTTTCCTCCTAAAAACACAACCAAAATCTATCTTACTGTCTTAAAGCTACTCCTAAGTTTTCCAGTTTCTTTAAGATTTTATCCATGACTGCCGATACGTCTTTATCCTCTAACGTACGGTCTTTGGCACGGAAACGAATGGAATATGCCAGTGATTTTTCATCTTTTCCAACATTTTCCCCTTCGTAAATATCAAACAAATGATAATCTTCAAGCAGTTTTCCGCCGCTCTTTCGGATTACTTCCTCGATTTGTCCGGCTAATACTGTCTTTTTCATAACCAGTGAAATATCACGTGTTACTGCCGGGAATTTAGCAACGCCCTGATATTTGATATCAAAGTTTGCTTTTTCAGCTAATTTTGCAACATCCAGTACAGCAACATATGTCTTTGTTCCTAAGTTATAATTATCTGCCACTTCCGGATGTACTTCGCCCAGATAACCAAGGACTTCTCCATCCATCATTATATCCGCTTTTCTTCCAGGATGCAAATAGGAATGTTCTCCTTTTGGCTCATAAGTAACACCTGTTGTGATACCAAGTCTGTCAAGAATCGCTTCCACACAGCCTTTCATATCAAAGAAATCACCTTTTCCGTACATACCAAGTGCTAACATCATTTTTTCTTCCGGCAGTTTGGTAAGCGGAAGGGATTCCGGCAGATATACATTTGCCATTTCATACAAACGCACATCTTTGTTGCGGTGATTGTAGTTTGTCGAAAGCGAGGTAAGCATACCGTTTAACGGTGTTGTACGCATGATACTGTAATCTACTCCAAGCGGATTGGAAATTTCAATCGCCTTGCGAAGCTCATCTCCTTCCGGAATCAGCAGTTTGTCAAATGCCTTCGGGCTTTCAAAGGAATATGTCATTCCTTCTGAAAAACCATACGACTCAATCACGTTACGAATCATATTACAAATGCTCGTCTGGTAGGAAACACCGCCCTGTGTTGCCTCACCGCTTGGAAGTGTCGTAGGAATCTTATCATAGCCATAAAATCTTGCTACTTCCTCCGCCAAATCGGCAAGACGCAGAATATCCTGACGCCAAGTTGGCACATGAACACATTTCTTTGCCTTATCCGGTACAAGTTCAACCATTTCCCAATATTTACACATCTCATCTTCGGAAACATCAATACCAAGTAAAGCATTGATTTTATCAACATCATAGGCTACATCAATTGGCTCTTTTTTCTCCGGATAAACGTCCACACAGCCGCCGACAACTTCACCGGCACCCAGTTCTTCAATCAACTGGCAGGCACGATTCATCGCTTCCATCGTAGTATTCGGGTCTAAGCCTTTTTCAAATTTTGCCTGTGCATCGGTTCGCATACCGATTTTTTTACCGGAAAGACGAATATTTGTACCATCAAAGCAGGCAGCCTCAAACAGCATCGTCTTTACATCGTCCGTAATTTTGGAATTTTCACCACCCATGATTCCGGCAAGACCAACAGATTTTTCGCCATCGCAAATCATAAGAATGGAAGAATCCAGCTCTCTTTCCTGACCATCCAGTGTCTGGAATTTCTCACCGTCTTCCGCTCTTTTTACTACAATTTTATGACCGGCAATTGTATCTAAATCATACGCATGCATCGGCTGTGCATATTCCTGCATTACATAGTTTGTAATATCTACGATATTGTTAATCGGACGGATTCCGCTTGCTGCCAGTCTGCGCTGCATCCACTCCGGTGATGGCGCAATCTTAATATTCTTTACCACGCGTGCGACATAACGGGAGCACAAATCCGGTGCCTGAATTTCAACGGAAATGTAATCCTCTGTCTTTTCATCATTTCCACTCTCTGTTACAACCGGCGGAACAAATGGTTTTCTAAATGTAGCTGCTGCTTCTCTTGCAATACCAAGAACACCAAAGCAGTCCACACGGTTACTTGTCACTTCATATTCAAAATCAGCATCACGAAGACCAAGTAAGGCAATCGCATCACTGCCAACCGGCGCATCTTTATATTCCGGATTATCACTGAGAATATAAATACCATCTTCTGCAGCATCCGGGTAAAAATCGGTTGAAGAACCAAGTTCCTCAATGGAGCACATCATGCCGTTACTTTCCACGCCACGCAGTTTTCCTTTTTTAATTTTTACGCCACCGGCAACTTTTTTGCCATCATGACCACCGGCAACACGGCCGCCATCCAAGACAACCGGCACTTTCTGTCCTTCTTTTACATTGGAAGCACCTGTTACAATCTGCGTCGTTGTTCCTTCTTCATCAATTGCCACCTGGCAGACAACCAGTTTATCTGCATCCGGGTGTTTTTCAATTTTCTCAATTTTACCTACAATAATTTTGTCCAAATCTGCATCGAATTTTTCATATCCTTCGACCTTTGTTCCGGACATTGTCATCGCATCCATATATTCCTGCTCTGTACAAGTAAGTTCCGGTACATAAGCTTTAATCCATGATAATGGTGTATTCATTCTTAAACCTCCTTAAAACTGTTCCAAAAATCTCTTGTCATTTTCATACAAAAGGCGCATGTCATCAATCTCATATTTTAAGAGGGCAATACGCTCTAAGCCGACACCAAAGGCAAATCCTGTGTATTCTTCCGGATCAATACCGCTCATCTCAAATACATGTGGATGAACCATACCACATCCTAAGATCTCAATCCAGCCCTCGCCTTTACAGAAACGACAGCCCTTGCCGCCACATTTGAAGCAGGTCACATCCATTTCTGCACTTGGCTCAGTAAATGGAAAATGATGCGGACGGAATTTTACTTTGGTATCTTCTCCAAACAATTTTTTAGCAAACTGTTCCAATGTACCTTTCAAATCAGCAAAGGTAATGTTTTTGTCAATAACAAGTCCTTCAATCTGATGGAAGGATGGAGAATGTGTCGCATCGACATCATCACTTCTAAATACTCGTCCCGGAGAAATCATACGAATCGGCAATTTCCCTTTTTCCATCTCATGTACCTGAACGGAAGAAGTCTGGGTACGAAGAACGATTTTATCATTAATATAAAAAGTATCCTGTTCATCTTTTGCCGGGTGGTTTGCCGGAATGTTAAGTGCTTCAAAGTTATAGTAATCATACTCTACTTCCGGACCTTCCACAACCTCATACCCCATGCCGATAAAGATTTTTTCTACTTCTTCTAAGGCAATTGTATTTGGGTGGCGGTGTCCCATCTCGCGTTCACGGCCAGGCAGTGTCACGTCGATTACTTCTGCTTTCATTTTTTCCTCGCGGAGTTTGCGCTCAAAAGCAGCTTTCTTTTCCTCTAAACTGCTCTCGATTTTTGCCCGTGCCTCATTCACCATCTGACCAACTTTTGGACGGTCTTCCGGTGCCACATCCTTCATGGATTTAAGAACACCAGTAAGTTCTCCTTTCTTTCCCAAAAAGGCAACCCGGATTTCATTTAATTTATCGAGTTCCCCCGACTGCTCAATTTGAGACATCGCATTGCTTAAAATATGCTCCAATTTTTCTTTCATGATAATCTCCTTTCCTGAAAGATTTCTTTTCTTGTAATTAAAAAAGCCCCTTACAGAGATTTCTCTGCAAGGGACGAATCAACTCGCGGTACCACCCAAATTCCTATCAAAATGATAAGCACTCATAATACGATAACGGATATCAGCCGTCACTTTCTACTTTTGTCTTTTGACCGTTCAAAAGCAAGACTCCGGTGCGAAATTCAACTGCTAACGGAACCTGACAGAACTTACAGCCGATGATTCTGTCTCTCTGAAGGAAATTAACAGTCTGTCTGGCAAATGCCAACACCTTCTGCGTCATTTTCATAATGAAACCTTTTACACTTTAGCATATATGGTCGTTCTCTGTCAAGTGTTCGATGGAAGGTTTTTAGTTTCCGTAGTTTAGAAAAAAGTTTGCGTCTCGTGGGCGTTCTCACTAATTGAGTGCGTAGCGGTATGGGCACTGAAACTACCAGTGCCTCATACCGACGTACTCAAAACCCACGAGCCACAAAGTTTTTTCTAAATTACTGGAAATCTAAAAACTGACAGCGAGCACCCGGCACAGGCTACTGCTTTAACAAGTCAGTTAGAGGGGGGCAATAAAAAAATTCAATTGAAAAAGTTTGCACTTCGTGGGTTTTGAGAGCGCCCACGAAGTACAAACTTTTCAGTCGAATTATTTTAATTGAAAGAAACTCATCGTTTTCTTTAACTTGTTTGAAATTTCATCCAAACGGGTTGCAAAACCTGCCAGCTGGTCAATGTTACCATTTAATTCTTCCATTGATGCACTTGTTTCCTCTGTGGAGGCTGCATTTTCTTCGGAAATGGATGACAGATTTTCGAGCACTTCTGTTACTTTGTTTTTCGCACTGTCACATGTTGCTGCACTCTCTCTTACAACCTCAATATTTTCTTTGGTATCGCCAATTCGATTTGAAACTTCTTCAAATTTATGTTTAGTTTCATCCAATTTGCTTTTTTGTTCTTTGGTCTGCTCGGAAAGTACTTCCATTGTTTTCACCATCTCACCGGAAGCGGCAAGCAGTGTATCAATAATCTCTTCAATGGTAACAGTCGAATTCTGGGACTCGTCTGCCAACTGCTTAATCTCATCTGCGACAACGGCAAATCCTTTACCGGATTCTCCTGCACGGGCAGCTTCAATGCTTGCATTCAGACTCAGAAGATTGGTCTGTGAAGCAATCTGTGTAATTAACTGCGTTGATTCCTGTATTCTCTGTACTAAAGTATTCGTCTTTTCAATCTGCTCTGCCACTTTGTAAATCGCATTTGTGGTATCCTCATTGCGGCTTTCCAGTTCTGCCATAATGACGCTTGCATTTTCCCCAGCTTCCGTCATCTCATCCGACAGTTTTGTCATATCAAATATCTTCTGCTGCATCTGGTCAATCATATGATCCATAACCTGAATTGCATCTACGGCATCCTGCACCTGTTCTGCCTGTGAATGTGCTCCCTGCGAAACATTGTTTACAGCATTTGCAATTTCTTTGGAATTGATGCGGCTGTCATTTGAGCGTTCTTTAACAACGCTTTCTGTCTCCGTAATATGTCCGGATGCCTCCTTGATAGAACGGACAATCTGGTAAAGTGTTCCTCTCACTTTTTCCAAACTCTCTCCCAATACGCCAATCTCATCCTTGCAGCACAGCGCTTTTTCATTTACATGGAAATCCAATTCTCCTTTTGTAAAACGGAGCAAATCATCCTTAAGCGCAATAATCGGTTTCAAAATCCGTTTGGTTGAGGAAATGCTGAAAAGAAAAGCCACGATCATCATGACAATGATACCTACAATTAACTCTATGGCAATATTGCGAATTACAATATTCATTGCCTGGCTGGTATCTTTCACCTGAGACCGCATATCATCTACGTAATTTCCTGTCGTTATAACCCAGTTCCATGGTTCAAATTTTTCTGAATACGCAATTTTCGGAGCCACGGTAGTTCCATCTGATTTCGTAAAATAGAACTCGTTAAAGCCACCACCGTTATTCGCTTTTTTCATAATATTCTGAAGAATCAATACACCGTTCTGGTCTTTTAACTGCTTACGGTTTGTCCCTTCCTGTTTACTCAGAATCGGGTGCATTACTAAGTTATAATCCGTATCGTCAATCCAAAAATAACCATCATTTACACCATCTTTGTCATAATCTGTACCATAACGCATATTACGAATTACTTCTAACGCCTGTTCTTTTGCTTCTTCTTCGGACAATTTGTCATCCTGCGATAAATTATAATAATGAGAAACAATCGAAATTGCTGACTCAACCTGCGTCTTAATTTCAGTATTGTATCCATCGGTCATCGTATCTTTATAATTCTTTATACCGATATTATTTGTCGTCCGAACACCTATCATACCAATTACTGCTGTGATAATTACCGCTGCAATCATAATGCTCATTGTGGTAATCATCATAATCCCTCTTGTGCCAATTTTTCTTTTTTTCATGCTTAACCTCCTCGATGTCATCCAAAACTGCATTTATTCAACACAAAATATTATACTCCTTTTTTTCCTAATTACTACCTTTTTTTTGTGAATAATGACATATTTTTAACAAATCTACCTTTTTTTGCAAACGCTTTGTGGGAAGTGTTCGATGGAAGGTTTTTAGTTTTTAGAGTTTCCGTAATTCTAAAAACTGGCAACGAGCACCCGGCACAGGCTGCTGCTTTAACAAGTCAGTTAGATGGGTTTTCAATAAAAAATTCGACTGAAAAGTTTTGCACTGAGTGGGTTTTGAGTGCGCCCACGAAGTGCAAACTTTTCAGTCGAATTCTTTTCAGTAAAAACTACATCTTACTTAATCGTTAAATAGTCAATATAACCATCCCATGTACCATCGTCACTTGTCACAACGAGTTTTACCTCCTGATTACCAAGTCCGTGTGTTACATTTTTAATCGTATATTCTGCCGGATAACTTCCGCCATAGTAGAACGTTCCTTTTTTCTGACCGCCTACATATAAGTCTACCTGCGCCATCTTTGAGTTGTTTGAACAGCCACGCAATGTAAAGTCATGTGTTCCGTATCCAAAATACTGCGTATATGAACAGGAATCATTGTTTCCATACAAGGCAACACCATTAAATGGAGAGCTGATTTTACTTGCATATGAGCCGCCCAGTGTCATGTCCTCACACTGTACCGTGAGCCCATTCCATGTACTGCTGCTTCCGCCGGAAGTATTTCCTCCTGAGCTGCTTCCACCGGTACTTCCACCGGATGTACTTCCCCCAATCGTCAGATTGTTTTTGTAAACATCCGCATAACCGCTGCTCTGGTAACCTTCTACATTCAAAGCTACTTCATAGAGTTTACCCATCGGCATGCCAAGGCTTTCCCATTTTTTAAAGTGTTCTGTCACCGAAATGGTTCCGCTTGTACGTTTGCTTGTACGTACACTCCAGTACTGTTTGAATGTTGTGTTACCGTCAATTGACGGCTGATTGTAACGAGTTGTTTCATATACATCATATGTTCCGCCATCGACCGTAATCTGTCCTTTGGAAGAAGCTCCAGGCGGACGCCAAGTTCCCCAACTGTCTACGATGTAATACTCAACCAACGGGTTTCTGGACCAGCCATACACACAAAGGTAAGAATTTCCTTTTGGCTGGTAGTAACATCCATAATCAATGGAAATGTTACCAATCTGGGAATAAGTTTTGGTGCAGTCAAAGGTTTTTCCTTTTCGGAACAACGCATTCCCAATGTTGTCCCACCAGCAGCTGAAGTTTCCACCACCGTTTAAGGTCATGCTTGTATCGCCATAATCCTTCCACAGTGCGTAATCATAACCGTCTTCAACGCCGGTCTTTTCGTTGTAGATCGTCGTAGCTGCCTGAGCCGATACGGAAGGAATCATCATTCCGATGCATAAAAGCAATGCTACAACACCCATAAGTTTGTTTCGTTGCATTTGGCAACCTCCTTTCTCAGACATAAAAATACCATATTTTGACTATAATGTAAATACTATATTTGTTGATTTCTGATAGTTTTTTAGTTATATAACTATTAGTTTTTGTGCAAATTGCATGCGTTTTATGTTGATTTTTCCATGAGAATTGCATATACTTAGCACAGCAAAGAGAAAAGGAGACATTCGATGGAAACAAATAACCTTTATATCTGGTCCATAAAAAATATTAAAAGCAATCGCATTTCCATTCATGCGGCGCAGGTTGCTTTTTTTATCATGGTGTCCTTTTTTCCTTTTTTAATGTTTTTTATTACCTTGTTAAAGCATACTCCCATCAGTGAAGCGGTTCTTCTTGCCTCCGTACAGAAGGTCATTCCTGCCAGTTTAAGTTCCCTTATTTCAACTTGGCTGAATGAATCGTTTGAGGCATCTACGACCATTCTTTCTGCTACCGTTATTTCCGCATTATGGGCCGGTTCAAAAGGGTTTGCCAGTATTGCCTATGAATTGGAAGCAATATATAGTGATGGATTGGATAAACACCGTTCTTTTTTTTCAAGGCGTTTTCATTCCATCTTAGATACCGTTTTGTTTACAATTATGATTATTATCAGCTTAGTTCTTCTTGTTTTTGGCAACCAGATTATCCAGTTGATTAATCACTTTCTGCCGTTTATGCAGCACATGACATTACTTTTGTTTTTGCTGCGCTCGGCATTTTCTCTGTTACTGTTTACGATTTATTTCGCCTTTTTGTACTATTTTATACCGGGCCGCCATGCGTTGTTTAGGGAAGAACTTCCGGGTGCCATCCTGTCTTCCTTTCTCTGGATTTCGTTCTCGTATCTGTATTCTTTTTATGTGGATACCTGGGGCACCATTTCATCGATTTACGGCAGTCTGACATCCATTGTCTTTTTGATGTTGTGGCTTTATTTCTGCATCACTTTTCTTTTTCTTGGTGCGCTTTTAAACAAATATCTGCAAACCTACCACAGCATTCACCCCATCAATGACCTCAGACGGATTTCTGATATTGTAAAATACTACCTGAAAAGTAAAATTTGAGAATTTCCTCGCACTTTTTTCCCTGAGCTGCCATTTGATTGGCACCGTTCTGGCTCATTCCAACGCCATGTCCATAGCCGCCACCGGTAATAATATAGGAATCTCCCTTTTTTTCTATTGTAAAATATCCACTTGGCAGACAACTAAGACCTGACACTTCTTTTTTATCTTTTCTGAGATAAATAAGTTTTTCGCCACCAAACAAATTTCTTATATTATATTCCGTGTAAATCCGCAGTGTGTTTTTACTCCCCGTAATTTGCGCCATCACTGCGACACCACTTTTTCCTCTTTCCAGAATTTCTACTTTTTTGATTTCTCCTAACTCTGTCTGTCCGGTACTGAAAAATGTTCCATCCTTTTGTTTTGTCTGAATCTGTGTCGGATTTTTTTCATACCGGCTTTTTATCTTTTCGGAAATAAATTGCTGTAATTGTTTCTGGGATACAGTTGTCCGCCAGCGATACCAGGAAGAATCCTTATCATAAGTTTTTGGCTCTTCTTTCAAAAACTTAGAAAAATCCTGTTCTTTCTGCAAATTCATTGTTTTTCTACTATCTCCTAACAACACGCACGGCATAAGATAACTTCTGTCTTTTTTCGCAAACCATACCTCCTTAATCCCAGAAGAAATGCCTGCAGAAACAGAATAAAAATAAGTTTCTGCCACTTGGTTTTCTGCAAAAACAATCTGCCCTTTTGTTTCATGAACCGCTGCGATGGACGCAGCATCCTCACGCAGATTGTTATACACCTGGAATGCCACACTGTCGTCGACATGCGCTCCTAAAGCTGCCAGCCTTTTTCCAGCCATCTGCTTGATGGCATAACTTCTGGCACATACCGCCTGTGCTTTTAATGCCTCTTTTTGATATTCCGTTGGCATTTCACTTGGCACAACACTATATAAATATTCTTCTAATGGCAGCTCATTGATTATATGTAATGCCTTGTCCACCAAATCAATTTCAAAAATTCCCCGGTACTCCGGATGTCCATACTGTTTATTTACACTCTCCACCCGGATTTTACCACCCGAATCCGGTATCACCACGATATGTTCCCTCACGTTTTGTGCCGTCAGTTTTTGCTTTTCTGATGCATCAAAATGTGTCTTCTTCTTTCCTGCAGCCACGGTATACCCGGTTGTTCCTGAAAGCGTAACACTTGAGAAATCATAACTGTGATTTTTGTCATTTTGTAAAATCACACGAATATTAGCCGTTTTCTCTTTCTGTTCATATAGCAGCACCGCACAGATTTTTCCAGATGCCGCAACATATTTCGCACCCAGTTCTCCTACCGATAATTCATTTTCATCACCTGGAGTTACTGTGCCGTCATTTTTTAGATGATAAACACAAAAATCCTTATCGAGTGGAACCTCACCATAATTTTCAATCTGCAATTTTTTGTCCATAATACGCAGAATTTTCCCTTGAATCATATCTGGCTTTTTTCGGATTTTCACAACTTTTCCCTGTTCTTCAATCAAGTCTGCCACTCCGCTTATTTTCTCTTTGGAAACAGCAGAACGAAGCTGCCACGTTTTTTTCTGTCCGTGCCAGAGTCCTTTAACTTTCTGTTGTTTTACGTCGGTTATGTACACATTGCGATACTCTTTTTTTGTTTTTACCACGCGACTCTCCCGAAAGGACTGAAACAGCCACAATCCGGCCATACAAAAAAACACAAGAAAAAATACAACAATTACTCTGCCTGTCCTTCTCAAAATAAAAATCCCCCTTTGCATTATAGTTTATGCAAAGAGGGTTTTATATATTACCATTCAATGAGCATTGCGCCCCAAGTTAATCCACCGCCAAAGCCTGATAAAATAATTTTATCTCCCCGCTCTAATAAATGATTGCGGTTTAACTCATCCAGTAATATCGGAATACTCGCAGACGATGTATTTCCATAACGGTCAAGATTCATCGGAAACTTATCAATGTCCACCTTCAGTCGTTTCGCAATCAGTTCCAAAATTCTGACATTTGCCTGATGCAGTACAAAGAATTTAATGTCATCTACATCCGTTTCTGTTTTTTTCAAAATCTGCTTCACACAACGTGGCACCATAGTAACGGCAAACCGGAACACTGCCTGACCATCCATGCGGATATAGTCTTTTTTTCGTTTAGAATTATGAAATGGATTTTGAATTCCACGACCTTTACACGTAAGTACATCACCCTGTGTACCATCTGATCCGGTCACACTGGCAATCAGTCCTCCTACATTAGAATCATCTTTTTGAACAATCGCAGCCCCTGAGCCATCCCCAAACAAAATGCAGGAACCTCGGTCTGACCAGTCCACCTCTCGAGATAGAGTCTCAGCACCAGCCACAAGGACCGTTTTTGCCATTCCCATTTCAATATAAGCATACGCCGTATTTAAGGCAAATAAAAATCCGGAACACGCAGCATTAATATCAAAGCAGGTTGCCCGTATCGCGCCAATTGCTCCCTGTACCGAACAGGATGTACTTGGCACATACGTATCCGCCGATACTGTGGCTACAATAATCATATCTAACTCATCGGCTCCTATCCCTGCATTTTCCAGTGCAGCCTCTGCCGCATGAGCAGCCATATAAGTCGTTCCTTCTTTTCCATTTGAGAGATGTCTTTCTTTTATACCGGTCCGCTGACGAATCCACTCATCATCTGTATCCACAATGGTTGACAAAAAGTTATTGTCCGCTACTTTTTTTGGAAGGTAGCTGCCGGTTCCTATAATTCTGACTGACATAACATTTCCCCTTTATCCTAAATTCAAACATTGTATAGTATAAAGCCTTACTGCGCCACTTGTCAATCGTAGTCATTAATACTACGTGTTAGCATTTTTCGTACTACTTTTTGTCTTATTCATTAAATTATTGTATGAAACCGCTCATAAAAAATACGTTTAAACACCCGGTACGCAACATCATAAACAAGCCATCCGATCACACCGGCAGGAATTAACAGTGGGTAAAAAGCGGTCATTTTCTGCATCGCATCTCCAAATAAAAGTTTTGGAAAAAAGAATATCATCGGAACATATATCAAAAGGAATATCACAAGCCTTATTACACAGTGAGCCCATTCTTTCGGATTCTTTTTTTGCATCAGTAAAAAAATCCCTTCTGATAATAGTATGTAAGCAGCAAGTGCAAGATATAAAATCACATGCATCTTATCCGGATTCACGAAAAAGTCCAGTGCTGCACAAACAAAATAAAAAAGGATTCCCTCTTTGATTCCAAAGCGAACCACAATAATTCCTAACAGATATGCCGCCAATGCCGTAAAAAACACAGTATTGACAGAAATAACAGTACCAAGCACCGTAAAAACCGTGCTCAGTGCTGCGAATACGCCTAATATTGCTATTTTCTTCGTCTTATTTACATGCATGAGCACAAATCTCCTCCCATACATTCACAACAAGAATCTGCAATCCACAAATCACAACAGAGATTGCCGGTTCCGCATGCACTGCCGCCACCATAGCTTCCATAGCCACCGTAACCGCCATAGCCGCCATAACCACCGCCAAATGGACTTCCACCAAACGGACTTGCACCGCCTCCGCGCTGCAGCTGCTGATAATACTGCTGGTATTCAGGATTAGAAGGGTCTAACTCAACTGCCTTTTTGGCATAATCCATCGCAACCACATTATTTCCCAAGCCAAGGTTTGCATACGAACTGAAATAATACCATCTGGCACTTCTGTTTTCCATACTATTTAACACGTTAATCGCCTCATTAAAACGACGTGCGCGGATGTAATTCATCGCAGCCATCAGATGCTGGTCTTCTTCGGTATATTCTCCGCCATCACCGTAACCGCCATAACTTTGATTTGTCTTACCGGAGCGCTCATTGACAATCTGGTTATAAGCTTCCTGTACTTCGCGGAATTTTTCTTCCGCCCAGTTTTTCTGCGATTCATCCGAATAGGAATCCGGATGATATTTCCGGCTCAATGTGCGGTATGCCTTTTTAATCTCGCGATCCGTTGCTCCTCTTGTCACTCCTAATACTGAATATGGGTCTCTTGTCATCATTTCCTCCGTTTCTTTTCATCCGTCACCCAGACACCTTCGTATAAAATATTTCTTAAAATCGGTAAATCCTGTTCCAGTGGTAACTTTTCAAACTCGGCAATTGCCATCCGAAGTGTTCCATCTAGCATTTCTCTTATTGTTTCTTCTAAGTGTTCTTCTCCGATTCGGTTCATAAACGGATTATAGCATCCTTTTTTTTCATCGTCTGCCAAATCCATAAAGGCATCCATCATATAAATAAATTTACCTAGGTAAAAACCAAAAGCACGTAAAATCTCCTGAAAGGCATCCTCTTTCCAAACAAACAATTCTGCCATCAGACTGCCAAACGGTCTCGCTGCCGCATCAATATCCTGACAGTTTTCTTTCTCTAATTCCGCGAGTTCTTTTAATGCTTTTTCAATTGTCTCAGCTTGTCTTTTATACTTTTTTTCAATCTTTTTCTTTTTTGCAGCAAATACCTTCATGCCAAAAAAGCCACTTATTTTTCTCTCGTCTTCCCAATCATCTTTTAAGTGATCATACGTCAAAAGAATATTCATGTCCGACGCATAAACCGATACTTCATTCTGTATCATATACTGCTTCTTTGCCGGATGAATCAGACAGCGCTTTCTCATTTCTTCCTCTTTTGGTTCATATAAAGAACTCAATAAAATCACAAGAAATGTCATATCATAGGTAAGTGTCATCTGTCCGCGCCTGCCATGGTTTTCCAAAAGTGTATGACACAGTCCGCAGTAATATCCTTTGTATCTGGCAAATTCTCTTATCTTTAATTCCGGTTTATTTGCCGTTACATAACCAAACATCCAGTTTCTCCTATAAACGGTAACAACTCAGACACGTAGGACGTCTCTAACTCATCACGTTTTCTTAATAAATTCAAACCGGCATTTCGGACACGAAATCGCGATTTTTCCACGCCCCTTTGGCACACGAATGGTCTGGTGGCACTTCGGGCATCGATATAACTTTTTCGTTCCACTCCGCTCTTTCATACGAAGTCTGCAAAACTTAAAGTAGTTTTTTACCGGGTTCCAAAATTTCAAAAATTTCTGATTTTCTCTCTGGCGGTTCACAATATTTCTCGAAAAGCAGCGGAAGAAATAAAGTACGATCACAAGCATACTGACAAGTGCAAATACCGGCGCCGCCACCGTTCTTATGAAAATCCGCTGTAACACAAATAATAGTAAATACACGACAAACAAGAAGTTTCCAAACTGATCATTTCCATATCTGCCATACATCATCCGTCGAAACCAATTCATATCATCACATCCTTTCACCTGTCCCATTGAAAATAAAACATACTAAAGGATACACCTATTTTGTGAACTTACTATGAATCTTTTACATATTATTTGCTTTCTTCCATTTAAAATACTGGATAGTATAAAACAAAGAAATCAAAATCCATACGACAAATAAAATAATAAGTGCGGTGTTAAATACGCCCATGGAACCGGAACCAATCAGCAGATTTTTTCCAATAAACAAAATAGCAATAAAGGCAGCACACACCCAGCAGCTTATCATTTCACTCTTACGGTTACGAATCGCACGTGGTTTACTCATAATAATACACATCCTTTACATAAAAATCCATTGTTTTGCCCTGAGTAATATCCTATAATAGAATTAAAAAAAAATCAAGGAGCGTTTATCTATGAACGAAAATATGAGCGAAAACACAAGGGCACTGGGATTTTTACCTCCGCTCGGATGGAATTCTTGGAATACATTTACATGGGACATTAACGAATCCCTTATTTTTGAAATTGCAGACTGCATGGTAAAAGATGGCTATAAAGATGCCGGCTATGAATATCTTGTTATCGATGACTGCTGGAGTCTGAAAGAACGCGACGAAAACGGTCATCTCGTTGCCGACCCTAAAAAATTCCCACACAGCATGAGGGCGGTTGCCGACTACATCCATGACAAGGGATTGAAATTTGGTATGTATTCCTGCGCCGGCACCCACACCTGTGCCGGATATCCGGGAAGCTTTGAGCATGAATTTGAGGATGCAAAGCAATTTGCGGATTTTGGTGTCGATTACCTCAAATACGATTTCTGCTTTAAGCCAAGACATATGTCCGGAGAGCTTCTTTATAAACGGATGAATTTGGCTCTTCGAAATTGTGGACGCCCAATTTTATTTTCTGCCTGCAACTGGGGTGAGGATAACGTACATAACTGGATTCGCGAATCCGGTGCCCATATGTACCGCTCCACACCGGATATTCAGGACAACTGGGAATCGATTCAAAAAATCGCCCTGTCCCAAATTGAAAAAGAAGCGTTCACCGGTTCCTTCTGCCACAATGACATGGACATGCTGGTGGTTGGTATGCACGGTAGCAGTAACGATGATTTTATCGGTTCCATCGGTGGCTGTACCGACACGCAGTACAAAACCCACTTTGCTCTCTGGGCTATGATGGGTTCCCCTTTGATGATTGGATGTGATATCAGAAAAGCCACACAGGAGACAAAAAACATTCTGTTAAACCGTGATTTAATCGCTATTAATCAGGATGTCGAATCTCGTGGAGCTTACCGTGTCCGCGTCGAGCCTCAATGGTTCCATGAGGATGAAGCCTTTGTACTGGTAAAAGCTTTGTCGAATGGTGATTTGGCAATCGGACTTTTTAATCTCAGTGACCAAAATCGTGAATTAACCATTCAATTCTGGGATTTGGGGCTTCCTTATGCTTCCGGCATGGCACTGTCTATGTACGACTGCCACGAGCACAAAGAACTTGGTACTTTTAAAGAAAGGTTTGCCGTAACGGTGCCATCCTGTGACTGTATGGTCGTTCGTGCAAAATTGGTGTGAGCATGGAATCATCTCGAAACTTATGTAAAAACTGTGCGAAAAAACTCACCTCCGATGAAAAGGCAATTTACTTAAAATTAGTAGACCGCACGGCTTCCCGTTTTCTCTGCCTGGACTGCCTTGGCGAAAAAATGGGGTGCGGACGTGAGCCACTTGAAAAAAGAATCCGCTACTATCGTGAAAGCGGCAATTGTGTATTATTCCGCTAAAAAAGGAGTTCCCCCTTATTCGTTCATACACGAGGGGTGGAACTCCTTTTTGTTTTATTAAATCATGATTATTTTTTAATCAACAATGACTTTCCGGTCATCTCAGCCGGCTGTTCCATACCCATCATCTCAATCATAGTTGGAACGATGTCTGCCAGACATCCGCCTTCACGAAGTGTATAATCTTCATCGTAATTTACAAGAACGAACGGAACCGGGTTTGTTGTATGAGCAGTGAATGGTTCGCCATCTTCATCCAGCAGTTTCTCTGCATTTCCGTGGTCGGCACAGATAAACATCTGACCATCCACATCCAAAATGGCATCCACTGTTTTGCCAACACATTCATCAACTGCCTCAATTGCTTTTATTGCTGCTTCCATAATACCGGTATGTCCTACCATATCCGGATTTGCAAAGTTTACGATAATGACATCGTATTTACCCGAACGAATCGATTCTACCAAATTGTCACAAACTTCGTAAGCACTCATCTCCGGCTGCATATCAAAGGTAGCTACCTTTGGAGAGTTTACAAGAATACGGTCTTCTCCTTCAAACTGCTTCTCTTCGCCGCCATTAAAGAAGAATGTAACATGTGCATACTTCTGTGTCTCAGCCAGACGAAGCTGTTTTTTACCATGTTTTGCCAGATATTCACCAAATGTCATTTTTAATTCTTCCGGTGGGAAGGCAACTAATACATTTGGCATCTCAGCATCATACTGTGCCATGCAGACAAACGTGAGTGGGAAATATCCGTTTCTTCTCTCGAATCCGGTAAATTCCGGATCTACAAAAGCTCTTGTCAGCTGTCTTGCACGGTCCGGACGGAAGTTAAAGAAGATTACACTGTCATTTTCATGAATCATACCATTTTTATCAACAACAGTAGGAAGCATAAACTCGTCCGTTACATCATTCGCATACGAATCTTTGATTGCCTGTACCGGGTCATCTGCCTGTACACCTTCACCATATACCAGAGCAGAATATGCTTTTTCCTCACGGTCCCATGCATTATCACGGTCCATCGCATAAAAACGTCCGGAAATCGTAGCAACAGAACCAACACCGATTTCTTTAATCTTAGCAACTAATTCTTCCATATACTCGGCTGCGGATGATGGTGGAACGTCACGTCCGTCAAGGTAAGCATGAACATATACCTTTTCCAGTCCGTTTTTCTTTGCCATTTCCAAAAGGCCGTATAAATGCTCCATATGGCTGTGCACACCACCCGGTGACAACAGTCCCATCAAATGAAGTGCACTGTCATTTTTTTTGCAGTTTTCCATAGCGGCAACAAGTGCTTTATTCTCAAAGAAATCGCCATCCTGAATTGACTTTGAAATTTTAACAAGCATCTGGTATACAATTCTTCCGGCACCCATATTGGTGTGTCCGACTTCAGAATTTCCCATCTGTCCGTCCGGCAGACCAACTGCCATACCGCTTGCCTCGCCCTGAACAAAAGGATACTTTGCAATCAACTTATCCATAACCGGCGTTTTTGCCTGTTTTACTGCATTTCCTTCTGTCTTATCACTTAATCCATATCCATCTAAAATCATTAATACCGTTGGTTTCTTACTCATATTTCCTCCGTTCTGAAGTTCTTTTCACTTCTAACTGTATTTTCCTGCCAACATCCTATTATAATGGAGTTTGCAGTAGAAATCAATGATAACTTGCTTCAATAAATCTAACCTCGGTTCTGTGCATCTACCAAGTTTTCACTCTGATACATCTTGCGCAGTTTTGGTTTCTCAATTTTACCGGTTGGATTTCTCGGTACGTCCGCAAAGAAAATCTTACGCGGTCTCTTATAGCGTGGAAGTCCCTTGCAGAACTCATTCATCTCGTCTTCCGTACAGACAGCCCCCGGAACCAGTTCGATAATCGCTGCTGCAATCTCTCCCAAACGGTCATCTTTTAGTCCGATAACAGCCACATCCTTTACTGCCTCATGTTTGCTCAGATAGTTTTCAATCTGAACCGGATACAAGTTTTCACCACCACTGATGATAACATCTTTTTTGCGGTCAACCAAATAAATGAAACCATCTTCATCCATCTCTGCCATATCACCGGTGTAAAGCCAGTCACCGTGAAGAACTTCTTTTGTTGCCTCTTCATCGTTATAATAGCATTTCATCACGCCGGGACCTTTAACCGCCAGCTCACCGACTTCACCTTGTTTTACTTCATTTCCGTCGGTGTCAATAATTTTTGCCTCCCAGCCATATCCCGGAATACCGATAGCGCCGACTTTATGGATATTTTCCACGCCAAGATGAACGCAGCCCGGTCCAATCGACTCACTTAAACCATAGTTCGTATCATACTGATGATTTGGAAAATACTCTTTCCAGCGGCGGATTAAGCTCTGTGGAACCGGCTGTGCACCAATATGCATCAGACGCCACTGGGATAATTCATAATCATCGGGTTTTAATCTTCCACTGTCAAGTTCCACGAGAATATCCTGTGCCCACGGAACTAAAAGCCAGACAATTGTACATTTCTCATTGGAGACCGTCTCCAAAATTGTTTTCGGGCTTACCCCCTTCAAAAGCACTGCCTTGCTTCCTGTCAAAAGACTGCCAAACCAGTGCATCTTCGCTCCGGTATGATACAGTGGAGGAATACATAAGAACACATCGTCATGTGTCTGTCCATGATGCTTCTGCTCCACTTTACAGGCATGCATCAAACTTTCATGATTATGTAAAATTGCTTTTGGGAATCCAGTTGTTCCCGAAGAAAAATAAATTGCCGCATCGTCTTCATCGGAAATCGGGATTCCCGGTGCTAAACTTGCACAGTTTGCCGTCAGTTTATCATAATCCTCTGCAAAAGACGGGCAGTCGCCTCCCACATAAAACAAAAGACGGTTCTGACTGATTTTATCGGCAATTTCTTCCACACGGCCGATAAATTCCGGACCAAACACTAAAACATCTACCTCCGCCAGATTCAAACAGTATTCAATTTCATCCGGCGCATAGCGGAAATTAAGTGGCACCGCCAGTGCTCCAGTCTTTAATATACCAAAATAAATCGGAAGCCATTCCAAGCAGTTCATCAATAAAATCGCTACTTTGTCTCCTTTTCCAATCCCTCTGCTGATTAAAAGCTGTGCAAAACGATTGGCTTTTTCGTCAAATACATGCCATGTAATTTCCCTGCGGTAATGACACATCGGACTTGACTCGATTAATTCATAATCCCTCCATGTTACTCTTCTTTTCTCCTGAATATCCGGATTAATCTCTACAAGACTCACTTCGTTCGGATATTTTTTGGCATTTGCCTCCAATAACTCTGTAATTGGCATTCCCTTTATCCTCCATTTCAAAATACAAAAACTATCTATATCATATCGCATTTCCACTGATTTAGCAAGGATATCGCCTCGTCAATTTCATCCACTGCATAGTCGCAAATCAAATCAAAGTCTTCCTTTGCATAATTCCACTTTGGTTCTCTTACTAAAACCGTCTGAAAACCACCTTTTTTTGCTCCTAAAACCGCCGGCAGAATATCTTCAAACACAAAACAGTTACTAGGATTTACACCCATCTTCTCTGCCGCCTTCAAATAGACATCCGGAAACTCTTTTCCCCTTTTTACATCCCCCGTTTCCGTAAATGAATGAAAAAAGTCGTAGATTCCTAAATTTTTTAGGCACGGTTCAAACAAAGAAGCACTGTTTGAGGTCGCAACCGACATTTTAATATCCTGCTTCTTTAGCCACAAAAGAAGTTCTTTTGCCCCTTTTTTTAGTTTTACATCATGAGCATACGCATCTCTTGCCATCGCATCCCATTCCGCCATCACATCTTCCTTCGTCTCCTGCAGCAAAAAACGTTTGATGGTATATTTCGCCACCTCTTCAAACCCCATCGCCATAATTGCCGTGGAATAATCTTTTGGTACTTCAAATCCTCGTTTTTTCAAAAAATCGGTATCAATCTGCGACCAGACCCACGTCGAATCTAACAATGTGCCATCCAAATCAAATATGACTCCTTCTATCTTCACCGTATCCATCCCTTCTTTTTTTATCTTTTACCAGTATAACAGAATTCCCCTTATCTTTCCATGGCTTTTATAACCATCTGAGCGATTTTTTTATGTCCTTTTTCACTGGGATGCGGGTCAATTTCCCTGCCCTTGAAAGAAAGATTGACCATGGATTCCTTCTCGCCGTCAAAACATTTTTTAATATCGACAAGCACATACTCATCCGATGGATAAAACCCGCGGTTCATCCGGTTAATATAAGCATCCGCCACCGGATACACCTGTGAAAACGCATCAATCCCCTTAGCAGGATTATAAATATTGTCCGCATATATTTTTACATTCGGATTAACCGCTCGAATTTCTCGGATAATTTTGGGAAAAGTTTTTGCAAACTGCACGCATGCCTCATCGAATTTATGTGCATCCCGTTTTATCATTTCTTCCATGTTTAAATCCAATTGAATCAAATGGAGTAAATCATTTGAGCCAATGGATATCGTAACAAAATCGGCATGTTTAATCGTTGCACGGTACTTTTTATATTCCTTTCTTTCCGGATTTGTAAGTATATCAAGAAGTTCTCCGCTTTGCATCCCATTTTCTCCAAAATTTGTAACAAAAACCGAATCATATTTTGTCTCTAGGTTTTTACGAATCAACTCCACATAAGATTGCTCTTTTCTATCACTAAGTCCATACCCATATGCGATGCTGTCCCCTAACGCCACATAGCGGATTGACGTCGATGTAATATCACCGGAACTTACTTTTTCCTCCGGTACAGCTTTAATTCCACAAAACACAGCGAACATAATCACCCCAATTCTTATGATCCATTTCACAAAAAAAGCCTCCTACACATAATAAAAGATTACTCTTTTATTATGTGTAGAAGACTTAAAATTATTAGCTCATTTTGGATTTTTGAAAATTATCTTATTCGTCATCCTCTTCGACATTGTGATATACATTCTGCACATCATCATCCTCATCCAAAAGGTCCATAATACGCTGGAACATTTTTTTATCTTCATCTGAAGTAAGTTCCACATAATTTTGCGGAATCATGGTAATTTCAGCCTGTACCATCGGAACGCTTTCTTTTTCCAACGCTTCACGAACAACGCTGAAATCCTCCGGTGTTGTAAGAATTTCGTAACTATCTTCTTCCTCAACAAAATCCTCTGCACCTGCATCCAATGCCATCATCATAAATTCATCGGCATCAGTCTCATATGCTTCTTTATCAACAAGAATCTGTCCTTTTTGGTCAAACATATAAGACACGCAGCCTGTCGTTCCTACATTACCGTTTCCTTTGGTAAATGCATTTCTTACATTTGAAGCAGTACGGTTTTTGTTATCCGTCAGCGCCTCAACAATAATTGCTGTTCCGTTCGGTCCATAGCCTTCATACTGGCAGCTTACATAATTAACCGCATCTACGTTTCCTGCTGCTTTTTTAATTCCACGCTCAATCGTGTCATTTGGCATATTGTTTGCCTTTGCTTTCGCAACAACATCACGAAGTTTACTGTTATTATTCGGGTCTGGTCCGCCCTCTTTTACGGCTACCGCAATCTCACGGCCGATTACCGTAAAAATCTTACCTCTTTTGGCATCATTTTTCTCTTTTTTGTGCTTAATGTTCGCAAATTTTGAATGTCCTGACATGTTTTTACTCGACGAGATATTTCTACTCGTCTTCCTCCTTACTTATTACTTATTTTTTCAATCACTGCCGGTACTAAGTCCGCTGTACGGACTGCACACATAATCGTGTCATCCCCCGCAATGGATCCTACAATTTCTTCTATCTCAAGCGCATCAATCGCGGCGGCAACTGCCATCGCCATACCGCTTACCGTCTTGATTACTACCAGATTATCTGCCTGGTCGATACTCACCATACCATCCTGCAAAACTCTTGCATAGCGCTCGCCAAAGCTGGCACTTCCCGGAGTAACACAGATGTACTTGGATTTTCCGTTTTTGTCTGCCTGTTTTTTTAACTGCAGTTCTTTGATATCCCGGCTGATGGTTGCCTGCGTCACCCGGAAACCGGATTCATGCAGACGCTTTCCAAGTTCCTCCTGCGTATCGATATCATACTCACCAATTAATTCTAATATTTTATTCTGTCTTACTCGCTTCATAAAAAAACTCCGTTTCAAAACTTTAGCTAATTAATCCCGGTTCAGTTTGCTCCGCATTTTATCAAAAAAGCTGGCATCACCAAGCCGAACCATATCAAAAGTTTCTTTTGCTTTTTCAATCCATACGACATCACCTGTCGACACGGTCCAAAGCATCTGTCCATCGCCACGAATCGCAGCCTCATCCTGATAGTTTTCCTTTGTCTTTCCAACTTCAATCCGAAGTTTGGAATCTGAAGACACCACAAGACTTCTTTTGTTCAGCGAATGTGGGCAAATCGGTGTAATAATCATTGCTTCCATCGATGGTACTAACACCGGACCTGCTGCCGATAAATTATAGGCCGTCGAACCGGTCGGCGTCGATACCAAAATTCCATCTGCCACATAAGTATCCATCAGCTCATCATCCACATAGACATTTGCCGTTATCATATGTCCAAAATCCTGCTTGCCGATAATAAACTCATTAATCGCAATGCCAATTGCTTCTCCAACTGAGGTTTTCTGCACCCTGCCCGTAAGCGCCATCCGCTTTTCGACTTCATAATTTCCAGATAAAATTTCATGCAGTGCCTTTTGAATCCTTGGCTTTTCCACTTCGGTCAGAAACCCAAGTGTACCAAAATTTACACCAAAAATCGGAACATGACTGCCAGCAAAACGCTTTGCAGCCTGGATAACATAACCATCTCCTCCAAGCACAATCACTAAATCTGCCCAGTCAATCTGCGTAACTTCAGACGAACTCCCTACTATTCTAGCACATTTTTCATTAGATTCCAAATATCTTTTTATTTCGTTCGCCGTGTCATGATGTAAGTCCTTCTCAACATCGGAAATAATCTGAAAATTTTTCATCGCAGTTCCTCCTATAAAACCTCGTGTGCATGCGCTACCAATTCTTTCACTGCTTCTTTCTGTTTTTCATCTATCGTGACCGGTTCTCTGTTATCATTCTCCATGTAGAGGAGATATTCGATATTTCCTTCCGGTCCGCGGATCGGCGAGTGGTCAATCCCCAAAATATGAAAACCAAGTGAAAGCGCATAGTTCATAACCATCTGAATCACTTCTTCGTGGACATGGGGATCTCTCACGACTCCTTTTTTCCCAACCTGCTCTCTGCCCGCCTCAAACTGTGGTTTTATCAGGCAGACAATCTGAGCATTTTCCTTCATCAGTGCCATAACCGGCTCTAATACTTTCGTGAGAGAAATAAAGGCAACATCGATGGAAACAAAATCTACTAATTCACCAATATCGTCCGGTGTGACATAGCGGATGTTTGTCTTTTCCATCGAACATACTCTTTCATCCTGCCTTAATGACCACGCAAGCTGGTTTGTTCCCACATCAATTGCGTACACATACTTTGCGCCATTTTGCAGCATGCAGTCCGTAAAGCCACCGGTTGATGAACCGACATCCATGCATACCGTATCCGTAAGGGAAATCGGGAACACCTTCATTGCCTGTTCCAATTTGTAACCGCCACGGCTGACATATTTCATTTTCTTTCCCCGGACTTCAATCTGTACCGATTCTGGAAACGTCTGTCCGGCCTTGTCTTCTCTTTGATTATCGACAAATACCTCCCCTGCCATAATCACAGCTTTTGCTTTTTCACGGGAAGGCATAAGTCCTCTTTTCACAAGAAGGACATCCAATCGTTCTTTCTTTTCTTTCACCTTACTCACCATTTATCTTTCTTACAATCCGATTCGATACCGATACTGCATCCAATCCATATTTCTCATAAAGTTCTTCCGGCGTTCCATGCTCAATAAACTGATCCGGGAAGCATACACTAAAACATTTGTGGTAAATTCTCTCCCGCAGTAAAAATGCCTGAATCTGCTCGGAAAAACCGCCGGTATACACATTATCCTCCATCGTCACAATCAGACGGTGGCTGATTGCTAACTCTCTTACCAAATCCTCATCAAACGGCTTCACAAAACGCATATTGACAATCGTTGGATGAATCCCTTGTACTGCTAACTTTTTTCGAACCTCACACGCTTTACTAACCATATTGCCTACTGCCAAAATAAGTACATCTTTTCCTTCGTACAAAAGTTCTGCTTTGGCGTACACAATCGGCTCTCTTTCCTCTTTCTCACAGCAGTACGCTTTTCCTCTTGGGTAGCGGACTGCCACCGGACCATCCATCTGCTCCAGCGCAAAATCCAGCACCTCAGTCAACTCTGCACCATCCATCGGCGAAATCACCGTCATTCCCGGCATCGTCGACAAAAAGGATAAGTCAAAAATACCCTGATGCGTCTCTCCGTCATTTCCTACAATGCCGCTTCGGTCTACTGTAAAAATAACCGGCAGACCGCCAAGACACACATCATGAATCATCTGGTCATAGGCACGCTGCAAAAAGGTAGAATACAAAGAAACTACCGGTCTCATACCGCCTGCTGCAAGTCCTGCCGCAAAAGTAACTGCATGTTCTTCAGCAATTCCCACATCGAAAGCTCGTGATGGAAATGTTTTTGCAAAGGCTGCCGTTCCGGTTCCATCCGGCATCGCAGCACACACAGAAACCAGTTCATTGCACTGCGCCCCGCGTGACAAAAGCCAGTCGGAAAATATATTCGTATAAGTTACTTCGTTTGTTTTAAGAATCGTACCATCTTTTACATCGAAGGTTCCCACACCATGAAAAGCGGAAGGATTTTGTTCTGCCGGTTTATACCCTTTTCCCTTCTGGGTCAGAACATGCACCAAAACCGGCTGATTCGTAATCGAAAATGCCGTTTCAAAAGCAGTTACCATTTCATTTACATTGTGTCCATTCACCGGACCGATATAAATGAGCCCCATATCTTCAAATAACATGCCCGGAATAAACAAATGCTTAATCGAGTCTTTCGCACGTTTAATCTGTCTGGCAAGTGGATGTCCTACGTTCGGAATTTTATCTAACGAATTTTCAACATTCATTTTCAAATCGCGGTACTTGCGGTTTGCACGAATCTTACCTAAGTAAGTTGACATACCACCTACATTTGGTGCAATCGACATTTTATTATCGTTTAGCACAATAACCATATTCGTTTTTAATGCTGCGGCGTTATTTAACGCCTCAAATGCCATACCGCCGGATAATGCACCATCACCAATAACCGCAACTACTTTTTCATCGCCACCACGCAGATCCCTCGCCTTGGCAAAGCCCTGTGCCACAGAAATGGAGGTCGAACTGTGTCCGGTATCAAACGTATCGCTCGGATTTTCCTTGACTTTTGGGAAACCGCTTAAGCCACCCATCTGACGCAGCGTCGAAAAGGCATCACCTCTACCTGTCAGTATTTTGTGTACATACGACTGGTGTCCCACATCCCAGATTAGTTTATCTTCTGGAAAATGTAAACACAAATGAAGTGCCATCGTAAGTTCCACCGCTCCTAAATTAGATGCCAGATGTCCACCCGTGCGGCTTACACTCCGTACCAGTTTGACACGGATTTCCTTGGCTAACTGGCGATAATCCGCGGGGTCAATATTATGAATGTCATTTTCTTTTACAATCTGACTAAGTACCTTTTTCTTACTCACAAAACCATCCTCTTTATTTCTCCCGTTCTACCAAGGACATTAACAATTCCCGCAGAAACGATTTATGTTCTTCATCTGCCGCCGTGATACCATCTAATGCAGCAATACCGGCGTCTGTATATTCTGCAACTTTTTTCCGGCTCTCCTCCATTCCATGCAAAACCGGATATGTGGATTTTTCATTCTTTTCATCGCTGTGCACCGGTTTTCCGATGACTTTCTCATCCCCTGAAATATCTAAAATGTCATCCTGAATCTGAAAAGCAAGTCCAATCGCCGTTCCCACATTTTCCATAATTCGTACTTCATCCTGCGAAGCACCGGCTAAGCAGGCTCCAATCATAAGGCTTGCCTCAATGAGTGCCGAAGTCTTATTTTTATAAACGTAATGAAGCATCTGTTCATCAACAAATTTTCCGTTATTTTCAACATCAACAACTTGTCCACCGACCATGCCATAAATCCCTGCTTTTTTTCCCAATACCTTTAAAGCATTGGCAATTCTCTGCTTGTCCGTTTTACTGTCAAACGCAAGAAATGCCGTCTCATAAGCAAGATTTAATAAAGCATCCCCTGCAAGAATTCCCATCGCTTCTCCGTATTTTTTATGTGTCGTTAACTTACCACGGCGGTAATCATCATTATCCATCGCCGGTAAATCATCATGCACAAGCGAGTACGTGTGAATCATTTCCATCGCCATCATAAATGGGCGGACTGCTTTTTCATCCGTTCCCCCAAACATGGAATATGTCTCATAAAGAAACATTGGTCTAAGTCTTTTACCACCGGCATTGATACTGTAATTAACAGCCTCCAACACCGTTTTTTCATAGCCTTCTTCCTTTGGAAGGTACGCAACAAATCCCTCTTCTATATTTTGTATTTTTTCCTGCCATTTATCCTTCGACATCTTCTTCTCCTTCCATCATCAGGACTTTTATTTTTTTCTCCACACGGTCAATGGCGTCATTTCCCATTTTCACAAGTTTCATTCCTTCCGAAAATGCCTGATAGGATTCTTCTAACGTCATTTTATCATTTTCCATCTGTGTTACGGTATCATCTAAACGATCCATAATTTCTTCCAAAGAAATTTCTTTTTTATCATCCATTATGCTTTTTCCTCCTCAACGACTTCTTGTACTTCACTTTTCACAACGCCATCTGAAAATGTCATCGTCAAAACATCGTTTACTTGAAGTGATTTCACGGAATCCACCATCTTACCAGCCTCATCAGTCACATAAGCATAGCCGCCGGCAAGCCGTTTTAACGGACTTTTCGCATCCAGTCTTGCCGCTAAAAGTGACATCAACTGCTTCCTTGTCTGCAGTTTGTCCTTCATATTACGAAAGAGGCGTTCCTCTATATCAATCAAATATTGTCTCTTCTGTACCATCTGGTTTTCCGGATTCAGATAGCGGAGCCGCTTCTCTGTAAAATCCAAGTGCTCACGCCCTGCATCCACCTGTGCCAGGATACAGCGTGCCAGACGGTCTTTATATCCATACAATTCTTCCAATACAAGACGGACATCATAAACCGCCAGTTCTGCTGCCGCTGAAGGTGTCGGTGCGCGTAAATCCGCCACGTAATCCGCAATTGTCACATCGGTTTCATGTCCGACTGCTGAAATTACCGGCGTCCGGCATTCATAAATTGCCTGTGCCACGATTTCCTCATTAAATGCCCACAAGTCTTCCATCGAGCCGCCACCGCGTCCCGCTAAAATAACATCCACACCAAATTCATCCAAAAAAGAAATTCCCCCAGCGATGGATTGTGCCGCTCCTTCTCCCTGCACTTTTGCCGGATATAAGTAAAGCTGCACATAAGGATTGCGTCTTGTGGCAATCTGAATCATATCGTGGACTGCCGCACCGGTTTTCGCTGTTACGATACCAACTTTTTTTACATACTTTGGAATTGGCAGTTTTCGATCCTCATCAAAATATCCTGCTGCCTCCAGCTTTTTCTTTAATTTTTCATACTGCTCTTGTAAGTGTCCATCTCCTACCGGAACAATTTTTTTGGCATAGAGCTGATATTTTCCATCGCGCTCATATACACTAATGGAGCCGCCAACTACGACTTCCTGTCCATTCTCCATCCGAAAATCAAGTCCACCGCGGTCACCGCGGAACATCACACACGTAAGCTGTGAGCGGTCGTCTTTTAACGAAAAATAAATATGCCCGGAGCTATGATATTTGCAATTGGAAATTTCGCCTTTTACAAATACAACCGACAGGGCATATTCTTTGGAAAACATATTCTTAATATACTGATTGACGGAAGAGACGGAATATACATTTCCTCTATTCATTTACAATCTTACCCAAGATACCATTCACAAACGCAGCACCATTCTCTCCGCCATACTCTTTTGCAAGTTCCACGGCTTCATTGACGGCTACGCCGACCGGTACACTTTCCTCATATAATGCTTCATAAACAGCCAGTCTCAAAATTGCTAATTCCGCTTTGGCAATTCGCTCAATCTTCCAGCCCTTTGCATTTGCCGAAATTTTTTCATCAATATCCGGCATCAAAGCAATCAGCCGTTCCACTTTTTCGCGGACTTCCTTTTCATCCTTTTCACTAATTTCATGTTCTTCCGGAAAATGGAAATTCGCCAAAAAATTACTCATCTGTTCTTCAAACTCATCGGTTCCATAAAAATCATTCTGGAACATCAGACAGAAGATACATTCTCTCATCTCATGTCGTGTCATAACTATCCTCTTAATCCTGTTCTAAACTTACACCGGCGATTCGCACATTCACCTGTTTTACTGTCAAACCGGTCATGGAATTAATCGCCTGCATTACTTTTTCCTGCACCTGTTTGCAGGTTTTTGGAATGCTGTATCCATATTTCATATTAATTGCCAATTCAACCATTGCGATGTCGTCTGCCACTTCCACCTTGACACCTTTGGACAAATTCTTTGCACCAAATTTGCCTGCCAGCTCACCGGCCAAGCCGCCTGCCATCGAATCCACGCCTTCTACTTCTGATGCGGAAATACCGGCAATGCTTGCTACGACTTCATTGGCAATCTGCACTTCGCCAATCCCTGTGTGTTTTTCCATAGAATCATTTGTCATCTCTGTCATACTTTCGTACCTCCTATTGGTATGATACTACAACAAAACAGTTGTAATATGTATTATAGCAGATTTATTTCTTTTTGCCAACAGGCGATATTACAATTTTATCGGCACTGCACTCGGTTTTTCTTTTTACGATATCCTCAATCTGTGCAATCTGGCTCTCCGTCAAATCATCTGCATTTACAACAACATCCACACTGTCGGATAAAATTGTCACAACAGCTTCTGAAAATCCCTTCGCTGCCAGCAGATTTTCGGTTGCCGTTTCTTTTTCGCTGATTTCGGTCATCTGCATAATCTGTTGCATTGCCTTGTCTTTTTGCGCATTGGTTACATTTTTGTTATTCACTAAATTTGTAAGCGTCTCTTTGTTTTTCGCACGTGTCTGTTCTCTCGAAAGTTTTGCCTCCTCGAAATAATTTCCGGTAACAGTGTTGCTTACAAGTACTGCTTCACCGGCATTTTCCTTATTGGAAACCTTTTGTCCACTTGTGCTCACTGCCTTGCCACTGGCTGCATCTGCTGTTTCTTCGTCCTCATCAAGAACAATATCCTCCTCTGAAATGTCTGCTGCGCTTTCGGTTGCCGCTTTGTTATTATCCCCCTGTCCGTTCATTGTCAGTTCCTCACGGTCTGTCATGCTCAGATAACCGGCAATCGCCACCATCACAACAAGCGCCGTAATAATAATCTGGTTTTTTTTCAAAATTTTCTTCACTCCTTTGCCTCCTTACTTTTCATTATTTTTATTTTATGACTCTCAATGGAAAATAATGCACTTACCGCATCGGTTATTTCTCTTTTTATCACGGAATCGTATCCGCCTTCACAGACAATAACAATCCCCTCGATTTCCGGCTCCTTCTCCTGTATGATATACGGAGAAGAATCTCGGCTTGAATTTTCCACTAAAACCGTCTTTTCCTCGTTGGACTCTCCTTTTTGCGTATTATCTTTTAATGTCACTTTCTCATTTGATGCCTTCAAAGTAATCATTACATCCGCGTGCCCAACTCCATCCACCCGCTGCAAAAGCTGTTTTAACTCTTCCTCCCGCTCCGCTTTGTATTCCTCAAGTGTCCCTTTTGTTTCTGCGTCTGTGACATCGGACGAAGAGGCAGGTGCCGCCGCCTTTTCATCCGCATTTCCCGAATAGGAAAAAAACAAAAGCAGTACCCCGCAGACAACAACCGCTAACAATTTTAAGGTTCCTGCTTTTTCTATCAGTTTCTTTAATTCCTCTTTCATGCGCTATGCCTCCTCAATCCAAATATTTTCTTCTGCCACCCCATATTTAAAAGCCAGTTCACTCTGCCACTCCTTCTGTCTTTTATCTGCATTTTTTACGCGCACACGGATATATATAATTTTCATATCATCCATCTTTACCTGACAATCGGATTCATCCGCCCCACATTGCAGTGCAATATCTCTCTTTACCTGTGCTGCATACTTTTCTTTCATCTGTTTTTCATACTTTTTTCCAAGCAGACGGATTTCCTCTTTTGTCTGTTCTACCTGCTGTTTGTTTTCTGCCAGAAAATAATTTTCTTCCCATACCTGTCCTTTTCCCAAAAAGCCAAGCACTGGAACAAGCACAAGTAAAATAACAATCAGGCTTGTCACATAGGTAAAATACTTTTTGTATTCCGTTCCCATGAATAAATTTGTGAGCAGTGCCGCAAGCAGTAAAAATACTACAACCTGTCTCACCATCTGAAATGCTGCTTCCATAAAATCTCCTTTCGTCCGTCATGAGCCAAGATTTGTACTAACTAATACAATGACAATGGACAGTAAAAACATAAGTCCGGATGCCAGTAAATACCCTAACATCAGTTTTCCGCTTGTGGCTGCTGACTGTAAAACCATCACAATCCTATGATCGCTGACCGGCTGTGCAACCGCCCCTGCCACCCGGTATAAAAAGGTAAATACCAAAACTTTCATCATCGGATACAGACAAAGAATCACAATAGCAATCACGCCGCCTACGCCGACCGCACTCTTAATCAACAGACCGCTTCCATATACTGTGTCCATCACACTGCCTGCTGTATTTCCCACACCAGGCATTCCCTTTGCCACGTTCCAGACCGCATTGTTTCTCACACGGTCCATTACCGGAACTAACAAACCCTGGATTCCCTGATAGCCAATCATTGCTGCAAATAAAACACGAATTGACATCCTTAATACACTGCCAATTAAATCCACCATTTTCGAGAACCGGTGTCCTGCCATCTGATTGATCACACTTAGGAAAAAATAGATTTCAACCCCCGGCATCAAAAAATATTTCATTGCCATCGAAAGCAGCCCCATAGCAAGAAGCATTGCTTCATAAAAGGCAAGCGAACTTTGCATTTTTCCGCCATAGCAGAGGGTAAGTGAAAAAGAGGGAATCAAAGCTTTCATAAAAGCAATCAGACTTTCTAATGCTTTTTCTGCCACGGCATACACACCTAAAAAACCAGAAAGCACGAGCGAAAACAAAAGAAGAAATACAACAAAAAATCCGGTTTCTCCCAAATCACCGTCTCCAATCGTACCGGCAAATTTCACAAAAATTCCCGCAAACACGCTAAGTGCAAGAATATGTAAAATAGTTTTTTTCTGTACATCCCACTGACCGGTGACCTGCTCACAGATACAATCAACAATTGCCCCAAAGGAAAAATCGGCCGTTCCATCCATAACGTCTGTAACATACTGCTGTAAGGAAAAACTTTGGTCCGTATTTTCCTGCAGGGAAAGATCGGCCTGTTCTAAAGACAATTCATTCTGCCACTCTTCTTTCTGACTTGCCCCCGCCTCTGTATCAAATGAAAAACCAAATAGCAGAACCATTAAAAAAAACAAACATTTCTTTCTCACCGCAGCATATCCCCCAAAGTCTTTAAAAGCGTCTCGACAACCGGAAAACTCACTAACATCATACTGATTTTTCCTATTATGTTGACCTGACTGGCAACCGCTCCATTACCGGCATCCCGGCAAAGATTCACGACAAGCTGCGTCAAATAGGCAATTCCTAACATTTTAAGAAGGATTCCCAAGTATTCTCTGTTTAAGCCAATTGCCTGTTCAAATTCATGAATTCTCTCAATCACCATCTGTATGGACGACAAACTATAAATTCCTAACAATAGGACTGTCCCTATCATTACAGCAACCGCATATTCCCGTTTCACACTGCCGGCTATTAAAGACAGAAAAACAGCCGCCAGACCAAGCACTGCCACTTTCACCATTTTTTTCACCTCCCTTACAGAGAAAACATGTCCTCAACGCTTGTGAACAATTCAGAAATATAAGGAATAATCCAAAACAAAACTAAAAGGAGTCCTGCTAAGCTTACAATAAATGCCTGTTCATCGCGCCCGGATTGTTTGAGAATCTGATTTAAAATGGTGACCAAAATTCCCACCAATGCAATTTTAAATATAATTGTTATTTCCATAGGTAATACATTCGTTCCTTTCTTCTTTTACACCGCCTCTTACGCCATTAAAAGGCAGATTAAAACACCACTAAAAGCACCTATTACCGGATACATACGAAGCCTCTCATGACTTTCTTTTTCCGTTTGCTCCATTCTCAGTTTTAAGCGGCGTACATAAATCTGAATGGTTGAAACCTGCATTTCCAAATCCAGATATCCGAGTGTACCACCTAATTTTTCCCACTCTTCCCGCTCTTCTTTTTCCATCTGCGATTTTGTTAAAACCTTTCTCGCCGTCTGGCACCAAATTGTTTCGAGTGCCCCTTCGTGGGTATTAAGTTTTTTAGCAATCTGCGAAAAAAAGCTGCCAATCGTACCTCCAATCCTTGCCGAAACCTCTTCACATGCCTCCATCAGCGGTGTGTGTCCATATTCCATTTCTCCTTGTAAAATAAGAAGTGCTCTTTCACAGTCCTGCATATTATGTAAGCGGTTGCCATATCGAATCCGGTAAAAAATACCGATTCCTAAACTCCCTAATAGGACAAAAATCATTCCTAAAAATTTTATTTCCATATCGTCTTCCCCTCCTTATCATAGACAGCCAGACATTTGCCCGGATGAAACAGATTGTCCAAAAGTATATAGCGCTCAAACATCTGCTTTTCAAATACTGCCTGAAACTCCTTTTTCTGCCGAACCTGCGAAAGCGTTTCTCCGTGAATGGTTGCCAAAAGAGAACAGCCGCTTGTGAGTGCATAAGAAAGAGCTGCAATATCTTCGCTTGTCCCAATTTCATCGACAGCAACGACCTGCGGAGCCATCGAGCGAATCATCATGCGCACCCCCTCCGCTTTTCTGCATCCATCTAACACATCACAAAAAGGTCCTAAATTTCTCTGTGAAATTCCCATATAGCAGCCCGCTATTTCCGAGCGTTCGTCAACTACCGCCACATTGCACCGCCTTGACAGATTTCTCACAAAATCACGCAAAAGCGTTGTTTTTCCACCACCCGGAGGAGCTATAATCAGCGTTGGCAAAATCACGGTATTTAACACGACAAATGGCATCAATTCATCAGAACATCCCTTTATTTCATGGGAAATTCGTATGTTTAATCCGGACAAATACCGCATCGTCTTTACCGTCCCATGCTCGTACACAACATGTCCGGCAAGACCGACTCTATGACCTCCGGGAATAGTCAGAAATCCCTCTCTCATCTGCTCCTCAAAAGCATACAGAGACTGTCTGCTGATTCGTGAAATCACTTCTTTCCATTCTGCCATTGTTACACTTTGGTTTTGCTCCGGCACCACAAATCTGCCATCATACCGTAAAGCAATGTTTTTTTCTCTCCGGATTCTTATTTCCTGCAGTTTTTCTTCTTCCAAAACCACGCGTTCAACCAGTTCCCGCAGTCTTCCCGGCAAAAGCTCCCGAATCTCTTTATTTAGCAAATGCACCCCTCCTTTTTTTACATGTATATGCCTGTCCGCACGGAATATACCACCCATTTACCTTGACACCCCATCCTATTTGTACTAAACTGAGGGCAAAAAGCAAAAGAAGGATTTAATATTATGGAATACGGATTAATAGGAGAAAAATTAGGCCATAGTGCCTCCAAAGAAATTCATGAACAATTAGCAGACTACTCATATGAGTTACATCCTCTTGCCAAAGAGGAATTTCCGGTTTTTATGGAGGAAAAAGCGTTTCGCGCCCTGAATGTTACCATTCCTTACAAACAGGCAGTTATCCCTTATCTTACTGCCATGGATGAAAACGCAAAAGCGATTGGTGCCGTCAACACGATTGTGAACCGGAACGGCTCTCTCTATGGCTACAATACGGATATGCCGGGATTTCTCTATATGGTAAAGAAAAATGGAATTGATATGGAAGGAAAAAAGGTTGTTGTCCTTGGAAATGGTGGTGCCTCTCAGGCAATTCAGGCAGGTGTCAAAAAAATGAATCCCGCCGAAATGATTGTGGTCGGCAACCGCACCATCAAAGAGGGGGTTCTTACTTACGAACAATGTTTCGCTCTCCACAGCGATGCAGACATTGTCGTAAATACAAGTCCGGTTGGTATGTATCCAAATGTGGATTTTTCACCGGTTGATTTAACTCATTTTCCTCAATGTCAGGCAGTCATTGATATCATTGCCAATCCGCTTACCACGAAACTTGTCGCACAAGCAAGAGAACTTGGCATAAAGGGTATCACCGGACTGGAAATGCTGATTGCACAGGCAAAATATGCCGTTGAAATCTTTTTGGACACGAAAATACCAGAAGAAAAAATTGACGAAATCTATCAGACTATGAAAAAGCATTCATAAAATAAAAAAAAACCGTACCGGCAATCACTTACCGGTACGGTTTTTTTCAAATAAGTCGAAACTTATCCTTCAATAGCAATGTACTTTTTCTGCTCCACAGCATCTTTATGCTCTTTCTTTGGAACAAACAGTTTCAAAATACCATGCTTAAACTCTGCTTTGATATCTTCTTCTGTCACATCTGTGCCAACATAGAAACTTCTCTGGCAGGCACCTTCATAACGCTCTTTGCGGATGTAATGTCCTTCTTTCTTCTCTTCGCTCTTATCTAAGCCCTTTGCAGCGCTTAAAGTAAGATAACCATCCTCTAATGAGGCTTTTACTTCTTCTTTTTTGAATCCCGGCAAATCAATCATAATCTCGTAACCCTCATCGGTCTCGCGAATATCGGTTTTCATCAGATGACCGGCATTTTTACCATAAAGCTTTTTCTCCGCTTTTCTAAAATCTCTGTCATCATAAAATGGGAATCCTCCAAAAAAGTCATCAAATAAATTTTCTCCAAAAATACTAGGTGCTAACATAAGTCATCTCTCCTTTTCTTCATCAAACTAAACTGTTCCAATTAACACGTTACCATTTGATTTTTTCTTTCCTAAGAACCCCTTTCCTTTGTTCTAGTTGTAATATAACACTTGTTGTTAGCACTGTCAAGAGGTGAGTGCTAATTTATTGTGAAAGTTTTGTGAACTCTTGTTCAAAGCATGCATACCTCGCCTCATACCGCTTTATACAGTCATTCATCGTTTCAGCATCTCTCTGATAAATAAAGATAATATCTTCTACATCCCTTTTTTCTCCAACCAGCTCACACAGGCGGCTCTCAATCTCCCATGGCATTTTCCGTTCCAGCAGATAGCGGACTCCATAATATTGTAACAGCATATTAATCCGTTTCTGTTCCGAACAGGATTGTATTTTTATATAACGAAGCAGCTGACCACATATGTACTCAAAATCGTCTACCAAATAAAATGCAAAAAGCAAATCTCGGAAAAACTTGCCACCGAGTGTTTCCAGTCTAATTTACTCCGGTATCTGCTCATTTCCTAAATCTGCTTCATCAAAAGTTCCTTCATGTATTTTTTGCAGTATCCCCCACCCATGACAAAATACCAATTCCGGCAGGACTGCCAATGTATAAATTAAATACTCGTTTTCCATCAATTTCTCTTGTTTTACTCCTCCCCCAATCATATGCGCTTTATGCATTCTAACTCCTCCTCATAATTACAGCATTGCGTAGAAAAATCTACCCTTCTTATTATACACAGATTAAATATTTATGAAAAGGAAGAATCTGTATATTATTTAGAAATTTTTGTATGTTTTTCTGACTATAATCAACAACTTCTTATTTCTTCACAGTTATACTTCCAAACCTTAAACAATAAGGGATTTCTTGCAATTTCTCAAATATCATGTAAAATAGAAATAGACTTACAAAAGAAAGGAAATTAAGTTGAATGAAAAAAATAATATGCTTATTGCTTAGTTTTTCTTTATTGATACTAAGTGGCTGCTCTGGAAAAACCGAGAACATCCGCTTTGGAGCCGCTGGTGTTGGTGGTATGTATTATACTTTTGCTAACAGTTTCACTGGCATTCTCAGTAAAGAAAACGAACAAAATTCTTATGAAGTAAAAAACACGGCTGGTTCCACAGCAAATATACGTCTTCTATCGAATCATTATATTAATTTAGCAATTGCCCAGGCCGATTTAATTCAGGATGCCTATCAGGGAACCGGCGCATTTGATGGTAACATCTGTAAAGACTACAGTGCCATCGCCGGTCTCTACACAGAAGCCTGTCAGATTGTTGTCCGTGCGGATTCATCTATTTATTCGCTCGACGATTTGCAGGGAAAACATATCAGTATCGGTGCCTCAGAATCCGGCACAGAACGAAACGCAGAGGAAATTCTTGCAGCAACCGGATTGACTTCCCGTCTGGTTCAGACAGAAAATTATGATTATACACAGGCCGCTAACCAGCTTTCCAATGGTGAAATTGATGCCTTTTTCTGTACGGCAGGTACCAAGACAACGATTATCGAGGAACTGGCAAAGGAGTGTCCAATCCGGCTTCTCAGCCTGAATGAAACATGCTTAAAAAAACTGATGGCATCCTCTCCTTCTTATATCCGTCATACCATTCCGGCAAACACTTATACCGGACAGGATAAAGAGGTAACAACCATAGGGGTAAAATCAATTCTTTTGGCATCCAATAATTTATCCGAAGATACCGTTAATTCGATTACAAAAGCTTTATTTGAGCATAGTAAAGATTTGCAATATGCAACATCACTGAATTTGGACTTAAACGAAACCTCTGCTACAAAAGATATTACACTTCCTTTTCACAAAGGAGCCGCCTCTTATTACAAAGAGAAGAAAATTACCGTTCCGACAAAATAGCAAATAGGAAGGATTACTATGAACATTGAATTTGATATGTACCAGACACTGGCACTTGCCGTTTTGGTACTTTTACTTGGAAGTTTCTTAAAAAAACACATTCATTTTTTGGAAAAATTCTGTATTCCGGCACCTGTTATCGGTGGTTTGTTGTTTGCCATCTTAACCTGTATTGGTTACTCGACCGGACTTGCTGATTTTACCTTTGATGACACCCTTCGCGAAGTATGTATGGTTCTTTTCTTTACTTCGGTTGGATTTCAAGCAAATCTGAAAGTATTAAAAAGTGGTGGAAAATCAATGATTATTTTCCTCTTCCTAGTCATCACCTTAATCGTGTCACAAAACCTGCTTGCAGTTGGTCTTTCCAAACTGCTGCAATTAAATCCGCTTGTCGGTATGTGTACCGGCTCAATTCCAATGGTCGGAGGACACGGTACGGCTGGTGCCTTTGGACCGGTTTTGGAGGATTTCAATATTCAGGGTGCAACCACAATTTGTACGGCTGCCGCAACCTTTGGTTTAATTATGGGAAGTTTAATCGGCGGTCCAATCGGCAAACGCCTCATTGAAAAAAGAAATTTGATGGATACCGTTGCCACCGAAGATGACAGCCTTTTAGTTGAAGATGAAGAAAAGCACAAACGCCACACAAACATGTATGCAGCTGCTGTTTTCCAGTTGATTTTAGCAATCGGTCTGGGAACTATTTTTTCCTGGCTGCTTACCAAAACCGGACTTACTTTTCCGATTTACATTGGTGCCATGCTTGCCGCAGCACTAATCCGAAATATCGCTGAGTATACAAATTTCACAACCATCCATATGGGTGAAATCAATGACCTTGGTGGAATTTCATTATCTTTGTTTTTGGGAATGGCAATGATTACCTTGAAGTTATGGGAATTAGCTTCCTTAGCACTTCCACTGGTCATTTTACTTGCTGCGCAGACACTTCTCATTGGCGTATTTACTTACTTTGTTGTATTCCGTGTCATGGGACATGACTACGATTCCGCAGTTCTTGCCGCCGGTACTTGTGGATTTGGTATGGGAGCAACCCCAAATGCCATGGCAAATATGCAGGCCTTATGTGACCGCTTTGTACCATCGGTAAAAGCTTATCTGCTGATTCCATTGGTTGGAAGTCTGTTTGCAGATTTTATCAATAGTTTGGTTATTACATTTTTTATCAACATTATATAAGGAGGTTTACTTATGTTTTTTAAAAGGAAAAAATATATTACAATAAACAATCCTCAGAAAAACAGAAAAAATTATGATTTCACTTATGATAATGTAGCCATTCCGGAGGTGCATACACATGAGGCTTCTGACGACAACATAAATGCAGTCTCCTCGAACGCCTCGGTTGACTATGACAATCTGGCAATTCCTGAAGTACACATTAAGGGGAGGAAATAATCCTCCCCCTTTCTTATCTCAAAATATTTCCCATACATGTTTCCCCCTTTTTTTGCATACAGTATATCATATGGAATTATTTCTTTGTAAAAGGAGGTTACTATGTGCAGCATATCCGGCTTTTATGACCCCACGGCCGATTTTACCGGGCAGCGGGATTCTTTTTTGCATATTTTAGACGAAATGAAACACTGTCTTGCCCACCGCGGTCCTGACGATAATGACAGTCTGCTGACACCACACTGTGGACTGGCACACACAAGACTTTCCATCATTGATTTGGCGGGTGGCCACCAGCCTATGACAAGAGAACTGAATGGCTACCCTTATCATATTGTATATAATGGTGAAATTTACAATATGGAAGAGTTAAAAAAAGACTTGGCAAACCATCAAGTTTTTCCAAAAACAAATTCTGACACAGAAATCTTATTATTATCATTTTTAACCTTTGGTGCTGATTTTGTAAAAAAAGTCGATGGTATTTTTGCCTTTGCAATTTATGACAAACGGCACAATACACTGACTTTATTCCGGGATTCATTCGGTGTAAAACCACTTTTTTATACCATGGTAAATGGAACAATCATTTTTTCCTCGGAGCCAAAAGGCTGCTTTTGTTTTCCGGGTGTAAAAGCAGAACTTGATACAGACGGACTCAATGAAATTTTATCATTAGGTCCGGCACGCACGCCGGGAAGCGGCGTATTTTATGGGTTTCATGAACTGCTGCCAGGGTGTTATCTCACGTGCTCTGTTTTTGGACAAAAAATGACACAGTATTTCCATCTGGAAAGCAGACCGCATTTTGATTCTTATGAAGAAACTGTCGAAAAAACATCGTTTCTGATTCAGGATGCCATCAAAAGACAAATGGTTTCCGATGTTCCAATCTGCACCTTTTTATCCGGCGGTGTCGATTCAAGCGTAGTCTCTGCGGTCTGTGCTGCCGAGCTAAAGAAACAGGGAAAAAAACTCACCACATTTTCCTTTGATTTCATAGATAATGACAAGTATTTTAAGGCGAATTCTTTTCAGCCGTCGCAGGACCGCCCATATGTTGACAAAATGGTTTCTTTTCTGGATTCCGACCATCACTATCTCGAATGTGATAATAAAATGCAGGCGGATTTATTATACCGCTCGGTGGATGCACATGACCTCCCATGCATGGCAGATATCGATTCCTCTTTGCAGTATTTTTGCGAAGAAGTCAGCCATTCCCATAAGGTGGTACTGACCGGCGAATGTGCAGACGAGGTATTCGGCGGATACCCATGGTTTCACAGAGAGGAAATGCTTAACTCCGGTACATTTCCATGGACTCCTTCACTCACCCCGCGCAAAGTTCTTTTGAAAGATGACTTAGTAGAAAGTCTTCACATGGATGAATATGTAAAAATGATTTATGACCGGTCAGTCAGTGAAATCAATGTTCTCCCATCCGAAAATGAAATTGAGACAAACAGACGGCGGATTGGTTATTTAAATATCCGTTTCTTTATGCAGACACTGCTAAACCGCATGGACCGCACAAGCATGTTCTCGGGATTAGAAGCACGTGTTCCATTTGCTGACCGCACACTTGTCGATTATGTTTTTAATATTCCATGGGAAATGAAAGCAAAGGACGGACTGGTAAAAAATATACTGCGTCAGGCGTCAAAAGGACTTTTGCCGGACGAAATCTTGTTCCGCCGCAAAAGTCCTTATCCAAAGACATACAATCCCTATTATGAAAATTTGTTAGCAAAACGCCTCAAGGAGGTACTTTCCGACTCTGCAAGTCCCCTGCATTCTCTTCTGGATTTAAAACAGGTCGGCCAGTTTTTAGATAATCCAAAAGATTACGGGGCACCTTGGTACGGCCAGCTCATGGCAGGGCCGCAAATGATTGCCTACCTTTTGCAGATTGAATATTTCTTACGAAAATACAACGTATCCATCCGGATTTAAAAGGGAGAGCGGATTACCGGCTGCAGCTGTCTGCCGCAAAGAGCCGCCTCAATCGTATCCGGTATCAGTTCCGTATGGGCAATCATCGACTTCGGCTTCTTTTCGCAGTCATCCTGCCCAAACGGAACAAAATAAAAATTTTTTGTATTCATTAAAAATCCGATGTTCTTTAAACTGGCTCCAAGTGCATCATTGGTAGCCGGTGAAAGAACAACCGGTTTGTCATTTCGCATATGCGCTTTTGCCGCCATTAAAACTGGTGTATCAGTAATTCCCGCTGCAAGTTTTGCCATCGTATTTCCAGTACATGGCGCAATCACAAGAATATCCAAAAGACCTTTCGGACCAATCGGCTCTGCCTCCTGAATTGAAAAAATCCCACGTTCTCCCGTAATTTCCTGTATTTCAATAATAAAATCTCTCGCAGCGCCAAACCGGCAGTTCACGGTCTGTGCGGTCTGGGAAAAAATCGGAATGACCCGATTATCCTCCTTGACAAGCCGCCTGACCACTTCTTTTATTTTCTCATAAGTGCAAAAAGAGCCGGTAAACGCAAAGCCAACCGTACGCTGTTTCTTTTTGCTCATTCCGCTAATCTCCCAAAATTGTTTTCTTAATTACTTCCATAAGTATGCCGGCTGATGACTTCGGTGCATAAATGCCGGGAAGTCCTAAACATAATTTTGCAAAAATCGACGATTCCTGACAGTAGGAAAAATCCGTTCCACCCGGTCTTGATGCAATATCAATAATACACACCTCGGGCTTTACTCCCTGCAGCCGCTCTTTGGTAAGAACCGGTGCCGGTACGGTATTAAAAATAAAGTCATATTTTGACATTGCATCTTTTGGTGCATCAAAAGAACAAGCCTGATAGCCATAACTTTTTGCCCGCTCTCTCTTTTTCTCCTTCCGCTCCATAATAGTAACGGATGCTTTCCATTGACTGAGTTTTGCCGCCAGTGCCGCTCCACACGTTCCATATCCGGCAACCAGACACTCACTTCCCTGAATGCTTACACAGCCATGGATAAGTGCCTCCGAAACGGCTCCCTCTGCGGTTGCTGATGCATTTCTCTCCGCCACACCATCTTCTTTGTAATAATCAACCACACGAATTCCTCTTTCTTTTGCATAGTCTATCGCCGTCTCCGGAAATTTGCAGCCGTAAATTACCTGTCCTTTTTGAAATTTATCTTTATTTTCCTCAAAAAATAAGGCAGTCTGTGGAACCGGAAGAAGGATTGCATCGTGATAGCCCGGCTGATAACTCATTGTCTCCATCACCTCATGCCCCTCTTTTTTTAACATTTGCGCCAAATAATACTGCCTTTTTTCTTCACCTAGAACTAAAAAATGATAAAAAGCCATAATACACTCTCCGATACAGCAGTTGTTATTGTTAGTATATGATATTCAGGGAATCAAGGTCCAAACTAGTTCGTGCCCGCATAGGAAGACTGGTACTTCATAAGTTCCTCAATATAAATTTCACCAAGTGCACTCACTACCGACCCGGCACGATGAATATAGCCAATCTGCATTTTCTCGGATTCCTTTAGTGGAATGGCTAACGAATCATCCCCATTTAATTCCTCGCAGATAATACCGGAACACAACGTGTAAGCATCCAATCCATTCATCAGGTTTAACATCGTTGCGCGGTCATTTGCCTTGATAATACGATCATAATCATAGGTACTTTTCATCTCTTCTGCCAGATAAAAAGAATTGTTTTTTCCCTGGTCAAAAGCCAGACACGGATACGGCTCTAAATCCTTCATTGAAAGTATTTCCCGACCGGCTAACGGATGCCCGGAGCGCAGATACACATAGGTATCACAGGAAAATAATTCGGTAAATTTCAACTGATTTTCCCTGAGAATTTTTTCTAACACCTTGCGATTCATGTCATTCATATATAAAATTCCAAGCTCACTTTTGAAATTCCGCACATTTTCAATGATTTCATATGTGCGTGTTTCATATACAGCAAATTCGTAATTTTCCATCCCCGCACGTTTGACTGTCTCTACAAATGCCTTTACCGCAAAGGAATAATGCTGCATGGAAACACTGAATTTCTCTCGGGATTCTTTTTCAATATATCGATTTCGAAGCAGACGGTACTGCTCCGTCACCTGTCTTGCATATCCAAGAAATTCCTCACCATCCGGCGTCACAACAATTCCTCTGCTCGTCCGCAGAAAAAGTTCAAAGCCAAGTTCTTTTTCCAGTTCTTTCACAGCCCCCGACAAACTCGGCTGAGAAATAAACAAAGCCTTTGCTGCCTCATTCATTGAACCGTGGTCTGCCACCGCAATTACATATCTTAACTGTTGTAACGTCATGATTTACCCTCCATTCTCTAAATACTGCACCCCGGCATCGGATATTCCTCTGGTCTCAGTTCATGAATGTCGGCATGTTCTCCGCATACGCGGCATCCCTTTGACGGACTTCCAAAATCCACCGTCCGAAATCTCATCATCAGCCCATCAAAAGTAAGCATTTTTCCGGTAAGAAGTTCTCCTGCCCCGGTAATATATTTTTGCGCTTCCAATGCCTGAATACTTCCAATAATTCCGGGAATCGAACCAATAACCCCCGCCGAAGAACAATTGTCCACTGTTCCATCTTTTGGGATTTCCTCGAAAATACACCGATAGCACGGTCCCTCACCCGGCACATATGTAAGAACCTGTCCGTAAAACTGTCGGATTCCTGCATGACAAAATGGTTTTTTCGCCAAAACACAGGCATCATTAATCAAAAATTTTGCCGAAAAATTATCTACCGCATCAATAATAAAATCATACGGCTCAATCAGTGCCATAATGTTTTCCGGGGTAACACGCTCTGCATGCAGATGAAGTTTGACATCCGGATTTAATTTGTGAATCCTCTCTCCTGCCGACTCCGCTTTTTCCACACCAAGCGAATCCATGTCATGAATAATCTGTCTCTGCAAATTTGTCAAATCCACACAGTCACCATCCACAATGCCAATCGTTCCCACACCACTTGCCGCTAAATATAAAATAGCCGGCGAGCCAAGTCCACCAGCTCCAATCACTAACACTTTGCTCTCCAAAAGTTTCTGCTGTCCCTTTACTCCTACGCCCTTTAAAATTAAATGCCGCGAATACCGCTGCATCTGTTCCTCTGTAAATGCCATATGTTCTCTCCATTGTTGATTGTTTTTACTGGGATTATATCATTTTATCTGGGGGGATGCAAGGTGATGTGGATGTGTGGCTTTCCACAATCCCCCCTGTCACTAGAACTCTCACCACTCTCCTCTTTCCCTCTAATCCAAAATAGAAACGAAAAAAAGACGGGAAGCTATATCTGCCACGCAGATATCCCGCTTCCCATCTTTTTCGTTTTTATTTTACATTTTATTTTACTGCCTTAAAAGCTTCTTCCAAGTCTTCAATAATATCATCTACATTCTCTGTTCCGATTGACAGACGGATTGTATTTGGTTTGATTCCCTGGTCTAACAGTTCTTCCTCATTCAACTGAGAATGTGTTGTACTTGCCGGATGAATAACTAACGATTTTACGTCTGCTACATTGGCAAGCAGGGAGAACAACTCCAGATTATCAATGAAATCTTTTGCTTTCTTGTCGTCACCTTTAATCTCAAAGGTAAAGATAGAGCCACCGCCATTTGGGAAGTATTTTTTGTACAATTCCTGCTGAGAAGGATCATCGGATACAGCCGGATGATTTACCTTTTCAACCTGTGGATGGTTGTTCAAATATTCTACTACCTTCAATGCATTTTCTACGTGGCGCTCAACTCTAAGAGAAAGAGTTTCAAGCCCCTGTAAAAACATAAATGCATGGAACGGAGAAAGTGTCGCACCGGTATCACGAAGCAGAATCGCACGGATTTTCGTAACGAAAGCTGCAGGTCCTACCGCTTTTGTAAAGCTGATTCCGTGATAACTTGGGTTTGGCTCGGTTAACGAAGCGAATTTGCCGCTTGCTTCCCAGTCAAACTTACCGCTGTCTACAATGACACCACCGATTGCTGCACCATGTCCACCGATGAATTTTGTTGCGGAATGTACCACAATATCAGCACCGTATTCAATCGGGCGAACTAGATAAGGAGTAGCAAATGTATTGTCAATTGCGAGTGGAATTTTGTGAGCATGTGCAATGTCTGCCAATTTCTCAATATCCACAACATCTGAGTTCGGATTTCCCAATGTCTCAATAAATACAGCCTTTGTATTATCCTTGATTGCAGCCTCAACCTCTTCAAAGTTAAATGGGTCAACAAATGTTGTTTCAATACCATACTGTACTAATGTGTGAGCTAACAAATTGTAAGTTCCACCATAAATATTTTTTGCTGCTACGATGTGGTCTCCTGCCTGTGCAAGATTCTGAATCGTATAGGAAATTGCTGCTGCACCACTCGCTACAGCAAGTGCTGCCACGCCGCCTTCCAGTGCTGCTACACGCTGTTCAAAAACATCTTCTGTAGGGTTTGTCAGACGTCCGTAAATATTTCCTGCATCCGTAAGACCAAAACGTGCTGCTGCATGTTCACTGTTGCGGAACACATAGGATGAAGTAGCGTAAATCGGAACGGCTCTTGCATCGGTAACCGGGTCCGGACTTTCCTGTCCTACATGTAACTGAAGTGTCTCAAATTTTAAATTTCTTTCTGCATAACTTTTTTTACTCATATTCTCATACCTCCATTTTCATTGTGCTCTGCACAGGTGTTATTTTCTTGTTCTGTAGTTATCATACCAAATAGGTAGGGTATTGTCTAATACAAGAAATATTTTACTAGGTATAGGAATACACTATAACTATTGAATCTTAGTTACGTGATAATCACAAGCCTCCACAGCCTGCTTAAGTTCAGAATCCGAAACCTCTTTACTAAGTGTCACAACCGCATTGCCCTTTTCATGGCTTACCACAACAGAAGCCACACCGGGAACTGCTTCTAGTGCCTTTTTCACTCTTGCCTCACAATGTCCACACATCATTCCTTTAATTTTCAATTCACGTTCCATTTTATTTTCCTCACTTTCTTTTTTTTCTTCGATTTTCTTAAAATTCAACCGCAGCGCATTTGTCACCACACAGAAACTCGACAAACTCATTGCTGCCGCTCCAAACATCGGATTTAACTGCCATCCAAACAACGGAATCCACACACCGGCTGCCAACGGAATACCAATGATATTATAAATAAATGCCCAGAATAAATTTTCGCGGATATTTTTTCTGGTTGCACGGCTTAAGCGGATTGCTGCCGGAACATCACTAAGTTTACTCTTCATCAATACAACATCCGCTGCATCCATCGCAACATCTGTTCCTGCGCCAATGGCAATTCCAATATCTGCCTGCGTAAGAGCCGGTGCATCATTAATACCATCGCCAACCATGGCAACCTTGCCGTTTTCTTTCAATTCTCGAATCACGGCTTCTTTTCCATCCGGCAGAACACCGGCAATCACTTCATCCACACCGGCTTCCCTGCCAATCGCATTTGCTGTTTTTTCATTATCTCCGGTAAGCATTACAACGCGGAGTCCCATTTTCTGCATCTGGCTGACGGCATCGGCACTGTCTTCTTTCATCGTATCTGCCACGGCAATCATACCAAGCAGCGTGTCATCTTTGGCAAAATACAATGGCGTTTTTCCCTCTTCTGCCAATCGGTTTGCCTGCTCTTTTACTGTGTCATCAATCACTGCCGCCTTTTCAATCGCAGACTGATTTCCACCAAGCAGAACTTCCGTTTTTCCATCTTCCTTAATCTGTCCCTGCAGACCATTTCCCGGCATGATTTCAAACTCTGAAAGTTCCGGTGCCAAAGTTTCAAGTTCCTCCGCATAGGAAACAATAGCACGTGCCAGAGGATGCTCACTCTTTTTCTCCAGCGCATACGCATACGAAAGAAGTTCATTCTCGGAGTATCCGGAAAATGGAATCATATCCGTTACCTTCGGCTCGCCGCGCGTAATGGTTCCGGTTTTATCCAGTGCCACAGTTGCAATTTTACCGGTCTCTTCCAAAGCCGCTGCCGTCTTAAACAAAATTCCGTGTCTGGCACCAAGACCATTTCCTACCATAATAGCAACCGGTGTTGCCAGACCAAGGGCACACGGGCAGCTGATAACAAGAACCGAAATAGCACGTGCCAATGCATAACCAACACTCTGTCCACACAAAAGCCATACAAGAAAAGTAACCACAGCAATTGAAATAACAACAGGAACAAAAACGCCCGAAACTTTATCTGCAATTTTGGCAATCGGTGCTTTCGTTGCCGCCGCATCTTTTACCATCTGGATAATCTGCGACAAAGTGGTATCTTCTCCTACTCTGGTTGCCTCGCAGCGAAGAAAACCGGTCTGATTCAGCGTTGCGGCAGAAACCATTTCTCCTTCTTTTTTATCTACCGGAATACTTTCTCCGGTCAGTGCCGCTTCATTAACTGCACTGCTTCCTTCTAAAATCACACCATCCACGGGGATATTTTCCCCCGGTTTGACAAGGAAAACTTCTCCCTTTTGAACCTCTTTTACCGGCACGGAAACTTCCTTTCCATCCCGAACAACAACAGCTGTCCGGGGTGCTAACTTCATCAAGCCTTTTATCGCATCCGTTGTCTTTCCCTTAGAACGCGCCTCCAGCATTTTTCCGACAGTAATCAGCGTAAGAATCATTGCCGCCGACTCGAAGTAAAACTCATGCATGTATGCCATAACTTTTGCCTCATCCATCAGCCTCTGTGCCTCTGCCATCGCAAACAGCGCATACACACTATAGCCAAAAGCTGCACTGGCACCGAGTGCAACTAACGTGTCCATATTTGGCGAACGCCGCCACAAACTTTTATATCCACTGACAAAGAATCGCTGGTTAATTACCATAATCGCAATCGTCAACAACATCTGGGCAAGTCCCATCGCTACATGGTTCACACCAAGGACACCCGGCAGGGGCCATCCCCACATCATATGTCCCATGGATAAATACATCAAAAATACGAGCAAAATCAAAGAAGCAATCAATCGTTTCTTTAACTTTTTTGTCTCTGTGTCTTTTAATGTATCTTCTGCCTCCGCTTCTCCATTCTTTTCCTGTCCCATCACGTGGGCATCATATCCGGCATCAACAACCGCCTGAATAATAACGGAATCCGGCACATCACCTTCCACACCCATGGAATTTGTCAGAAGATTTACACTGCACGAACTCACACCCTCAACACGGCTTACCGCTTTTTCCACACGGGCACTGCATGCTGCACATGTCATGCCTGCCACTGCATACTGCTTCATGTATATTCCACCTTTCCTGTTTTTTATATTCCTCTCATCGAAGTGCTGCACTGCTTACCGCATCAGTTTTTGCAGCGTCGCAATCAGCTCATCTACAGTTTCTTCTTTTCCTGCCCGGATATCATCCGTCACACAGGTCTTAATGTGGTTTGCTAACAAAACCCGGTTAAAACTATTCAATGCTGCATTGACCGCTGCCACCTGGATTAAAATATCCGTACAGTAAACACCGCGCTCAACCATTCCTTTAATTCCGCGGATTTGCCCTTCCATACGATTTAAACGATGAATCAAATCTTTATACTCTTTATCTGAGCGCTCTTTGTGCCGTTCTTCGCAGCACGGACACGTTTTCTTTTCTTCCATGCAATCACTCCTATCGATATTTTTCGATTCGATTATATACCCCCATAGGGTATATTGCAAGTGAATTTTTTCTCATTAAACAAAAAAGAAGTTTAATTTGCAAGAGACTATAACACAAAGTGTTACACATCTCAAAACAAATTAAACTTCTTTTATATTTTGAACTATCTCAATGCGACAGCCCATTCAATAAGCATTTATAAAAATGCTTTATAATCTCTTCAGATATTCCCCGGTTCTTGTATCAATCTGGATTTTATCACCCTGATTTACGAAAATCGGAACTGCAACCTGTGCACCTGTCTCAACGGTAGCTGGTTTTGTAACATTTGTTGCTGTATCACCTTTTACACCAGGCTCTGTCTCAGTTACTTCCAACTCAGCAAACATCGGTGGCTCGATTGCGAAAATGTTACCTTTGTAAGATACCATCTTAACATTATCATTCTCTTTTACGAATTTCATGGAATCACCAACTGCTTCCTCTGTCAATGCAATCTGCTCATATGTTTCATTATCCATAAAGTTGTACATCTCACCATCGTTGTACAAATACTGCATTTCCTTTTTATCAATATGCGCCTGTGGATACTTCTCTGTCGGACGGAATGTCTTCTCCACAACACCGCCATCTACTACGTTTTTTAATTTGGTACGAACAAATGCAGCACCCTTACCCGGTTTTACATGCTGGAACTCAATAACCTGATATACGGTTCCATCAATCTCAATTGTCAAACCGTTTCTGAAATCTCCTGCTGATACCATAGTTTCCTCTCTTTCCGTCGCACAAAACGACAATAAATTCATATCTATTCATAATTTTAGTATATTTAGAAACATTTTTCAAGTATTTCTTTTGCAATCTCGGTAATGATTTTTCCATCCGTGCTTACCGTCACGGTAGCGGCGTGCTCATAATACGCTCTCCGCTTCTCCATCATCTGCCGTATGTAGTCGATATTCATGTTATCTTTCAACAGTGGACGAGTCGAATTATAACGAACCCGCTCAAAAATCGTCTCCGGCTTTGCCGTAAGTAAAACAACCGTTCCGATTGCCTGTAATTTCCTCACATTCAGTTCCCGCAGTGCCATACCGCCGCCACAGGAAATAATCGCCGGCTTTATTAAGCCTAACTCATCAATCATGGATGTTTCCAAATCACGGAAATAAGTTTCTCCTTCTTTTTCAAAAATATCCGAAATTGCACGACCTTCTTTTTTCTCAATCCACTGGTCAGTGTCGATTTCCGAGCGCGAAGCAAGCCGTGATAATTCACGTGAAATGGTTGATTTTCCAACGCCCATAAAGCCAATCAAAATGATGTGGCGGTTTCCTTTGTAAATTTTGTCAAACACCTCGCACATCTTCTCATAATAGACCTGTCCGGGTGCAGAAGCCTCACTTACACAGCCAAATGAAACAAACGAGCCATACAATCCTCCATACAATCTCGAAACTTTTCCAAGCTCCCCCATCGACATCGTAATCAATGGAAAATCCGGGAATTCCTCTTTCATGGCAGCGGTTGCATTTAACAGCGTATCCACATCTTCTCTTGTTTTTGGCATACAAGCTAACTTTCCGGCGTAACACCCACACTCTTTTGCCTTGCAGAGTCTTTCCTTAATTTCATCCGCAGACGGAGTTTTGGAAAAATCATGATAGGATCCAATTACTTTGGTCTTACTGTTTGAATACTTTTGACAGAGTGCTTTTACCTTTTCCTCATCCCGCGCAGCCTCAACGTCCACATAATCTGCCGTCTGCTGTTCAAGAATTTTACGAATTGTTTCAAAATAATCAAAGCGGGAACCATTTTCCTCGCCGCCTTCTTCCACCGTGCGAAGGGTGACTAACAGCTCCTTTTCATTAAGCACACGCTTTAACTCCGTTATGACATCAAGAATTTCTCTCGCATAACCGGCAAAAAAATCAATGCGCCACTCCACCATTTCCACCGGCAGTTTTGCAATCTGTTTTGCCTCGCGAATTATTCCATCACGAATCGGGGCAACAATTGGTACACAAATTTTAGGCCTCATCCACTTCATCCTTTCTGTGCGGTCAACTCAAGCAGTTTTTTTGTCGAATGGGTAATATTTTCACATCCGTCTTCTGTAATAATCACAACATCCTCAATCCGGACGCCGCCAATTCCCTCAATATAGATTCCCGGCTCCACCGTAATTACCATACCGGGCTTAATCACGGTTTCTTCTCTCGGTGAAAAATTCGGACTTTCATGAATTTCCAGTCCAACCGAATGTCCCAGCGCATGTCCGAAATATTTACCATAGCCGGCATCTGTTATTACATCTCTTGCAATTGCATCAATCTGGCTTCCCTTCATTCCCGGACGGATTCCTAAAAGTGCCGTCTCCTGTGCTTTTAGCACCGTATCATAAATTTCACGCTGTTTCTCATTTGCACTGCCAATCACAACTGTTCTTGTCATATCCGAGCAGTACCCCTGATACAAACAACCAAAATCCATCGTTAAGAAATCACCGTTTCCCAGTTTTTTATCGGTTGGCACCGCATGCGGCATCGCCGAATGTTCTCCCGATGCGGCAATTGTATCAAAACTAAAACCTTCCGCACCTTCCTCTTTCATATAAAATTCCAGCCATGCAGCAACCTGTTTTTCTGTCATGCCCTCATGAATTTTTGCAATTGTCTTAGTAAAGGCACGGTCACCGATTGCCTCTGCCTGCCGTATCTTTTCCTGCTCTTTCTCTGTCTTTATCTGACGAAACTGATTCATTTTATTTTCTAATGAAATCAGTTTTGGAGACTTTCCCTCATTTTTCTGAAGCTGTTTTTCCAATTTGTGATAAAGGGATACTGTCATCACCTCATCTTCGATGCCAAGCCTTTTCACACTCTCCTCTTCCTTTAAATGAGCCAAGAGATTTAAAAAATATCCATCGCTTGTCCATGTCTCAATTTCATAACCCGGACACTCATTTTTTGCAGCTATCACATATCTGGAATCCGTGACAACCACTTTTTGCCGGCGGGAAAAATACACATACCCCTCCCCCGTAAAGCCGGCCACAAACCGCATATTCGCCGGTGAGGTAAGAAGAATTGCATCTACCTCGGTGGATTGAAATATTTTTTCTTCCATTTCTTTTCGCATCGTTTCTGCCTCTTTTCTTCGCGCTTTTTCGCACGATATTCATGCAAAACAATTTTCTCCAGTTTGCGCTTTAATACAATCTGGATTTCTTCCTTTTCGTTAATCGGCTTTACCAAAAAATTTTTAAGTCCGATTCGTTTAGCACCAAAAATATCCGTAAATAACTGATCGCCTACAAAAATCGTGTTTTCCGGTCTTGTATTCATCAGTTCCATCGCATAAAAATAACCTTTCTTTGCCGGCTTATGCGCATTAAAAACCGTGTGAACACCAATTTTCTCATTAAACGAATGAACACGTTTCTTTTTATTATTGGAAATCAGACAGCACTCATATCCAATTTTTTTCAGACGGGAAAACAATCGTTTTGCCTGCTCCGTTGCCTCTTTTCCATGTTCGACAAGCGTATTGTCAATATCAAAGAGAATTCCCCGGTAACCTTCTTCATATAACTTTTCATAATCAATGGCATACGTTGACGACACCGTTGTATCCGGAAAAAAACGTTCAAACATAAGCGGGTATCCTTCCTTCCATCAAATTATTTTACAAGCGACTGCAAATGAATGATAAACTGTTCTGCCACACGGCCGGAATATCCACCATTTCTTATGCTCCATGCATTCGCCTGCATCAAAAGTTCTTCCTCTGACAAAGTAATTTCCGGATGCGCTTTGGCAAGACCAAGAATAATCGCATCGAAATCTTTTTTGCTTGGTTTGCTGAAATTGATGCTGACACCAAAACGAGCAACCAGAGAAAGTTTTTCCTGCATCGTATCCGAGCGGTGCAGTTCATCGTTTGACATATCCGAGCGGTCGCTCCATGTCTCACGAATCAGGTGACGGCGGTTTGATGTCGCATAAATCAGAACATTATCCGGACGTACTTCCATGCCGCCCTCAATGACCGCCTTCAAATATTTGTACTCAATCTCAAATTCCTCAAATGACAAATCATCCATGTATATAATGAATTTGTAATTGCGGTTTTTAATTGTCTCAATAATTGCGGACAAATCCTGAAACTGATGCTTATAAACTTCAATTAACCGGAGTCCCTTTTCATAATATTGATTCAAGATTGCCTTGATACATGTCGATTTTCCGGTTCCACTGTCACCAAAAAGAAGACAGTTATTCGCACGGCGTCCCTCGACAAATGCCTCCGTATTTTCCACAAGCTGCTTTTTCTGAAGTTCATAACCAATCAACTCATCTAACGTCACATCCGAAGTATGAGTAATTGGTGACAACACCATTTCATCCCCCGTGTGGACAACACGAAATGCCTTATTTAATCCAAACTTGCCAACGCCATATCGTTTGTAAAAAGCGGTTACAATGTCAAAGAAATCCTCTCCGGTTTTCGCTTCACACAGCTGTGACGCCAAATCACGAACCTTTTCACTGACACTTTTATTATAAGTATTTTCCGCTTTTGCCATAGAATGATAATGGGTCAATGTCTCAAAGCATGCAACGCCTAATTTCTTTTCCATCGCAGAAAAATCATAATGGAACAAATGATAAAAATGCTCCATATCCTGTTTTACAATTTCATTCACTGTACCATCTTTGGAAGCCCCGACCGTCTCACAGAGAATACTAAATGGATTTTCTGTTGTTGCCAGAAGATAAGCAATGTAACACTGCCATAAATTATTGTCAAATCCATACGTCGTTGACAAATCAAGGAGCCTGTACACCTCATCGTAAATCGCACGAACCAGCTCTTCTCTACTGTAGGAATCATCGTGCTCCATCTTTTCTACTAAGCTGCCAAGTTTCATCAAAATACTGTCTTTTCCAAGCTGGCCATACATTACAAGCCCTGCTGTTTCTCGATACATCTACATCGCCTCCAAATCAATACACTGTATATTGTCCATATTTTTAGCCATAACAGACAATTCATTCGTAAATCCTTCTTTTGAAAAAAGGTAATAATAATCGGCTTCTTTGCCCGTCTGCTCAATGTCCTGCAAAAGTTCTTCAAATTCTTTTGTCGTCATCGGCTCATTGCTCCATTTGCAGGTTCCCACAAGGAGTTTTCCCTCTTTTGTATTCGCAATCAAAGGAATAAAACCGGACTTTCCATAAAGGCTTCCAAACCTTTCAAACTGTGCTGGCAGATGATGATACTGATTCATCAATTCCATAAATTCACGACACACTTTCTGATAAGCTTTTCCCGCCAATTCATCCAAACCGTTTTTGATATGAGCCTCATAAAATTCATCCGGGCTCTGTATGCTAAAATCCGAAAAATTCGGATAAATTAACTGGTACCAGAACTGCAAAAAAGAATCCGTAATACCATACAGTCCCTTCTGCACAGAATCCCGTTTTTCCGGCTCATAGGAAAAGATTTTTTCCGCCACATCAATCTGTATCAGATTTTTAATATAAACCGAAATTTTTGCCCTGGAAAATCCTGTTCTTGTAAACAAATAATTTAACTTTGGCTCATTTTCCGCAAGCACCGATAAGATAGTGCTGTAAAAAGGAAGTTCACGCAGGGAAGTTTTCAAAAAACGCTGTGCCTCCGTATGAAGCACTCCATTTTTGTCTACAATCAGCCGCACTATATTTTGTTTTACGCTCTCTTTCGGATTCCAGTGTTCCAAATACCCTGGCACACCGCCTAAAATTCCATAAATCAAAATACAATCTTTGGTTGTGCTTTCCGGAAAACGGTCTACCATCTCAACGAACGTAAACTCTTTTAATTTGATTGGCAGACTCATATGCTTCGCCAATTCTCCCATATCCGAAACCATATCGTTTTCCACCCAGCCGATGGCAGAACTCACGAATAGAACCATCACCTGTCCTTTCGGGAACTCATCAAATTTCATAAGAAAATCAGCAAAAAAAGTTTTGTACCCCTTCTGCATTAAATCAAATTCATCCACGACAAATACAATCCGTTCCTTTTCTGCCTTTTCCTTTACTGAAAAAAGCGCTTTTTCAAAATAACGGTTCTGCTCTTTTTCAGACAATTCTCTCGCCTGATAATAGACATATGTTTTGTCCTGCACAAATTTTTTTACAAGCGTTGTTTTTCCAATCTGCTCCCTTCCATAGAGAACAACGATGGAATTACCGCCCTTTAAATAAGCCTGATTTAGCATTGCCAGTTCTTTTTCGCGGCCAATAAACACAACCATCACGCCCTTTCTTTTACATCTTGTCCGGTGCCTCAAATCCAAGCAAATCGATACAAGATTCCAAAACTTTTTGTACTAAGGAAAGAAGTTTGATGTAGGAAGCTTTTCTCTTCTCATCCTCTTCTAACAAAATTTTCGTCTCATGATAAAAATGGTTAAAACTTTCCGACAACTCATAAATATACTGGCAGATTTTATGTGGTGCCAATTCTTTATATGCCGTTTCCATCATATCCGCAAAGCGGCTAAGTGTCAGATAAACGCCCGTCTCACTCTCATTTGCCGGAGCTAAAAGTTTTGTATCTTCATTCAGTACGCCCCCCTGCTCCTTATATTTTGCAAGGAGAGATTTAATTCTTACAATTGTATACAAAATATACGGTCCTGTATTTCCCTCAAAGGAAGCAAAACGCTCAATATCAAAAATATAATCTTTTGATGCCTGATTCGACAAATCACCATATTTCAAAGCAGCCAGACCGACTTTTGCTGAAATCTCTCTGGCTTCCTCTTCGCCATAATCACGATTCTCCATCATTTTTTTGTAAACTTCATCATTAATCTGCTCTCTGAGAGCCTGTAAGCGAAGCACACCGCCATCTCTTGTCTTAAACGGTTTTCCGTCTTTTCCGTTCATGGTACCAAAACCGATGAAGTCAAGTTCTGTATCTGCTTTTGCAATCCCGGATTTTTTCGCTACACGGAATACCTGGGTAAAATGCATCGACTGACGCTTATCTGCCAGGTAAATAATCTGATCCGGCTCAAACAGTTTTTCACGCTCTACAATCGTTGCCAAATCGGTTGTCGCATACAACGTCGCGCCATTTGACTTTACGATAATACACGGCGGTATCTCTTTTTTATCCGTTTCTTCCGTAACGTCCACAACAAGAGCACCCTCGCTCTCATAAGCGAATCCGTCCTCTTTTAATTTTGAAACCATATCCGGTATATATTCCTGCACATCGCTTTCCTTTTTCCAAAGGTCAAAATGAACGTCAAGCTTATCATAATTTTTCTTTAAATCGGCAATGGAAACATTCAAAACATGCTCCCACAATGCACGGTATCCACGATTACCATCCTGCAAAAGAGCCGTTGCTCCCTGTGCTTCCTTCAGATAGTCCTCATGCTCTTTGGAATAGCCGCTGGCATACGGATAGATTTCCTCCAAATCCGAAATGGTAAATGGTGCTTCTTTCGGATATTCTCCCGTAAAGGACTCATCAAAATAAGGCAAATCCGGCTGTCTTTTCTTCAATTCCGTAATAATCAAGCCAATCTGAAGTCCCCAGTCGCCTAAGTGCACATCACCAATCACCTTATTTCCCATAAAACGGCAGATTCGTTTCACACTTTCACCAATTACCGCCGAACGAAGATGTCCTACATGAAGCGGTTTTGCCACATTTGGTCCGCCGTAATCAATGACAATCGTTTTCGGTTTTTCAAAAATCTCCACGCCAAAACGCTCTTCCTTATCCATCTGTTCTGCATTTACCGCTAACAATTCACCACTCACAATAATATTAATAAAACCAGGATTTACTGCCTCGATTTTCTCAAAAGCCGCATCCTCTGACAATTTTTCTACCACATCATTGGCAATCTGAATCGGTGCCTTTTTGTATTCTTTGGCTGCTGCCATCGCACCGTTACACTGATACTGGCAAAGGTCCGGGCGGTTACTTACAGAAACCATCGCATACTTTTCATCGTAGCCTGCTGCCACAAAGCCCTCTGTCATTTTTTCCTTTAAACAATCAATTATTTTCTTCATCATTTCCTCCATTTTGAATAAGAAAGGCACCGAAATCCATCCGGTGCCACGATTTCCTATTCTTATTTTAATTCTAAATTTAATTTTGTCAACCATTCAAAATAATTTTCAAACGTTTTTCGACAACAAAGTGGGTCATTAATCCGAATTCCCGCAACTTTTGTACCAATTACAGCGAAAGCCATTGCCATCCGGTGATCCTCGTACGTCTGAATAACAACCGGATTTTCATCGGAGCACTTTGGTGTTTTTGGATGAATGATAAGACCGTCCTCTGTCTCTTCACAAGAAATTCCTAATCTTGTCAGTTCATTGACAATCGCCTGCATACGATTGGATTCCTGCCTGCGGATATGTGCCACCCCATGAATTGTCGTATCTCCCTTTGCAAAAACCGCCGTAGCTGCAAGTGTCATTGTCTGATCTGAGAAATCACTCATCACCACATCCACACCATGAAGTATGCCATCTTCCGGTCCCCTTAAGCAAATTCCATCCGGCTCGTCGGCAACCGTACAACCCATTTTTTCAAGAACCCGTAAGAACTTTACATCTCCCTGCGAACTGTCAAAATGAACATGTGCTGCCTTTGCCACTCCCCCATTGATTGCCGCCATCGCATAAAAATAACATGCTGCTGACACATCCGGCTCAATCTGATATTCTCTTGCCATATAATGCCCTGATGGCAGAATTTCATATTCATTTTCCGATTCCTGACGCATGGAAACACCAAACTCTTCCATCATTTTCATCGAAATTTTCACATATGCTTTTGCATCCCGTTTGCCGGTTAGTACCACATCAAATCCTGTTTTTGAAAATACACCATTTAATAGAAGTGCCGATAGAAACTGACTACTGGCATCAATATTTAACGGCACTTTCTTTTTCTCACTGCTTTCCTCTCGTCCAAGAATTTCAAACGGAAAACAGTATTCATCTTCAAGAAATTGAAACTTCGCACCAAGGCACTCCAATGCTTCCAATAACGGACGCATCGGTCTCGCCTGCATCTGCTTTGACGATGTCACATGATAATGCCCTCCGGACAACGCAAGCATTGCCGTCAAAAAACGCGCCGCCGTTCCGGCACTTCCGACATACACATCTGCCGTCTGCTTAGGAATCTGCGTGCCGTGCCCCACAATCGTCACCTTAGCCTCTTTTTCGTTTACGTCTATCTCATAACCAAGTGTTTTTAGCGCCTCCATAAACACACGGGAGTCATCACTAAATAAAACGCCTTTTAATACACTTTTCCCCTCTGACAGTGCAGCCAGCAAAAGCGCCCGGTTCGTAATACTTTTTGAGCCGGGCACTGTAACTTCGATTATTGGTTTTCCCACAAATGGTTTCATCTTATATTGATTCATCGTATCGTCCTCTCCTGCATTAACTCGCAAAACCAATATAACAAGAAAGCAGATTCAGGTCAAGCATTTCGTAACACTTTGCCCTGCTCCATCCTTGAAACGGTATCACAGAGAGTTTCAATATCCTCAGCATTATGGGAGGAAAGCAAAATGGTTGTTCCCAACGCTTTTTTCTCAAGCAGCAATTTTCGCATCTGCAAAACACCCTCTGCATCCAATCCGTTAAACGGCTCATCCAGAACAAGAAGATTTGGCTCCTCCATAATAGCCTGTGCAATTCCAAGACGCTGTCGCATCCCAAGACTATATTTTTTCACCGGACGCTTAAGTTTCGGATTTAACCCCACCAGTTCCATCGTGTGAATAATCTGCTTTTTGTCAATTTTGCCATTCAGTTCTGCTAAAACCTTTAAATTTTTGTACCCACTGTAATGTGGAATAAATCCCGGTGTCTCAATGATAACGCCTGTGTGGGGTGGAAAATCCACTTCTTTTCCTATCCTTTTATGGTCCACCCATATCGTTCCCTGGGACGGTCGGATAAATCCAAGAATACACTTCATAAGCATCGTTTTACCAGAGCCATTTCTCCCAATCAAACCATGAATTTTCCCTTTTTCAAAAGACAGATTAATATCCGACAAAATAAGCTGTTTTTTCATTGTTAAAGAAAGATTTTCTATCTCAATCATGCACTCCATTAACTGCCCCTCCTTAATCAATTTCGTGGTCAAAATTATAATTCATCTTTTTACATCTTATAAACGCCACAAATAAAATCACCGCCAATAAGCCGATAAAATAATAGACACTAAGTGACAGCGGAAAAACCATTTCTCTATAATAGCGTGCATAATGCACACCAAGAAGACTATTTGCCATAGGAAATAAAAATTTAAACCGGGAACTCGTTGCGCAAAAACAAATTCCAGCCGCAATCACCAAAAAGCCTGTAATAACTCCTGCCTTCTTCGCTCCTAAGGTGGCAAAAAGCATAAGAATCATACTAAGCAGAAATAAATACAAAAAGACAAATAACAGACCGCAAAAAACAGCAAATGCCGGCGACATATGATAATAAATTTCCGGTGGAATACTGACACTTCCTGTATTTTGTGCATAATCCGGAAATGAATAAGCAAACTCCGAAACAACCGGACTCCATTTTGCAGAAAAGCTTCCGCCCCACAAAACAGGAACCATCATTCCCACAAACACAATGAGCAGATAACTAAGGATACTCATCTGCACGTACAAAATCTGTCCGAAAAACCAATTTCCTTTTCCCGCCCTCTGCACAACAAAAAGTGTATTTCCATCAATTCTTGGATAATCTGACATAATCGCAAGAAACACTGCCGGCACAAGAAGAATCATAAAATTGGAATTTAACAGGGCAACAAATGGCTCATATACATTGATTGGTTTCCCCATCATAGCTGCATTTTGTAATAGAGGAACCGTAATAAACTGATAAGCAAAAACAAGCGCTGCCACAATCAGAATCATGCGCGGATCCATAATAAGTTTAATATACTCCATCTTTGCTATATGCCATATTTTACTGACCGAAAATTTACCATGTTCCACGCAAAATCCTCCTTTTTATCAAACGGTAACATCCTATTATAAGAACAAACTCAGCAGCTGCCATCCAAGCACCTGCTGTTACCAGATATTTTTTCCATGGATAATAAAGGATACCTGTTGTTTCCCAAATCGCTATATTCCGGTTGCGAAGAAGCAAATCATATAAATAAATCAGAATAAACGGCATACATAAAATAATATAACGATTTTTCAATAGCGCAGTAAAAAACAAAACCGGTATACACACCAAACAGCCATATAAGAAAAAACGGATCCCCCTTAAGAGAATAAGCGGCATAATTTGTGAAAAAATCGGTGTCTTTCCAATAGAAACAAAAATCACAAACAAAATTCCCTCATACAAAAAACACCCAAGCACAGCAAGCAGACCACTGGACAAAACAGCCTCCGCCATACTTCCCATAATGTACTTTCGTACACCAATTCTTGCCTGGTGAAATAAATAATTGTTCGTCATCTTTTCATTCCAAAAAACATTTAAAAATGGAAATATAACAAGAATTGGCATAAACATCGCCATAAAAATGCTGATGGGATTTGTAATCAGACTTTCAAATGTAATATCATTTTCCAGAAAAATCTGTCTTATCTGTCTCTCAAAAAACAAGTCCCAAAAGGAATACTCCTTTCCGCTTTCATTAGCATAGCACACAGCTGTAAAACTTAATACTGTCACACATAGAACACAGCACCAAAACACCTTATTCTTTAAAATACGTTCTACAAAACTTTTCATCCAGTTCAACGTTGTTCCCTCAATAATTCCTCACATAATCAACGGTTCCCGTCTGACAATCCACCAGAGCAAATTCTTCCTGATTTTCTTTCTCTGAAAACAACATCAGATAACAGGGACTTGTCGTATACTTCTCTCCCGCTTCATGCTCACTCTTTTTTCCAGCGTCACTGCAAATCCGGTAACAAAGTGATATCTTTGAAATATGATAGCCATGATAGGAAGGAAGTTCTTTGGAAACAAGTTTTAGTGCACTTCGGAGTGAAAGTATCGTTTTAATTTCTTTCGGTTTTCCCACCTCGTACATAACACCTTCGTTTGACAAAAAACTATCTGCCCCCTTGCAGGAACTAACTATAATCTGATCATCGTAACAGTCGGCATATTGAATCGACAAAGCCTTCGTATCTGCACTCTCCATTAATTTTTTTTGAACTAATTCTTCTACCCCATGATACGTTTTACGAAAACAAAATCGTAAAGAAACACTTCCATCCTCACCATTTTTGTAAACATCAACTTTACTTGGCCAGCTTTTTAGTACATTTTTCGTCGCAGTTTTCTCCCACTTTTCTTCTTCCTTTTTTGCGAGTTCCACCGCCTGTTTCAGAGAAATTGTACCATCCTTCAGCTGATATGTTTTATTTTCATACTTTCTATCCATCCATACGCTTTCTAAAAGACTCTCTTCATCTACCTCATCCGATTTTTCTGACTTGCGGTAATTAATAAATCCATTATTTCCAAGCAGCAGACGTTCTCCAGTCTCTGTATTTTCATACTCCGGTCCCGGAGGTGAACTATTCGGGTTCTTTTTATAATACTTTTTTCGGAATCTCTTTTTTGGTACATAACACTCAAAAATTTGATCCTCTTTTTGTAGTAAATCACCCGCCTGCAAAAGTTTCGCCTCATACACCTTATCCGGCACATCAAAAAAAACACAATCTTTAATATCAAGATTTTCAAACGATGTTAATTGGATGCTGGCAAGTTCCCGTCTTAATCCATCCATATTTACATACTGCAAATCTTTTTGGCTTTCACCCGCTGCCTCTTCCGGACTTTGGATATAATCACAGCCAGCGCATAAAATAATGGCTAACATAACAAGCAAAATGTGTGTGTATTTCAAAGGTATCCTCCTTTAATTTCTGGCATCTCCTGTCTGCAATCATAACACGATTTACATGACATAAAACATAAAATTCGCAAACGGCCTTTTTGGCGGAGTGAACGGTCTTTTTTATACAACACATGATGTTTTTCATACCTAATCAGTGATACATGAATACTCTTTTAAATTTTCTTTATAAACTCAGGCAATGTATATCCAAGCGGTGTCTTATATGAGCCATCATTTGGTACACGAATCCAATCTGCTTTAGGATTCACCTCTATTACAACTGTTTTATTCCCGTTAGAATCATACATACTTATCTGATGGCTCATATTCATTTTTTTCTCATCTGGAGTTTCTACATATGAATACCAGTTTCTACAACGTATCATGTCAAGAATATTAATCATTTCCAGTTTGGTACAAGTATGCTCATCGGTGCCATCGATTCTTCGAATAACAACGGTTGCAATATTTGAAAGATTTGGCATGAAAACCTTACCTACTAAACCAGCCCTGCAAACCACTTGAACTTGATAAGTTTTGCCTAAATACTTTGCCTTAATTGTTGCTTTTCCTCGTTTCAATAATGTAACAATTCCTTTTTTTGAAACCTTAGCAACCTTTTTGTTCGATGATGAGTATGACACACCTTCTTTTGCCGTAAATTTAAGATTTACACGATTTCCTACGTCGCAGTAAATCGTCTTTGACACACCAAAGCAGACTTTCTTAACAATCTTTATCGTAATATTTTTCTTATTTGATTTTGTTTTCAGTACCAATGCAGTCTTTCCCTTTTTCTTAGGAATCACCTTGCCGTTCTTTATCTTTATGTACTTTTTGTCATACTTCACAACCTTTACCTTTCCTTTGGAAAACTGATTGAGGCTATACGCTATATCTTTCTGTACATAAATTTTTTTTGCCTCCACCTTTGTGCTGATACAAAATGTTAATAAAAACAGCATACTTAAATATAAAACTCGATTTTTCATTTTCATTTCCCCCTTATATAATATAAATTAGTAATTATATGGCTTCATATATATCAATTCTGCTTCACTATCCATTTCGCCAGCATTTAAATAAACAGAATCAAAATACATTTCACAATCATCATACCAATCTGTACTTATAATAACATAATCAACCGCATTTTGACTATCAAAAAAGTATGAATAATATCCCAAAACAGGTACTGCATGACCACTTTTTTTTACAAATAAATCCAATATCGATTTATAATTACTATCTACACATTTTTTAATACTTGCAAATCGTACTTTTGTATCTTTAAAATATGCCTTAAAACCATTTGATTTATAATAGCGTTTATAGTATTTATTTAAGGATTTAGCAACACTATCCCCATATGTTCCCCCATTTTCAACATTAGCGTTTTTATATATTTCATTATATGTATTCCATGTACTTTTATATATTCTGTTCTGCATTGCCAAATCAAATGTAGCCGCAACCACTCCACATGCATATTTATTTCCTGTATTGCTTTGTACATTCCCTTGGTTAAATGTTTTTAAATATTCAGCTTTATATCCTTTGTACATTTTCTTCCCATATCTGTTTTTCACAAATTTTTTTAATTGTCCATACTTCAAAAAAGGATAATCTATCTTTGCATTAATCCCATAAATGCCTATACTTAAATTGTTTTTAAATGACGTTTTAAGTTGAGTAACCAACTTACTCATTATACTTGATGAATATTTTATTCTCCTGCCAAATATATCCAATGCATTGCCATCTTTTTTTACGATATTTATAGAATAAGGGTTATTCTTATTTGCAATTAATACCGGCAGTGAATTACTCATATTTATTCCATCTTCCTCTGCCTTGTTTTTTAAACAATTAAGTAAACCTTCTTGTCCTTTTTTATAGATAAACTGCGTTACTCTTCCTATATTTTCATCAAATACAGCATATCCATATGACTCACCATTCACTTTATAGTCAAACGCTTTTCCAAACTCAATACCATTTTCGTCCACAATTGCCGTTTCATAAACAACTGTTGTTTCGCTCATTGGATTAACTCCTTGCAGCACTTCTAATGCTTTCTCCTCAGGCCTTACAATATTTTCATTGAGATAATTTTGTTCTCCTTCATCAGCTTTTACATGGCTCTGACCACTGATACCGCTTATACTTAACAATATTATACCTGCAAATAAAGCACTTGTAATTAATCTTTTTTTATTTCTCATTTTCTTTTCCTCCTTTTTTCCACTTATTACTTATATTGCTTTTTACCAGTTGTCTCCGTCAGTGTCTCTTTTTTCCCACTCTTAGTAAACACAGCAGTACATTTGCATCGATAAGTACCTTTTGCAGATAACTTATATGTTTTTTCCACAGAAACAGTTATCGAATTTTTTTCATTTTCCCATATTCTCAATGTATTCCATTTCTTTTTTGATGAATCATACTTTTGAAGTTTCACTGTCACCTTAGTTTTCGTTGTACCCTGTTTACCAACCGCATTTGCCGAAATATTTGCACTTCCATTATTAGTAATTGATAAATTATTATGCAGGTATCCGGCATTTACACTTTGCACAATAGGCCCAACCTCCAATGTTGGTTCGCTAATCTCAGCAGCCTTCACCTGCATATTTGCTGCAAATAATGCACTCACTCCCAGCAAACATACCATTCTTTTTACAGTTCTTTTGATTTTTGTAATCATAAAAAAATCCTCCTTTTATATCGTTCTACTAATAATAACGATACAAAAGGAGGAAATCTGACAAAAAATTTTATTTTTTTTATTTTTGGTACAAACTATTTGCCATTTTCAGAATTTCATTTTTGTAATTACCTTTTTTAGTGATTGTAATCATATGATTGTATTGCTTATCATCCCATATTATCCATTTTTCTTTTCCCTTTATATAATAATATGCCTCATACCCCATAACACTTGTTTTAATCTTTTTCTCAAATTCAGAATCCGTGTAAATATAATCACCTTCCATATGTTTACAACGAGTATACTGAATAAGATTTTCCTTACCTTCCTTCCACTCATTATAACTAAAATTACCAGATTGTGTAGCATTATCTACCGAATACCGAAAACCTTTCGGCACAAATGTAGGTTTTTCATGAATAACATCCGGGAAACTCTCCTTCGTTTTTTCATTCTGATTCTGACCAACATACTCCCTTATTTCCACTTTACCCTTCGAATCATAAGAAAGGAGGTATTTCCATGCATTAAAACCAAATACCTTGGCGCTGACTTGATTAGCAGCTGCTAATGAAAGAATTACGATCACTACTGCAGCCACTTTACGAACGGTGTAAGCCAGACGCAGATGACTGCCAAAATATTTTTCACTCCAATTGAGACGTTTCCATCTTTTCTTGAATTTTTTTGAAAATTCGTGATTATAATCTTCCTCTTTCAATGGATAAAATGAATTCATCTCCTGATATACACAGGTCGTCAAAAATCTCTTTATACTTTCCTCATTCATTACCAAGCCACTCCTTTCGAATGATTGCAATGCCTCTTGAAATTCTCTTAGACACCGCATTCACCTTAATATTAAGAAGTTCAGCAATCTCATTTACCCCTAATTCGTTGACATAACGAAGAATCAGAACCTCGGCATACAGTTTCGGAATCTTCTGAAACACTTCCATCATCTCGCTTTCACCATAACCACTTTCATGCATACAAAAATACGGGCTGGTTTCAAACTCATCCATCTCCTGCACCTTTTGGTTTTTCTTCTGGTTCTTACGATAAAGGTCAATTGCCGTCCTCTCAACTATAATAACGAGGAAACTCTTGGTTTTCTGACAATCTATTTTATCAATTTTATCTAAATTTTTTATAACCTTTTCCCATGACGTCAAGCAGGCATCTTCTGCATCCTCTGGATGCCGTAAAATGCGCATTGCTGCCACATACATAAGACGGTTGTATTTTTCATATAATAACTCCAGTTTTCTTTTGTCCTGCGGTGAGTCCACCGAGGCTAGAAGTATACATAACATATCTCTACCCATTCCTTTGAAAAAAAGGCAACAAACCGGCGCATCCGCTGATTTATTGCCTTTTCCTGCCGGTAAATTTTCTCCACCGGGAGGTAACTTACATGAAATTATTTACAAAATGCTTTTACTTTTTCATAAATACTGTCTGCATCCAGGCCATATTTCTTAACAAGCTCTACTGCCGGACCAGATTCACCAAATACATCATTAATACCGATTTTACAAACCTTTGTCGGACATTTTTCAGCTAATGCATCACATACAGCACTTCCCAGACCACCGATAACAGAATGTTCTTCTACCGTTACCACCTTGCCTGTTTCTTTGGCTGCTGCTACGATTAACTCCTCATCCAAAGGTTTAATTGTATGAATGTTAATCACTTTGGCATCGATGCCGTCTGCTGCCAGCTTCTCCGCTGCTTCCAGACAGTTGGATACCGGAAGTCCGGTTGCAACAATGGTTACATCCTTACCTTCACGAAGTACAACACCTTTACCAAGTTCAAATTTATAATCCGGTTTATCGTTAATTACCGGCACAGCCAGACGTCCAAAACGAAGATAACATGGACCGTCATGCTCATAGGCGGCACGAACAGCTGCTTTTGCTTCTACATCATCAGATGGAACAATTACTGTCATACCAGGAATTGTACGCATCAGTGCAATATCTTCATTACACTGGTGTGTCGCACCATCTTCACCTACGGAAATACCGGCATGTGTTGCGCCGATTTTCACATTCAGATGTGGATAACCAATCGAGTTACGAACCTGCTCAAATGCACGTCCTGCAGCAAACATTGCAAATGAACTTGCAAATGGAACTTTGCCCGTCGTTGCCAGTCCTGCCGCAATTCCCATCATGTTACACTCAGCGATACCACAGTCAATATGGCGTTCCGGGAAAGCCTTTTTGAAAATACCGGTCTTTGTGGCAGCCGCAAGGTCTGCATCCAGTACAACGAGGTTATCAAATTCTGCGCCAAGTTCTGCTAATGCATTACCATAACTCTCACGAGTAGCAATCTTTTTTACTTCTGACATAAAGACTCACCTGCTTTCTCTAATTCTTCCATAGCCTGTGCATACTGCTCATCATTTGGTGCAGTACCATGCCAGCTACACTGATTTTCCATGAAGGAAACGCCTTTTCCTTTAACGGTCTTTGCAATAATAGCCGTAGGCTGTCCTTTAGTCTGTTTTGCTTCATCAAAAGCTGCCTTTAAAGCATCGAAGTCATGACCATCCACTTCGATTACATGGAAACCAAATGCTTTGAATTTCTCATCAATCGGATATGGTGAACATACATCATCAACTGCACCGTCAATCTGTAAGCCGTTGTTATCCACGATGGCAACAAAATTATCCAGTTTTCTGTGGCTGGCAAACATTGCTGCTTCCCAAACCTGTCCTTCCTGAATTTCACCGTCACCAAGAAGTGTGTAAACACGATAATCGTCATTACTTAATTTAGCGGACAACGCCATTCCGACTGCTGCCGAAATTCCCTGTCCCAAAGAACCGCTCGACATATCCACACCAGGAATATGCTTTTTATCCGGATGTCCCTGCAAATAGGAACCAACGTGACGAAGTGTCGTCAAATCCTCAACCGGGAAGAATCCACGATTTGCCAGTGCTGCATAGTAACCTGGAGCCGTATGTCCTTTACTAAGCACGAAGCGGTCACGGTCTGCTTTGTCCGGATTTTTAGGGTCAATATTCAATTCTTCAAAGAAAAGATAAGTAAAAATGTCTGCTGCTGACAAGGAGCCGCCCGGGTGGCCTGATTTTGCACTATGAACCCCAGTTACAATCCCCTTACGAACTTCAACAGCCATTTTCTGAAGTTCTAACTTATTCATAATCAATCTCCTTTTTATTACTCACCAAATTATTCACCAAAAACAGCAATATAATCTTTCTGGAATTTCTCAATACCGATATCAGTCAATGGATGTTTTGTCATCTGCTCAATAACACCATATGGTACCGTAGCGATATCAGCACCTGCCAATGCACAATCCGTAACATGAATTGGATTTCTTACGCTGGCTGCGATGATTTCTGTCTCAATCCCATGTACGGAAAAGATTTCTGCGATGTCACGAATCAAATCAATACCAGGCTGGGAAATATCATCCAGACGTCCTAAGAATGGAGATACATAAGCAGCTCCTGCTCTTGCTGCCAAAAGTGCCTGATTTGCACTGAAAATCAATGTAACATTACATTTAATTCCCTCTGAAGCAAGTACCTTTGTTGCTTTCAAACCTTCTACTGTCATTGGAATTTTAACTACCATGTTCTCGTGAAGTTTTGCAATTTCTCTACCTTCTGCAATCATACCCTCTGCATCTACGGTTGTTGCTTTTACCTCACCACTGATTGGACCATCAACGATGGATGCGATTTCTTTCAATACATCTTCCTGACTTCTTCCGCCCTCTTTGGCAATCAGGGATGGATTCGTAGTAACACCACAAATAACCCCCATCTCATTTGCTTTTTTGATGTCCTCAATTTTCGCTGTGTCAACAAAAAATTTCATTGCGTATACCCTCCTAAAAGTAATTTTATATCATATGCCCATTATACATCTTTTGCGCATATAATCTCAACCATTTTTTACTCCTATGGACAACTTTTTTAGATTCCATAAAAGCACATACCGGAAAGCGTTAATTTCTGGACCGAATCCAGCCCGCTTCCATAGTTATACCGGCGAATCGCTTTGCCGTCAGTTCCCATTTCCAAATAGGTTCCTGCCCTGCCGCAAACAATCACATAATTATTTCCCCGCTTCTGTAACTGGCTTCCGCTTTTCGCTTCAGCTGCCGTGGCCGACGCTTTTTTCTGCACTGTCTTCTTTGCCACATCTGCCTGCCACTCGACCGCAAGATACTGATTTCCTTCCTGCACTAACATCGCTGGTGCCGTTTCATTTTCCTGTGCTAAAAGCATAGATTGTTTTGTATTCCAGCCGGTAAATTTCTTATCTTCTTTTATCTTTTTCTTTGCCACCACTTTTTTCCATGACGCCTTTTTCCCAACGACAAAAGAAATTTTAGGTTTCGCCGCAGTAATAGCATCCAAATAAATTAACCCGGAAGGATTCTTTGCCACCACGCCAATCGTACCACTTTGCGGTGCAGTCAAAGAACCAGCAAAAATTCCTTTCTTAAATCGGTATACAACCCGCGTTTTCCCTGTCTGGAAAGACGTTGCCAGTAAATACTCATTTTTTTTCTTCTTTCCCAGCCAGTAAACTTCATTATATCCATCATAAGAAAAATCGCGGATTTCTCCATAGCCTTTCATCTGAATGACACCTGTCACCCGTCCAAGTGACGATACCTTTGCTATCTTATTATTCGAAATCTGATAAAGAATACAATCCTCCGAAGCGGTTATGCGGCGTCCATGATAGGATTCTGTCGGAATCAGACCACGCAGAATACCTTTGTTATCATAAACCGCAACCCACGATTTTCCAGATGGAAAAACATAATACATACCATTTGATATGGTAGATTTAGAATAGCCATCATTTGCCGTAATTTTCTGCGGTATACCAGATGGAGCCGCCCCGGCTGTATACTGATAATTTTGGGTTTCTCTCGTATTTCCAGTTGAATCGACCAATTCAATCACAATAAAATTCGTTCTTCCCGGAATCAGGCCATCTACCAGAAATTCGTGTTCTTTCGTTAGATTATTTTCCTGTCCGTTATTGACATAGCGGATATGGTCTGAAATCATCTCGTCCTCAACCGTAATCGTATACCGGATCATACACCGGAACGATGTGTGAAAATAAAAATAAAAACTATTTTCCATCGTACCAAATGGATTTTTGGCTATAATCGGATTATCAAAATCCGCATCGGTACGCTTAATCAACCGGTCTAAACGTGCTCTTGCTTCATTGGAATTCGAAACCTGATACACGGAATTTGACTCAAAATTAAGAACATTTTTATCTTCGCCGTCCGTTGCTAAAACCGTAGCTTTATCCGGCATATCATACTGATAGGCACGGTCCGTCTGATTATCACTTTGCTCTTTTGCCATACGGTTTTTAAATTCGTTCGACGGACCGCCTTCGCGTCCTTTGAGAAAAAAATACGCTCCGGCCGTCAATCCGGACAAGATAAGCAACGTCACAATAATTAATTTTCCTGCCTTTTTCATCCGTATATCTCCTTATCCAGCAATTTTTCAAACTCTTCCATTGGCATCGGTTTCGCATATAAATATCCCTGTGCCATATCACAGCGGATGCCGCGAAGATAGTCCGCCTGATTTTCTGTCTCAACCCCTTCACAGACAACCGTTTTGTCCAGTTCCTGTGTCAGTTCCACTGTTTTTCTAATAATAATTTTACTCGTCTCAGAACTCTCTGTCTCATCTAAAAACGACTTGTCAATTTTAATGATATCAACCGGTAACTCCTTCAATAAATTAAGAGAAGAATACCCCGTCCCAAAATCATCAATGGACCAGCGAATACCAAGATTCCGAAGTTCTCCCATCATCTCCGCCAAATCTGTCAAATCATCCCTAAAAATCCGTTCCGTCAACTCTAACTCGATATAACGAGGCGGCGTATCATATTTTTTCAAAATGTCCGCCACTCGCTTCACATAATCTTTTTCCTGCAATAAAACACGCGACTGGTTAATCGAAATCGGCACACAATGTCTTTTTTCCTGAAGCCGTCTCTGAATCATGCGACACACTTCGCTAAGGATAAAGAAGTCCAATTCAACAATAAAACCATTTTTTTCAAAAATCGGAATAAAATCATCCGGGTAAATCATTGAGCCGTCTTCCCGAATCCAGCGAACTAACGCCTCGGCACCTACAATTTGCCCGGTTTCCAAGTTGTATTTTGGCTGTATAAATGCCTTAAACTCATGTTGAGCCATCGCATTTTTCATGCTCTGCTCAATTTTTCCTGCACGAATCAATTGCGTGTACACTCTCTCGTCATACACAGCAATATGAGAAGTCGTATTCGTCCGCAAGCTTTTTCTGGCAAGATTGGCATACTCAACCATCTTCTGAATCGGCGGATGTTCCTTGTCAATGCGGTAAACACCGATACCAAGCCGCGGATAGGCATCCGAATATTCGTTTCCGATTTCCACTGCAAAACGGTTGCATAACTCATTAAGCATATTGCGGAATGTAGAAAAATCCTGATAACGGGCAAGTGCTACAAAATGGTCTGCCACACTGCGGCAGCAAAGCAAAATACATTTGCCCGATGCCATAATCATCTTCGCTGTATCCGCCAAAAGTTTATCTGCCTTCTGCATACCATACAAATTGTTTACCCGTTCAAAATTACAGATATCCGTACAAATAAGCGCATAATTTTTTTCTTTTGAAATATCTTCTAACTGTCTGGCAGCCCGCTCTTTAAATGCTCCCAATTGAAACACACCTGTTACCGGATCATGTATATCTTCCCCGCCTTCTTCTGAAAATTGTTTCTGCCTCTCTTTTAGTGCCTGTGTGTCATGCCACAAAGCAGTCTTTCTAATCGTAGATGTATGTATTGATACAATGGAAAACTTTCCATCCTCTTTACAAATCATCATAGAAAAACGCAAATTCGTATAATAAACATTATCCTGCACCGGCAAACGCAGTTCCAATTCTCCGGTCACCTGATAACAATTTCCGGAAACCGGACTGACATCTGTCGATATCACTTTCATAACACATTGCTTTGGTACTTTTTTTATTTCTCTCTCCAGAAGGTTTTCAAACTCCTGACGGTTGTGTGCCACAAAATTAGACTGCGAGCCAAGCCACATTACATCCTCACCGACATACGCCAGCATGTCTGACATATTATGTCTGACATAGTAAGAATAAAAATGGCATAAAGCAATCTGCTTTACCTTTTCTGCATTGAGCTGTTTAATCTCTTGTTCACGACTTTCCTGTGTGGTCACAACCTCACCTCCTCTTCTTCTTTTTTATGGATTACGGACGATCCCACTTATCACAAAGTGCCTGAATCTGGTCTGTGAACTTCGCCGTATCCTTATTACTTAATCCCTCATTCTTACGAATTACTGAAAGCAGGCGCTGTCCTGCCGTCAATAGACGCTGGAACATATCGCCGGAACGTTTCTTCGCTGCCGCTTTCTTCTTCACGGCAACCGGAAGCGCTTCTTTTACAAACTCGCCTTGTATCAAATCAAAAATCGTACCGCTGTACGGTGCAAAAGCATTATATCCGGAATCGGTAAGCGTTCTCGCGAATTCGTCGCATACCTTATCTTCTCCATGAACGACAAATACGCGTTTTGGCGGTTTCTCCGTAAAACTGTTAATCCATTTTAACAATCCATTTTTATCTGCATGTCCGCTGATGCCAGCAATTTTTGTAATCTCTGCTTTAACCTCAATCACTTCACCAAACAGTTTTACTTCTTTTGCCCCCTCAAGCAGCGCACGTCCTAATGTACCTCTGGTCTGATAGCCCACAAACACAATCGTGCTCTCTGGACGCCATAAATTATGTTTCAAATGATGCCGGATTCGGCCTGCCTCACACATACCGGATGCCGACAAAATCACTTTTGGCTGCTGGTCGAAATTGATTGCCTTACTGTCATCGCTTGTAATGGACAATTTCAACCCTGGGAATCCAATCGGATTAATTCCTTTTTCTACAAGTGCTTTTGCTTCTTCATCAAAGCACTGCTGTACATTTTTACCGAAAATATTGGTTGCCTCCACAGCGAGCGGACTATCCACATACACTTCAAAATCCGGATGTGTCTTCACTAACTGCTGCTCCTTAATCTGACGTAAGAAATATAACATCTCCTGTGTTCTGCCGACCGCAAAGGAGGGCACTACCACATTACCGCCGCGGCGGAAGGTACTTTCAATAATTGCCGCCAGTTCCCCAACATAATCCGGTGCCTCTTCGCCATGAAGTCTGTCACCATATGTAGATTCCATAACAACATAATCTGCCGCTTTTGTGTAAATCGGGTCTCTGAGAATCGGCTTATGTGTATTTCCAAGGTCACCGGAAAAGACAACCGTTCGTTCTTCTTCACCCTCTTTTGCAAATACTTCAATGGAAGAAGAACCAAGTAAATGTCCCACATCGGTAAAGCGAATAGTAACCTCATCACAAATCGTAACTTTTTTATCGTACTCACACGGAACCAGCAGTCGAATTGCACCTAATGCATCTTCCATCGTATACAAAGGTTCATAAATTTCACCACCGGAACGTCTTGCTTTCCGGTTCCGCCACTCTGCCTCAAACTGCTGGATATGTGCACTGTCACGAAGCATAATCTGGCTCAAATCCACCGTCGCTTTTGTCGCATATACCTGACCGCGGAATCCTCTTGCAAACAGCATTGGAAGAAGTCCTGTATGATCTATGTGAGCATGTGTCAGCAAAATAAAATCAATCTCTGATGGATTTACCGGAATCTCCTGATTTTCAAACAAATCCTGCCCCTGCTCCATACCGATATCTACGCAGAATTTTTTGTCTCCAACCTCCATGTAATGACAGCTTCCCGTAACTTCATGGTCAGCCCCAATAAATACTAATTTCATAATATCACCCCGTCCTTTCCGACCATCTTAATAATGTATTTATTATAAATCATTTTGTCCTTTCCGTCAACAATCCATGAACGAATCATTAATGCTTTACGAACCCTTATTTATGCGTTAAAATACAGCTTATGGAGGTAGAAAAATGAACGAATTACAGAAACAATTATTTACCCTGCAGGACCCTTCTTACTTAGAATTTCACAGTAAACTGATTCCATCAATTGAAAAGAACAGAATCATCGGCATCCGCACCCCTGTACTGCGCTCGTTTGCCAAAGATTTTAAAGGTACCAAAGAGGCAGAAAACTTTCTAAAAGAACTGCCCCACCATTATTATGAAGAAAATAATCTTCATATGATACTAATTTCAGCAGAAAAAGACTATGAATCCTGTGTGCGGGAAATCAACCGTTTTCTTCCCTATATCAACAACTGGGCAACGTGTGATTTACCGGCACCCGGCGTATTTAAGAAACATAAATCGGAACTGTATGAGGAAGTTCTAAACTGGATTTCATCAAATGACACATACACCATCCGATATGGCATCGGCATCCTGCTGCGGCTATATCTGGACGCCGATTTCTCAGAGAAACATTTGGCACTTGTCGCCAAAATCCGCTCAGAAGAATATTACGTCAATATGATGATTGCGTGGTATTTTGCCACCGCGCTTGCCAAGCAGTGGGACGCAGCCATTCCTTATCTGGAAAAGAAAAAGCTTTCTGACTGGGTTCACAAGAAATCGATTCAGAAAGCTATCGAAAGCTACCGCATTACAAAGGAACAGAAAGAATATTTACGAACCCTGAAAAAAATGGTATACTAGTTACATCTTTAATTGTGATAAAAATTACCGGATGGAGGTTACGATTCATGAAAGAAAAAAGAATTGTTGTTGCTCTCGGACGAAATGCCTTTGGTGAGACATTTCCGGAGCAGAAAAAAAACGTAAAAAAGGCAGCTCAGGCAATTGCCGATTTAGTAGAGCAGAAATATCAGATTGTAATTACCCACAGTAACGGGCCTCAGGTCGGCATGATTCAGACTGCCATGACTGAATTTGCCCGTTTGGATAACGATAAAAATTATACCGTTGCACCAATGTCTCTCTGTGGTGCTATGAGTGAGGGTTATATCGGATACGATTTGCAGAACGCCATTCGTACCGAATTGTTAGACCGCGGTATTTTTAAACCGGTTTCTACGATTATTACACAGGTTCGTGTAGACCCGTTTGACAAGGCATTCAACCACCCGACCAAAGTAATTGGACGTGTTATGACGCGTGAAGAAGCCGATGCCGAGGAAGAAAAGGGAAATCATGTCGTACCGGAAGGAGACGGTTTCCGCCGTATCATCGCTTCTCCAAAACCGGTTGATATTTATGAAATTGATGCAATCGAAGCACTTTTAGATGCCGGACAGATTGTCATTGCAGCCGGCGGCGGTGGAATCCCAGTTATGGAACAGGGAACTACATTAAAGGGTGCCAGTGCCGTCATTGAAAAAGACTACACTGCTGCAAAACTTGCCGATATGGTAGATGCTTCCCATCTTATGATTCTGACTTCCAAAGAACAGATGGAAACCGCTGACGGCCAGGCAATTGGTAAAATCAGCGTAAGCGATGCCATTTCCTTAATTGATGAAAATCACTTTGATGCCATCACGACATTACCAAAAGTTGATGCCAGCGTATCTTTCGTTTCCTCCGGTGAGGGACGAACCGCTATTATTACAAAGCTTGAGAACGCTTATCAGGGGATTAAGGAGAGAATCGGGACGATTATTAAGTAGTTTGAATGAAACAACATTAAGTTTTTTAGCTGCCATAAAATAACAGAAACATTTGCGTTTCGTGGGCACTTTCGTTTGTTGAGCTGCGTAGCAGCAGGGGTACTGAAACTACCAGTACCGCCTGCTGACGCGCTCAAACCCACTCACCGCAAATGTTTCTGTTGTTTTATTGGTATCTAAAAATATTATATTCTGTTTCACTCAAATCACTTAATCCACAACACCACCAACTCCCTCATCTCATCATAATCTCAATATTTCGATTGATAAGAACCCCAAAACTTTGTGCGATTGCGTAGATATGTCACAGCAGGTTTTATTGTGTAACAAAGAAAGCAGTTATCAACCGAGCGAGAAACTTTATTCGCGAATGCGAATCTTTTGTTTCGAGCCGATTGATAACTGCTTTCTTTTATTACAAAAACCTACTGTGCCATTTTCTACTTCATATAGAAGTGCTGGTAATCTTTACAGTCTTCCCAGTCACCGCCCCACAAAAAGCCATTTCTCTTAAAGATTTTATATGCCATGTCTTTTTTGTGAATCATTTTATCTTTATGCTCTCCCTTACACAATGTTATATCACGTTCAAGATACTCGGTTGCATTTTTCGGGAAATAGCCATCTTCCCTGACGTAAGGATTCATCAGCGGATTGATATCAATTGCCATACCAAGAGCGTGTTTTGACAGTTCGTCGCGCCCCTCAACCGTGCGGTAATTGAATGCCGATGTGTTATTTGCCTCCATGGATGCTTCATCGTCCCCGTCAAAATCATCCACAAGGCGCACCCGCTCAATCGGATATTCCCATTTGTAAAGCTGGTAAAATGCCCGCATGACAGGATATGCAATTTTTTGGTTTACCACCAGTTCACCTTCTTGAATCTGACCTTGGAAATCATAGTGGATAATTCGCACATAACGAAGTTCATCCAGCGAAATATCGGGATTTTCACGGTACGAAACTCCTATCATTTTTTCCTTTACATATTCCGGCAAAATGGCACTGTTAAAGCCCTCTTTGTAGACTTTGTAAGTTCCCACATATTTGCGTGTCTGCAATAATTGATACAGATAAAATACCGTAAACAATAAGACAACAGCCTCGTAAACATGGCGGACCGAGCCGATTCCAACAAAAGTCAAAAGGAAAATAAAAATTCTTGCAAATACGGTGACCCACCAGCCAAACTGCATTCTCCGGTTGGTACTTACATTTGCCATGTTATCCGAAACATTTACCGTCATGTAAATCATGATATATTCCATCCAAATTTCAAACACAAAGGCAAAGAAATATAAACTGAGGGAAGACAAAATTAAGGCTCCCCCATTCACATAAAACGGAATGACGCGAAGGGCAACGGAACACCCTCCTGCCAAAACAGCTAACAGTGCACCAAACCAGAATTTTTTGTTATGTTTCACAAACATAAATGCACCAACAAGCACTAGTAAACAGCCAATAACATCCGGCAGTAAGTCCACCTGCAAATTATGTCCTAAAATATTCTGCGTTACATACTGCTGTATTCTTGGGTGAATATCAATTCCATGATAAAGCCCTATAGGCTGTATAAAATCCGGATATGAAATGCCGCTTCCCACCATAAAGTCAACGCCGGTAAACAACAATCCAATTGCGATCAATATGATTGCCATAGTTTCGCCTCCTAACAATTCATTTACCAATCAATTCTGCTTTCTCACTATTTTGTATTCATCATCCGTCTGATAATATGGACAGGACTGATACGATGAACCTAAAAATCTTGCCATTTCATCTTCGTCCAAATTGACATCACATTCTGCATAGCCATCATCGTCATAAACGTAAAAGGCACAAAACTCACAATTAGTAACCATAACAGTCTCTCCTTCTTCTCCATATATTAACTAAAAAAAGCAAGGTGCCGGCAAAAATCAATTCAAAAATCTGCCACACGCCGCCAAAGGCTGCATTTAAAAAATAATACGGCAGACAAAAATACGACAAAATGCGTACCCATGGAATCAGCACCGGCAAATTCAAAAATACCGGTGTAAACAATACGCTGATACACAAATAAAACAGCGCAAAGAGCCAAATGACACCTTCTTTTACCTGAATTGCAGATAATAAATCACAAAACAGTACCACTATTATATCATAAATCAGTAGAGAAGCAATTTCTTTTATTGTTAAAAACGAAATTCCGCATAAAAGCTCGGACAAAATTCCTGAAATTGTCATTAGAACTACCGGCACCGCAATCGAAAAAAGCGGCATCTCTCTGCGCCATTTTCCATTTACTACAAAAGGAATCTGTTTTCCACAATCTTTTCTGTAGAGGGCAAGCCCACAGAATCCGGCAAGCAGAATCAAAAAAGCCACACCACCATGTAATGGTGCCAAAAGATAGTCTCCCATCTGTTTTTTTGCAAAGTTCTGCTTGTTTATTTCCATCGTAAATGTTTGCTGCTTTGCCAAATTATCCTTATATTTTTGCGAAATCTCCCCTTTTTCAATTTCATGTGATTCAAAAAGTCCGGATTGTGCAATGTAATCCTCAAGCATCTGTCTTCCGTACACGCGGAACACACTGCTTATCACAGCCTCTCTCGCAATCAGAAAAAAGGCATTTCCCTCACTGTTGTATTGCTTAATGCATTTTTCATACTGCCCATTTTCATATTGCTTTTTAAGTGTATCCGGTAACACATAACCACACGTCAAATCCCCCTTTCGGATTTTTTGAATCATGTCCTTCTCGGAAGATATTTCACAAAACATAATCATACCGGTTTTACTAAGAAGTTCCTCCTGAATTTCCCGAATAAACACATTGTCTTTGTCTGCCACAATTCCCACTTTAACTTTTGTAGACTTTTGATGTACCGCATAGGAATATAAATAAGTAAAAAAAGGCAGGGCAATCAGCAGAAACAAAAAGAATTTCTGGCACAAAAAGCGTTTGGTATATTTTTTCAGCCATATTCTCATGCAATGCCACCCCTCTTTCTCTTCATGCGCCACAAGGCAAGACAAAAGAGGCAGACTCCATACATAAGTACATAAATAAGCGATGGTGAAAAAATCTGTCCTTTCATTTCTGCATGCAGCAAACCAACGAAAACTCCTCCCGGCAGTATTTTCCCAATGCTTACAAGAATTTTGGGCAGCATGTAGTCCGGGAATGCACCGCCAAGCAGCACAAACTGCACCACAGCAAATACAAAGAGAAACAGTAACTGCCCGGCATTTGCCCTGCCATATGGAACAACACAGGCAAGCAGACATGCTGTACAAAAACTACTAAGGGCAAACCCACACATATTAAGCATCGTCACCTTTACCCCTAAAAAGGCCGCAAATCCGTAGAATCCGGCAGTCATACAGACAAACAAAACACCACCATTTAACAAAACATCAAAAAAAAGCGTATCCACTGGGTTTATTTTCTTTCCCTTCAATAAGCCAAGCAATACCGCTGTCGGACGCTCCCGCAGAGAAATCAACATCGCTCCCATAAGAGTCAAAAGTGTCACCATAATTCCAAGAAAAATACGCGTAATATCTTTCATACCGGAAGCTGATTTCACCGTCTTCTCGTGAAACAAAGTTTCCTGCCGCAGCACAAAACGAATATAATTGCGGTTCATATCCATCGCTACAGTCTTCATACTTCCCTGTCTGCCATACTTTGCATATAACTGATATGCTGCATAGTCACCGGCTTTTGCTGTCAACACAAAAGAAACTGCCGAATCCACCAGTTCCTCCATCAATGCACTTTCAATTGTGGGTGTTTTAGCCGTTGTTATATGGACGGAGGTTTTTTCGTTCCGATATATTTTCTCCAATAAATTTTCCGGCAGCGTAACATAAGCCGCCACCTTTCCTTCATCCAACTGCTCTTTTGCCTCTGTCTCACTCAATTCCCGGAACTCACATAAGGCTTTCGTATCTGCCATATTGCTGACATACTCAAATAACCCTCGCTCCATAAATCCTTTTTCCGGCACAACAACTCCAATATGTATTTTACTGTTTTCCGAAATTGCAGACAAACAAACAAAAAATACAGTCAAAAGAACCGCCATAGACAAGAAAATGACAGGGAGGACCATAACGGTCCTCTTTGCCATTTTCTTAAGATAACATATTTTGTAGGAATTACAAAGTGTCATTTTCATCCTCATAACTGTCTGTATAACTGTCAGTAGTTAAAGAAGCATCCACATCATCATCGGACGAATACACATCACTCAATCCCGATGTATCCAATGAAGGTGGACTGAATAAGGAACTAATATCATTAAGAAGTCCCCATTTGCCTAAAATATTCTGCAGATTAGTCTTCATGTCACTCTGATACTGAGTCAAAGTTGACTGTAAGGTATCCGCTGTCACAACCTGCTCTTCACCAGCAGGCATTTTTACTTCACCGTCAAGAGCAGCAAACGAGTATTCCATTCCAAAGGTATTCGTGCCTGCTCCCCCCTGGTCAACCGATACATCTTTAAAATCAAGGGTAATGCTGTTACCTTTTTCTAAGTTTTTCACACTTCCGCTGCATGACATTTTCATCTCATCCGAATCATACGATTTTACGGAAGCAGACATTGTAAGTGCATTATTATTCTTCGTGTCGAGGGATTCTTTCACTTCTGTTGAAGCAATTTCTGTGCCCATGCTCGAAACAACCATTTTAATTGTATCTTCGCATACATCACCTTTTTTACCCTGAAGATTATAAGTAACTGTTCCAATAGAAGAACCATTCTGTGCTAAGGACAACTCAACATTTGCTGTGTTCTGGGCATCATTATCTGCAAATGTACCATGAACATCTAATTTAACACCGGCAACCGTCACAGATGTTTTGAATCCTGTCAAATTACCGTCAGTGCCCTCCACCGTTACAATAATATCCTGTGTGTAAGATGTAATCTGTGGGACAATCATACCAACTCCGCTGGCAATCGTTCCTTTTGACATACCAAGTTTTTCTTCAATCTTACCAAGTGTCTCTGACTGGCTGCTTACATAATCACGGAACTTATTTACAAACTCATCCAGTGAAACTTTTGTAATCTTAATCTGATAACCATTATCTGCTTTTTCACATTCTGTGCTGTCATACAAAGCATCTCCCTGCTCCTCTAAGAAAGTGGAAAATGTCTCCTGCAAATCCGGTAGGACTGCTAAAACGGCAGAAATACTATTCAAAGCTTCCTGACTGTCATTATCCGATGCCGTAATGCTGAATGTCTTGTTTGGAATCAGCTCCGGCAGAGAAAATGCTGCTTTCTTTTCCTCTAATGAGCCATAGGCTTCTGCCGATAACTGACTGCCATCTTTAGAAAGGGCAATCTTTGCGGATGCTTTTTTGTTGTTTACATCCAGTGATAAACCAGCACCCATTTCCATACCAGACAAATCAACAGAAGAATCCGATGACTGGATATCTTTTATTTTGTAGTTGATATCCATTCCTTTGTCTAACATAGCCTGAGATAACTCATCAAGACCAAGCTGCTTGCTCACTGCTGACTGTGTCATCTTTTCTGGTGCCTGTTTCAAAAGGTCAAATGCTTTCTTCTTTGTCGAACCAAATAATGTACCGGTAGCTGCCAGTACAATTCCCGTCGTCACGACTCCGACAACAACAACGATTGCAATAATTAACGCAATCAGTTTCCCCTTACTCTTCTTCTTTTCCATTTTTTCCTCCATTTTCCTACATAGGTAAGCTTCTTTTTTGAATTGTTTCTATGATAATCAGCCTTGAATCCATTTCATGAGTTCTAAACTGTTTATCTTTTTATCTAATGTAACAACATTCCCATGGCGGATTCCATACAAAGAATCGCAAAAAGCAATTTCCGACATTTCATGAGATGTTATTATAACACTTTTTCCTTCCTTTGTAAAATTCTTTATCAAGCGAAGTATTTCATTCTTCGCCGTTAAATCAAGTGCTGCTCCCGGTTCATCCATTACTAAGACATCCGGATCACCAGCCAGTGCACAGCAGATACTGAGTCTTTTTTTCATGCCGCCGGATAACTTTTTGACTAGTTTTTTATAAATTTTATGCATGCCGAATTGAAATAACCACCCGTCTTCCAAATCTTTCTGCAGACACGCTTTGTCTTTAGCATACCATAATTCAAGATTGTCTTTTACTGTCAAATCCTCAAATAGTGGATTTTCCTGTGGTACATAGCCGACATACTCCGAAAGAAATGATGTATCAACTACTTTCCCATTCCACAATACAGTCCCAAAATCCGGCTTAAGAGCACCAACTATAATTTTTAGAAGTGTCGATTTTCCGGCTCCATTAGCCCCTACAAAGCACACGCTCTCTCCATCTTTTATGGTAATTGAAACATCTTGTAAAACTTCATTCTTTCGATAGGATTTTTGTAATTTTTCCAGTTCAAGCACGGCTTCTTTCCTCCCATTTTTTTCTGCCTTTTGTGACAATCCAATAAGCCAAAAAGCCAAGAATCAGACCAAAGAGTATACCCGCCAGTATATCCGTCGGATAATGCACATAAAAATACAATCTTGTGCAGCCCATGATAAAAGCAAACAAAAGCGCTGCCACTCCCATCTTTCGATGATTCATAAAGATTGCCATTGCCGCCGCAAAGGAGGAAAGGGAGTGTCCGGATGGGAATGAATAATCCTTTGGGTTCTGAATCAGCAGATTAACCGACGGATTCCGCCAGCACGGTCTCGGTCTTGCCACCAATGGTTTTAAGGTCACATTTCCCACAAGAAGAGAAAATAATAACGCAAGTAAAACCGATATGCCAATCCATCGCGTCTTTTTATAAGCAGCAAGACAAAGCCCCAAAACAATCCAGATTAAACCGCCCTCTCCAAGGAATGTGATTACCTTGAACAAAACAGTTAAAAAGTCATTTTGTATCGACTGAAACCAATTAAGAATTACGCTGTCAAACCAAGCTACCAAAATGCTCTCCTTTACTTTCTTTTCTTCTTCACAACAATTTTACACGATTTTTTCATCGTACCATAAATCGCATAAATGCGGACAGTTCCTTTTTTCTTTGCCTTTACAACTCCCTTTTTCGATACACTGGCAATCTTTTTATTGGATGATTTCCACTTGATTTTACCATGCAGTTTTGCCGGCCAGAACGATGCTTTCAATCGATATTTTTTGCCGGCACGAAGCGTCTTCTTTTTCTTATTCAGCGATATTTTTCCAATTACCTTGTAATATTTTCTCAGTTCTTTCGCTGCCCCCGAACGAATCAAGTCCTTGTAAGCAAAAAATACATAACCCTCGGTATTACCACTTCGAATCAGGCGAATCTGTGAGGCAATGTTACCGGACGATTTTTTCCAGCCTGGATCTTCTTTTAACGAATAGCCGGTCTTGTAAAGGGCAAGCCCTACATACATCGGCACATCACGTTTATTGATTTCACGCCACTTTGCCAGACGTTCCTTAAACAACGCCGTTTTTTTACCGTTCATTATATAATTGTTCGACCAATAAATCTGAGGAATTACATAGTCCACATAACCACTTTGAGACAGCCATGTCCTGACATCCGCCCCAATTTTTTCACAATAAGGAATGTCACCGGCAGGACTGATACCAAACTTCAACGATTTCTTTTTCTGCTTTACCGTTTGATAAACTTTCCGAACCATCATATTTACATTTTTGCGCCGTGTTGCTGCCGGCACTTTCTTGTATTTTTTTATATTTTGAGGATAAAAATAATCATCAAAATGAACACCATCCACCGCATACCGGCTTATAATTTCTTTTACCTGGCTGACAATCCGGCCCGTCGTAGTCTGCTTTGCCGGATCAAGAATTTTTTTACTGGAAACCCGGTACGGATTCATCCAGGCATGAATTTTTAACTTATGAGAATGTGCAAGTGAAACCAATATTTTCAACGGGTCATACCCTGGTGCTTTTCCATCCGAAGACATATACTTGCTAAATCCTGTTACAAAAGATGGATAGATTGCATCATCATAAGCCCTCACATGAAAATATACCGTATTGCATCCGTTTGCTCGAATCGTAGCAAATATTTTATTGGCATTGGCTCGAAACTGCGCCTCTGTTTTATCTTTCAGTCCAAGTTCCTCAAATTCAAAGCAGGATACCCAGACACCTCTCGTCTGCAAAGAACCTGCCTGCGCTTTGTTTCCATTTCCTATACCAAAACAAAGTGCCATGAATAAGACAAGCAGAAAACTATACTGTTTCACGTTATTTTATCTCCTTTCCATTCTCCTTTTGCGCCTGTCTTTTATAATAAACAGGGGCAATTCCATAATATTTCTTAAATAATTTGCTAAAATAATACACATCTTCATATCCCACAGCCAGCGATACATTGCGGACACTTCCACAATTTTCTTTTTCCAATATTTCCTTTGCCTTTTCCAGCCGGATTTTTATCAAATACCGAATCGGTGACTCTCCCGTTTCTTCTTTGAAAATCTTTGAAATATAGACCGGGCTCAAATACATATTTGCCGCAATCTGGTCAAGTGAAATATGAGAAGCATAGTTTTCATTCATGTACGCAATAATTCGTTTTACCACGTAGCCCCTACTGCGGGATTCGAAAACAAAACCATGGTTTTCCTGCTTTTCTTCTCCATGTATCTGCCTGAGAATCAATACTAGCATCTGCACCATATAAGCTTTTATCATGAAATACTGCCCACTCTGCTGGATTTTAGTTTCTGAAATCATCGTCTGCACCAGCTGGTTTAAGTCCTGCTTCAACTCTGCCTTGCACTGCAGCACCGGTGCTCCATCCGGCAGAATTAACGACTGTGGCGGCATATCCTGGAAATGAAAATTACTTAATCCGATATACACTTCAATGGGCGGTTTTTCCCCTTCTCGCAGTTCAAAGCGATGCACAAGCCCCGGATTTCCCACTAATAAATCCCCCGGCTGCAATAAATATTCTTTTCCTTCTATGTAGTATCTTGCCTGCCCCGACAAAATATAAGTCAGTTCCAAATAGTCATGGCTGTGGTCCTCCCCACTGACCTCCGGCACCTTTTTCCCAATATATAAAAGATGGGGATTAAAATCTCCATACGACAGATGGTCAAACTGCATCTTAAATCTCCTTCTCTCCTAGAGTGCTTTTATGCAAGATATTTTACTATGTTTGTTGGGAAAAGTAAAGGGGAAGGGGGTGGTGTTAATTTTTTTGGTTCCATAAATCAGTAGAAAGGCTTTGCGTCTCGTGGGCACTCCCGTTCATTGAGTGCGTAGCGGTATGGGCACTGAAACTACCAGCGCCACATACCGACGTACTCAAAACCCACGAGTCACAAAGTCTTTCTACTGATTTACTGGAATCCTAAAAGATTAGCAACTGTCCTCATCCCACCACACCTGACAAAAGTGTTCGATAATTTAGCAAAAGTGTTCAATAGTGTTCGATTAGTGTTCAAAAAGTGTTCGATAACTGCTTTTATCGAACACTTTTTTATTAATTGATTACATAATGAGTTGAAGGTCCTTTCCCAATCTTTTTTATCTGTCCTTCTTCTATCATCTTATCAAGAAGCTTTCTTGCACCTGATTTTGACTTATATCCACAAATATCTGCCGTAACCTGCGAGGATATGCTCCCATATTTTGCAATGTACTCAAGTACATTTTGTTGTTTAGTCATTGGTAACGTTTCAAAAATATATTCATCTTCCACGCGCAAATCTGCTGCCCCCGGAATATATACAACCTGTCCAACCTCTAATTTTAAAGTAACACGATCTGCGCGAACCGAAAAATCAAATTCAGGTTTTTTCCAGTTCTGTTCTTTCCATGCAGTCATAATCTTATCAACTCCACTGCCGGCACGCTCACCAACATTGACAAACCCAAACATTTTCAAAATATTCGGGTTTCTAGGATCACTATTTCCTCCCGCATAAAATTCCTCTTTTGTGATTCGTATGGTTCCCGGATTTGAAATCGTTATCTCTTTTCCCTTTTTAACGACAACCACACCTCGTCTTTCGTAATAGTTGGAATGCGCCAAAGCATTTGCCACAGCCTCTCCTAATGCCGCGTGCACATCTACACGATCCACCCGGTATCCATCCTTTCGGTTTACAAAAGGTACTGCAATATCATCATCAATCCGATTAATTACTTTATAGTAAAAATCATAAAGATTACCGCTCCAATCTCCTTCATCAGAATGTGTCCGGAACAACCATCTAACAGATTTATCCTCACTTTCTTCGCGATAGTCTAAAAAATAATTTGGAAATACTTCTGTTATCCGATAAGCACGTATAATCCAATTATCCTCTTTTGAGGGTAATGGATTATTCTCCTTTCTCCCAATCTCTTGGGTTTTATTGAATACTCCATTATAATACTTAAAGCACTGTGGATCTGTATCTATTCTATTACAGCTTTGACTGTTCGGAGGTGACTCAGACCACAGCTTTTCGTCTATTACTGGTAATTAGTTTGTTAACGCTTGACGTTTCTATTTACGTGATTACACAGCCGAATTCTCTGTGGAAGACAGCAGTGCTAAATATTATTTCAGGAGGTATATTTCTATGTCCATGTACTTTGTTGGAATTGACATTTCCAAGTACAAACATGATTGCTGCATCATTTCTGCAGCCGACCAGCAGATTGTTTCCAAATTTACTGTCAAAAACGATAAAGATGGGTTTGAACATCTGCTTACTACTCTCAACTCTCTCTCCAATCCTGAGGATATAAAAATAGGGTTTGAATCAACTGCTCATTATGCCCTCAATCTTGAACTTTTCCTTGAAAACGCTCACCACAGCTTCATGGAAGTTAATCCAGTTCTTATCAAGGAATATAAAAAGTCTACAACTTTAAGGCGAACCAAAACCGATTCTGTTGACTGCGAATCAATAGCTCGGTGGTTAATGACGGTTGAATACAAACCCCATTCAAAAGGATTTTACCACTCTTATTCCTTAAAGTCACTAACTCGTTTACGAGACAGGCTGATTCGTCAGCGTTCTTTTTATCTTGTAAAAATTACAAATGTTTTAGACCATACCTTTCCGGAATTCAAACCTTTTTTCAATGAGCGGCTTTCAAAAACTGCCATCTATCTCCTTGAAAACTATGGTTCAGCCGAAAAAATGGCTCATATGAATTCAGCTTCTTACGACAAACTCCGTTGTGCTTCAAGAGGTAAGTTTTCTATACAACAGTTCCTTCGTTTGAAAGAACTGGCTGCCAATACAGTCGGTGTCAATAATTCTATTTTCGACATCGAATTAAACAGTTTACTTACCTTGTACAACTCTCTCTGCAAGGAAATCAAAACCCTTGAAGCCGAGATTACCAAACTTATTGAAGAAGTACATCCACACTATATGTCCATTCCCGGTATCGGTCCCATTTCAGCAGCTGTTATTTATGCTGAATATGGTGATATATCAAACTTTTCAAATCCCGGACAGATGCTTGCATTTGCAGGAATCGAACCCGGTATTAACGATTCTGGAACAGAATCCCATGGTGGCAGAATGGTAAAACATGGTTCTTCACAACTTCGTTACGTTCTTCTTAACGCCTGCCTTCCTTTAATCCGTTTTGACATAACCTTTGCAACTTACTATGCAAAGAAACGTGCAGAAGGCAAAAAACACAGGGTAGCTATTACTCATGTAGCAAAGAAACTGATCAGAGTCATCTATGCATTGGAGAGGCAGGATGTAGACTTTAACGTTCAGAAGCTTCGCTAATATCTGCTCTACATACATTTATCTGTCCCATCTGAAATACGATGTATTCAAATGGTCTGTTAAAGTTACCCTTTTTACAAGTATAATTTTTTTCAAAAACCTCTTGACTATTTATAGTTTGTCATCTCCAAAAAACAACAAGCCTGCAATAGTCGGAGACAGTTCCCCTTTATTATTCTTGACAACGGCCCGCAGTTTCATTAAAAATTCATCATTTTCAAGTAAATTCCAAGGATGTCCTTGATGCAATTGTTCAAATACAATCCGATACCCCTTGATGGTATCTGTATTCAACGCATCCAACGTCATATTATCTAATACTTCTGTATCTGTTCCACCATCTCGCTGATCTGCAAACATAGCTCGGACTGCTTCCTCTGAACATAGGAAATCCCCCTCATAATCCCTGCGATAAGTTCCTTTCATCGGATCAACACCAATATACACCGGCTTATCATGCCGGTCTGCTGCCGGAACATCAATTCTAAGAATCGTTTTCCCCTCAACAACCACAGGATACACATGATGATTCAATAAAATGTTTTTTGATACTTTGTGTCGATCATTCACTATACTCCAAAAATCTCTTTGGTACTTGATTACTTGCTTTTCTGATAAACCTTCCACCGTAAAAGAATCGCGGTGTTCTTTGATTCCAAGGAACATTGTTCCACCATCTGTATTTGCAAAAGAAGAATATGTCTCCCATATACTTACCGGAAGACCATTTGCAGCAAGTTTGCACTCATACTCATGGTTTTCCTTCAGTTCCAATTGATTTAATATCTCCTGTTTCACAATGTCCGCCTCCAATCAACTACTATCCCCTTATATCTTTACCAATAAATCCGCTCATAAATCCTTCTTAGTAATTCAAATAATAAATTTACAATATGCTATTATACTACCACATAACAAAATGTGAATCAACGAAAAAAGCCCATCCGCAAGAGACAAACATTATCCTATCTCAACACGAATGGGCTTTTTCTATTTCCTTACTTTTCCCTTACTCTTCCGCTTTCAAATAATTTACATGCAGAAGTTCATGGCTTCTTCCTTTCAAGACTCCATTTTCGTAGAGCTGGCTCACAACCGGATTTTCGCCGGAGCGTTTAATAATCGCAGATTTGTCTGCTTTATACATTCCGGTAGAACGTTCCTGTTTGACGGACTGATAACCAAATGGCTGACCGGCACCGCCGATACATCCATATGGACACGCCATAACCTCGACAAAATCAAAATGTTCTTCACCGGAACGAATCTTTTCAATCAGGTTATCTGCATTTCCAAGACCATTTACAACACCGATTCGCAGTGTTTTTTCGCCAATTTCAACCTCTGCCACTTTGACACCTTCGAGGCCACGGATACCGGTATACTCTAACTGGCGCATCGTCTCATTATCCTGTGCTGCCACATGACGGAGTGCTGCTTCTGTCACACCACCGGTTACGCCGAAAATCACGCCTGCTCCGGAGTAAATGCTAAACGGCATATCTGGCGCACTCGGCTCAATTTCATCAAACTGGATTCCCAATTCTTTAATCATAAGAATCAGTTCTTTGGTTGTGATTACATAATCCACATCCGGCACATCATTCCGCTTAAATTCGTCTCTGGCTGCCTCGTATTTCTTTGCTACACATGGCATAACCGCAACCGATACCGTTTCTAAGCCGGCTTCTTTATCTGCCGGTTTGTAGTATTCTTTAATTACTGCACCAAACATTTCCATCGGCGATTTGCATGTAGAAACATAAGGAAGCATGTCACGGTGTTTTGTCTCCACAAAGCGGACCCAGCCCGGACAGCAGGAAGTAAATAATGGATATTTATTTCCGTTTGGATATGTATTTTCGCCATTTTCCAATTTTCGTACAAGTTCTGCTGCCTCTTCCACAATTGTTAAATCAGCTGCTACACTTGTGTCGAACACGGTATCAAATCCACACATGCGAAGTGCGGTATAAATTTTACCGATTGAGTTTTTGCCAGGCTTTAATCCAAACTCTTCGCCAATCGCAACACGAACCGCTGGTGCAACCTGTGCAACAACACGCTTATTCGGAGCATACAGAGCCTGCCAAACCTGCTTTAAATCTTTCTTTATAGTAATTGCTGCCGTCGGACAAACGGCTGCGCACTGTCCGCAGTTGACACAATCTGTCTCGGCTATTTTTCGGCTAAATGCCGGTGTGACAATCATATTTGCGCCACGGTTTGCGAAATCAATCGCTCCCACATGCTGCACTTCGTTACACATACGCACACAGTCGCCACATAAAATACATTTGCTTGGGTCACGCACAATCGAAAGCGAAGAATCGTCAATCATCCGCTCTGGATGCGTATTCGGAAATCTCACATCTGTCAGACGGAAGCGGGCAGCTAACATCTGCAAACGGCAGTTTCCATTTTTTTCACATACAGTACAATCTCTGCAATGAGATGCCAGTAAAAGCTCCAGAATCATCTTACGGTAATCATGCAGACGACCGGTATTTGTTTTAATTACCATTTTATTTTTCGGCGGCGTCGAACAAGAAGCAATAATGCCTCCTCTCTCATCTTCTACCACACACATACGGCAGGCACCATAAATGGACATATCCGAATAGTAACAAAAGGTCGGTACATGAATTCCCACTTTATGAATGACCTGCAAAATATTTTTTTCATCCGTAAACTCGGCACGAATGCCGTCAATTATCATATATTTTTTCTCAGCCATTGTTACACCTCCTTCACTGCACCAAAATTACATCCATCTTTACATGCGCCACATTTAATACATTTTGTCGTATCAATGACATGCGGCTCTTTTATGTTTCCGGAAATTGCACCTACCGGACACATTCTCGCACATTTGGTACAGCCCTTACAAAGTTCAGGGTCAATCTGAAGGCTTGTCAGTGCTTTACACTGGCCTGCCGGACATTTTTTATCCACTACATGAGCAATGTATTCGTCACGGAAATACTTAAGCGTCGATACAACCGGTGAAGCGGCTGTTTTGCCAAGACCACAAAGTGCTGTTGCCGAAACGGTCTCAGCCAATGTTTCCAATAACTCTATATGCTCCATCGTTCCGCGTCCCTCAGTGATATCCGTAAGCAGTTCAAGCATACGCTTTGTTCCCTCACGGCACGGCACACATTTACCACAAGATTCATTCTGGGTAAAGTTCATAAAGAAACGTGCCACTTCAACCATACAGCTCTTATCATTCATGACAACAAGTCCGCCGGAACCAATCATGGCGCCTACTTTTTTCAGCGAATCAAAATCCAGTTTCATATCCAAATGATCTTCTGTCGCACTGATACACAGACATCCGCCGGATGGTCCGCCAATCTGAACCGCTTTAAAAACACCACCTTTGACACCGCCGCCAATATCAAAAATAACTTCACGCAGCGTCGTTCCCATTGGCACCTCAATCAAACCGGTATTCTGTACATTGCCGGTAAGAGCAAATGCTTTCGTACCATGGTTGTTTGCCGGTCCATAGCCCTGATACCATTTCGCACCATTTAGCAGAATCGGCGGTACATTACAAAATGTTTCTACGTTATTCAAAACCGTTGGCTTGTCAAACAATCCGTGTTCTACCGTTCTTGGTGGCTTCACGCGCGGCATACCGCGGTTTCCTTCAATTGATGTTGTCAGTGCACTTCCCTCACCACAGACAAATGCACCGGCTCCCTGGCTGATATGTAAATCAAAATCAAAACCGGAACCTAAAATATCTTTCCCTAACAGTCCGCGGTCCATTGCCTTATCAATGGCTGTCTGAAGTCTCTCAACGGCAAGCGGATACTCTGCACGCACATAAATGTAGCCGTGATGCGCACCTGTGGCAATCGCAGCAATCAGCATACCTTCAATCACACGATGCGGCTCGCCTTCCATCATGGAACGATCCATAAAGGCACCCGGGTCACCCTCGTCACCATTACAAACAATATATTTTTCTTCTTCCTTCTGGTCTAACACCTGCTGCCACTTTCTTCCGGCAGGGAAACCGCCGCCTCCGCGGCCACGCAGGCAGGACTCCGTAATCTCATCGACAATGCCCTGAGGCGTCATATCAAATAAAGCTTTTGCCACGGCACTATAGCCGCCAAGAGCCAGATACTCAGCAATACTTTCCGCATTAATATGTCCGCAGTACTCAAGCGCAATACGAGTCTGCTGCTTGTAAAACGGAATATCCTCCTGTTTCACATATGGATTTCCCTCCTGGTCTTTGTACACCAGACGGTCAATAACTTCATCTCCAATAATGGATTTTTCGATAATTTCTTCGCAGTCATCCAGATTCACTTTTATGTACAGCCATCCCATCGGCTCGATACGAAGAAGCGGTCCCATCTCACAAAAACCGTGACAGCCGCTCTTTTTTAATCCAATGCTGTCTCCATGCGGATCTTTTTCCAGAACAAGAGCACATTTCAATCCTTTGCTCTCAATGATATCTTTCATTTTTGCGTAAATCTCTAATGAGCCTCCGGCAACGCAGCCGGTTCCGGCACAAATCAGGATTTGTTTTCTCTGACTGTTTAAAGAAGCACGATATTCCTCTTGCTTCGCAATCAGTTCCTCACGATTCTTAATTTTCATTCGCTGCCTCCTCCTTTAACTGCTTAATAAGTTCCCGCGCCTTTTCGGGTGTCATGGATGGATGCACATGGTCATTTACCGTACATACTGGTGCCAAACCACAGGCTCCCAGACAAGATACCGTCTCAACGGTAAAAAGCATATCATCAGAAGTTGGCTTTTCTTGTGTAACCCCAAGCGTTTTACGAAACTCTTCCAAAATCGGCACCGATTTCCGCACATGGCATGCCGTACCGTCACATATTTTAATGACAAATTTGCCTTTTGGTTCCAAAGAAAAATTCTCATAAAATGTCGCTACCCCATAAATCTTCGCCTCACTCATCTTCAACTCTTTGGCAATATAACATAATGCCTCTTCCGGAAGATAGTGATACTCTTTCTGAACGTCCTGCATAATCGCAATCACAAGATTACTTTTATACTCGTGTTTTTTCAGAATTTCATCCAGTTTTTGTTGCTGCTGTTCGTTCACAGTCCTTCTCCTTTCAACTTGAAAATATTGTTGGTATTCTCATTCTCCAATAGCATATACCTACTGATAAATTTTATCATTTTTTAACAAAATAGTAAAGTTTTTTATCATAAAATAAAATCAGTGTGATACAGAGAACTCATACAAAAATTCTGTATCACACCGATCCTACTTTTATTTCTACGCAAGCACTTTTTGTTTTCCGATTGTCATCAACCCTTTACAGAGCCGAGGGCAACACCACGAATAATAAATTTTGACAGACACAAGTATACAACAATCAACGGAATAATTGCGAAACCAAGTATCATATAAATCTCGCCCAAATCCGTCAGATAAGCCTCTGCCTGCAAACTTGCCACAACCAATGGAAGTGTAGCATTTTCACTACTGTTATCCATCAATAACTGTGGCAGGAAATAGTTATTCCAAGAAGCAACAAATTGGAAAATCATCTGCACCGCCAATGCCGGTTTCAAAATCGGCATAACGACAAAGTTAAAGATGTAAAATTCATGTCCACCGTCAATTCGACCGGCTTCCACAATTTCAAGTGGCAGTGAACTCTCCATGTACTGTTTGATAAAGAAGAATACTGCCGGAGATGCCAAGGTAGGGAAAATCAACGGAATAAATGAATCTCTAATTCCCCATGCATCCATCATTTCCACAAAACCGAGTGCAGAAACCTGTGTCGGCACCATAAGGATAACCATGATGAACACAAATGCTGCCTTTTTCAAGCGGAAATTGTAAGCATACAATCCGTAAGCAGTAAGTGTCGCAATGTATACACTGGTAACACATGAAAATACTGCTACAATTAATGAGTTAAACATCGAATGCAGAACGGAAACTTTTGTCTCATTAATTGCATTCGTAAAGTTTCTGACAAAATCACCGCCCGGAAGCAGACTGAATGTCGTTTTTAATGTCGTTGTATCTTTTGTTGTATTCACCAAAAGCATGACAAACGGAAAGATACAGATAATACATACCAATATCAAAACAATATAGGCAACTGTTCGACGAAAGACAAGCATACGGTGACCGCGGATTTCATCCGCTGACAAATTTTCATATTTTGCCATTTACTGCACCCCCTTTGCCTGTTTTCTAGCTTTTCGTTCTGCTTTTTTACGAGCCTTTATTTCCTTATCCTCATCACTTTGCATGATACGGAACATAAAGATTCCAATCAGACCAGCAGCCAAGAACAATACAACGGATTCAGCACCGGCGACACCCATGTCACCCTGTGACGAGTTGATTCTCGTACTGATATCCATAACAACCGTTGATGCTACACCATTCGTACCACCACGGTTTACAATCAGGTTCGGAATATCGAACAACTGCAAACCACCAATCATAGAAGTAATCATAACATACAGCATAATCGGTTTCAGCATCGGCATAGTAATCCGTCGAAACTGCTGTTTCGCACTCGCACCATCAATTGCAGATGCTTCATAAAGAGCTGGGTCAATTCCCATAATACCTGCCATCAGAAGGATGGTCGTATTACCCGTCCACATCAGGAAGTTAATAAAGGCAATAATTAAACGAATGCCCCACTCATTTTCCAAAAAGTGAATGGACGTTCCAAATATATGATTGATTGGTCCGGTTACTGCAAACAGTTTACCAAACAATACTGCTATGGATGAGGCCATCAGCATATTCGGTAAATACAAAATAACCTTAACCGCACCAGTACCTTTCAATTTTAATCGAATGTCAGTAAACCAAGATGCAAAAAGCAATGATACAATAATCTGCGGAATAAATCCAAGCAGCCACAATAACATCGTATTACCAAAATATTTTACAATATCATATTTGGTAAAAAGGTCGATATAATTTTCAAACCCGGCAAACTCAAATACACTATTTAGGAAAATATCCGTTTTGTCATGAAAAAAGCTTCGATAAAACGTTGCAATCAACGGATATAACTGAAATACACCATAGCAAATGAAAAACGGAAGGATAAAAATCAGGCCCCATTTGCCATACTTTAACTTGTGCGGACGTTTATACGCCGTCGCATCTTTCTTTCCAGCCATAAAATCCCCCTTACCTTTTGATAAAAATGGCGGGACAGGGGCACCCCGTCCCGCCAGAAAACTAACTCGTTTCTAAGCTGTTACCCATTATTTTTTCAAATCCGGATAACTCTTGATTACTTCGTTCTTGAAGTTGTCAATTGCTTTCTCTTTGCTTACTTTACCCTGATAGTAATCTTTCATCTTAGCCATCAAGCTTTCGATGTACATCTGGTCATAAGGAGATACGTTGCTGCAATTGATGTTGTCAGCTGCTGCACTCAAAGCTTTTACAAGAGACTGTCCACCAAGGAAGTCAGATGTTACATTTTTCTCTTCCAGCTTTTTGTTTGCTGCTTTGTTGTTTACGAAGTCTGAAGTATCTTTGCTGATGTTGAACATGATGTCTTTGTCACAGCAGAGTTTCTTCATGATGTCTGCAACCAATTTTGCATTATCTGTTCCCGCTGCTCCACAGATGAAGGAACCGCCCCAGTTGAATGACTGTGGTCCAGTTACTACAGCCCAGTCACCATAGCTTCCGCCTGGTGTGAAGGAACCATCTTTGTTTTTCTTAGCACCAGAACCTTCTGCCATGGAGAAGTTAATGCCCCATGCAGGCATGAAGTAACCAAATACTTTACTGTCTTTGCCCATGTCAGCAGTCCACTCTTCAGCCCAAAGGCTTGTTCCGTTGTTGTAACCTTTGTCAGTGTACTCTTTTGTTGTGTCAATCCATTTTTCAATAGATGGGTCAATCTGGATAACACCTTCATCATTTACACATTTCTGGCTTACATTGTTTGAGTATACACGAAGTGCATCATCATAACCAGAAAGCATCTTGTATCCTTTGCTCTTCAAAGTCTCAGCTGCTGCTGCGAACTTATCCCAGTCAGATACCTGCTCCTGAATCTTTTCGATATCATCTGTTCCGAATACTTCTTTTGCGATAGAACGACGATAAACAAATCCACCAGGGCAGCCCTGCCATGAAACAGCACGAAGAGTACCATCACTCTTTGTAGCAGCCTGTTTTGTGTAATCATACATCTGGCTCAAATCATCATCGGTAAGTCCAAGTGATTTAATATCAAGAGCCATGTCTGTATTTGTGTACTTGTTTACATAATCCATCTCGCAGAGGAACATATCAATTTTGTCATCTGCACTTGCGCTGTCCTGCTTTTTCAAAGCAGCATCCAGTTTCTTCTGATAAACACCACCTTCGTTTGTGTTTGTCACGAATTTAACTTTTACATCACCGATACTCTGTGTATCTTTGTTGTAATCTGGATAATACTTTTCAAAACGCTCTTTGAACTCTGTGTTCCAAACATAAATGTTAAGAACTTTTCCGCCACCATCAGCTACAGTTTCCACTTTAGCTGAATCGTTGCTCTTTGATGAATTACTTGCATCCTTGTTGCTGTCACTTCCGCCACATCCGGTAATTGAACCAACTACCATAGCCATAGACAATGCCAGCGCTAACCATTTTTTCCTCATAAATCAATACCCTCCTAAAATAATATTTTTTTAATTCTTCCACAAATTTCTTCATGAAAGTTGTGAACAGTTTCGTGTCATTCCTTTAAGGAATAACTTTTATTATTTCATCGAAAGAACCGAGCATCCTCGTATTAATTCTCCTTGTACATCAAGTCTTTCAACAAGTGCAAGTTCCGGCTGTTCAATCAGCTCTACTAACTTTGCTGCTGCGACTCTTCCGATTTGTTCTGTATTCTGCCGGTAAGTCGTTATCTTCGGCTCAATCACACGGGCAATTCTTTGTCCGTCATAACCGGCTACTGAGATATCGTTAGGAATCGTAAGTCCTTTACTTCGAATCACATTAATACCTCCGATACAGGAAAAATCATCCGGATAAACAATACAAGTAGGTCTATCTTCCAATGATAATAATTCATGAGTAATTTTTGCCGATACATCCGGTGCGTGGTAAATACCTTCCCGAATATATCTGTCTTCGGTTTCTATCCCATACTTTTTCATCGTCCGTAAAAAACTTCCGATACGGCTTCTTGTAACAAAAGAATCCGCACCATGGATATAAGCAATTTTCTTATGTCCACATTGTATAATGTAAGAAACCAATTGTTCCATCCCTCTAATGTTGTCCGACATAACACATGCCTTGTCATTAAATATATAATCGATTGTCACAACCGGTATACCACTTTGAAGCAACTCTTTTACTTCTTCCGCTTCAAAATCCACACAAGCAACAATCACACCATCGACTCCGCGATATTTGCTATGTTCACTATAGGACAATTCACTCTTTCCCACATGCCTTCCCAAAAAAGTTATATCATACCCCTTTTCTTCCACTCCCTGTCGGAAGCTGTCAAGCACTGGTGAAAAATAGGAATGGGTCAAACCACTTCGTGCCTCATCCGCAAATAACACTCCAATGTTATAGGTTCGGTTTGTCTTTAGTGCACGAGCGGATGAGTTTGGTACATAGCCCATCTTCTTAGCCACCTCGAGCACCCGTTCCTTTGTCGAAGTACTTATATCAGTGCGTCCATTCAATGCTTTGCTTACTGTCGCAATCGATACACCGCATGTCTCTGAGATGTCTTTCATTGATACCATGAGCATTCCTCGTTTTCCGTAATCGTTTTCGTAAGTCTACTGTACCACACTTTCCACAAAGAGTCAATACTAATTTTGATTTTTTTGTTGGAATTGCACAAATATCTTACTTGCATTTCCCTTCGACTTCCTATATAATGAAATTATCACGAAATCGTTTTCGTAAATCCCCAGGTTATCAAAGTCAACGATTTTTCGTGCTTGCACGAAAGAAACGTTGACCTTGATAACCGCAAAATATGAGGAAGAAGCGATTTGTGCAACAAATCTGCGGATTCCGAATATTTTCAGGAGTGCGTAAGCTGTGCAAGCAGCGGAGCACTCCGCCTGGGGACATTATGCTAATACTATTATAAGGATGCTTTGCAAAGCATCGGAATGGAGGTTCTATGAAATTCGGAAAATTTGATGACGCCAATCGTGAATATGTGATTACAACTCCCAAAACACCACTGCCTTGGATTAACTACCTAGGCAGCACGGATTTCTTTTCTTTGATTTCCAACACTGGTGGCGGGTACAGTTTCTATAAAGATGCAAAGCTGTTGCGTTTGACACGTTACCGCTACAACAACATTCCAAATGATGAGGGTGGCCGTTACTTCTATATAAAAGACGGTGATACCGTATGGAATCCCGGTTGGATGCCGGTCAAAACAGATTTGGATTTCTATGAATGCCGCCACGGCATGGGTTACACCCGCTTTATATCTGAGAAAACCGGAATCAAAGCAAATCTTTTGACTTTTGTTCCGGTTCACGACAATTGTGAAATCAATGAAATCACAATTACCAACACAACAGATTGCGAGCGCACCATAACTTTATTTTCCTATATTGAGTTCTGTCTCTGGAATGCAATGGATGATATGACAAACTTCCAGCGAAACTTAAATACCGGAGAAGTAGAGGTTATCGGCTCCCGCATTTACCACAAAACAGAATACCGCGAGCGCCGCAACCATTATGCAGTCTTTGCCGTAAATCATGATATTGACGGATTTGACACAAGCCGCGACGCCTTTCTTGGTGCATACCGCAGTGCTGCAGACCCTCTTGCCATCGAGCAGGGAAATGCTACCGATTCGATAGCAAGCGGCTGGTATCCGATTGGCTCACACCAGATTAATCTGACACTGAAACCGGGTGAAAGCGAGACACTTGTATTTGTTCTTGGCTACTGTGAAAATGACCCGGATGATAAATTTGAAGCACCAAATGTAATTAACAAAAAACCGGCAGACCAATTGCTTAACAAATACCAGACAAAAGAGCAGGTAAGTGATGCCTTCCACGAATTGAATGAGCATTGGAACAGTCTCCTCTCCCACTATACAGTGAAGTCAGGGGATGAAAAATTAAACCGCATGGTAAATATCTGGAACCAGTATCAATGCATGGTTACCTTTAATATGTCGCGTTCCGCTTCTTATTATGAATCCGGAATCGGACGAGGCATGGGATTCCGTGATTCCTGTCAGGATTTGCTCGGCTTTGTCCACCTGATTCCAGACCGTGCCAGAGAACGAATCATTGATATCGCATCCACGCAGTTTGCTGACGGCAGTGCTTACCATCAGTATCAGCCATTAACAAAAAAAGGAAACAGTGATATCGGAAGCGGCTTCAATGATGACCCATTGTGGCTGATTGCCGGAACTTCCGCTTATATTCGTGAAACCGGTGATTTCTCCATTTTGGACGAAACCGTTCCTTATGATAATGACTTTAGTGTGGCAACAAGTTTGTTTGAACATCTGACCCGCTCCTTTAACTACACAGTCAACCACAAAGGACCTCATAATCTTCCATTGATTGGACGTGCTGACTGGAACGACTGCTTAAACTTAAACTGCTTCTCCGAAGAACCGGGCGAATCCTTCCAGACCTTTGGACCAAGCGAAGGACCGGTTGCTGAATCCGTATTTATTGCCGGTATGTTTGTCAAATACGGTAAAGAGTACGCTGACCTATGCGACGCAATTAATAAACCGGAGGAAGCAAAGAGAGCCAGAGAAGAAGTTGAAAAAATGGTCGCAGCCATTGAAGAAAGCGGTTGGGACGGCGAATGGTTCTTACGTGCTTACGACGCAGACGGCAACAAAGTCGGTTCCAAAGAATGCGAAGAGGGACAGATTTACATTGAACCTCAGGGCTTCTGTGTACTGGCAGGTGTCGGCGTAGAAAACGGCCTTGCTAAAAAAGCATTAGATTCCGTAAAACAAAAACTGGATACCAAATATGGTATTGTACTTTTGCAGCCACCATATACAAGATACTATGTAAACCTTGGCGAAATTTCTTCTTATCCACCGGGATACAAAGAAAATGCCGGTATCTTCTGTCACAATAACCCTTGGATTTCCGCTGCTGAAACACAGATTGGACGCGGTGACAGAGCTTTTGAAATTTACCGCAAAACCTGCCCGGCTTATTTAGAAGAAATCAGTGAAATCCATCGCACCGAACCGTATGTCTATTCCCAGATGATTGCCGGAAAAGATGCTAAGACATTTGGTGAAGCGAAAAACAGCTGGCTCACAGGAACTGCCGCCTGGACCTTCTTAAATGTATCCCAATTCATTTTAGGTGTTGAGCCAACATTAAAAGGATTGAGCGTAAACCCATGTATTCCGAAAAACTTTGGTGACTTTACAATTACCCGTACATTCCGCGGTGTTGAATACAACATTGAAGTAAAGAATCCGGATAATGTTGAAAAGGGTGTAAAGGAATTAATTGTTGACGGACAAAGTCTTGGACAGACAACCGTAATTCCGTATGACGCATCCAAAAAACAAGTTTCTGTAACCGTACAAATGGGTTAATAAAAAGAAAAAAAGACCTGCCGTGCAGTAAACCACACGGCAGGTCCTTTTTTCCTTATTCTTTTAGCTCCACTGAGCATCAAACAATTTCTTATAAAATCCATTTGCAGCTAACAGTTTTTCATGATTTCCCTGCTCCACGATTTTTCCATCCCGCATCACAAGAATCACATCTGCTTCCTGAATGGTTGACAAACGATGTGCCACCAGAAAACTCGTTCTACCCTGCATCATCGTAGCAAACGCCTTCTGAATCCTCATCTCAGTGCGCGTATCTATGGATGAAGTTGCCTCATCCAAAATCAGCATTGGCGGCAGACAAAGCATTACTCTTGTAATACATAACAACTGTTTCTGTCCTGCCGACAAACTTCCGCCATCTTCACCAATCACGGTATCATAACCTTTTGGAAGTCTCTTAATAAAACTGTGTGCGTGACTTGCCTTTGCCGCTGCTAACACTTCATCGTCCGTCGCATTCTCACGCCCCATCACGATATTTTCCCGGATGGTTCCCTGCTTTAACCACGTTTCCTGAAGCACCATACCATAATTAGCACGAAGGCTCTCTCTCGTCACTTTCCGGATATCTTTTTCACTTACTTTAATTGCACCGGAATTTACATCATAAAACCGCATCAAGAGATTAATTAACGTCGTTTTACCACAACCGGTAGGACCAACAATTGCTACACGCTGTCCAGGCTTTACCTGTAAATTAAAATGCTCAATCAATTTCTGATTCGGCTCATAAGAAAAATAAACATCTTCAATTTCTACTTTTCCATCTGCTTTTCCAAGTTTTATGGCATCTTCTGAATTCGGAATCTCCGGCGTTTCTTCAATCAACTCAAGCACTCGTCCGGCACAGGCAATCGCATTTTGAAGCTCTGTCACGACACCTGAAATTTCGTTAAACGGTTTTGTATACTGGTTTGCGTAGCTTAAAAAACAGGAAAGCTGTCCAACCGAAATACCGCCCTGAATCGCGAAAAAGGCACCAAACACACCAACTGCCGCATACACAAGCGCATTGACAAAACGAGTGGACGGATTGGTAATGGATGAGAAAAAGGTTCCCTGAAGCGAATACTTAGAAAGACGGTCATTAATTTCATCAAAACGGTCTCCTACTTCTTTCTCCTGTCCAAATGCCTGAACTACCTTCTGGTTGCCAATCATTTCTTCAATCAGTGCCGTCTGCTCTCCTCTGGTCTCTGACTGCATACGAAACATCTGATATGTTCTTTTCGCAATAAACGCCGCCACAAATAAAGACACCGGTGTCAGAACCACAACAACTAATGCAATCGGCACACTGACACTAAGCATAAAGCCAAGCGTTCCTAAAATCGTGATTACGCCAGTAAACAACTGGGTAAATCCCATCAACAATCCGTCGGCAAACTGGTCGGCATCCGCAATGACACGGCTCACAATTCCACCATAAGAATGACTGTCAATGTAACTAAGCGGAAGTACCTGAATTTTCTCAAAAGCATCCGTACGAATATCACGCACAACACTGTAAGTAATTTTGTTATTGGCAACATTCATCACCCACTGTGCCACCATCGTAAGCAAAATAGCAATTCCGATTTTCACACAAATGTGATAAACACCGGCAAAATCAACTTGTCCTTTTCCTACAATCAAATCCACTGCTTGTCCGGTAAGAATCGGCACGTAAAGGGTAAGCACAACCGTAATCAGCGCCAGTACAAGAGAAACAATCAGGAAAAACCGGTAGCGGCGGATATAATGCAGCACCTTTTTTATCGTTTCCTTCTGCGTCATAACTATCTTGCCCCCTTTCCGTATTGGGATTCATAAATTTCCCGATAGACCTCACAGGAATCAATCAGCGTATCATGCGTTCCCATTCCTACAATCACGCCATCATCAAGCACAACAATCTTATCCGCATTCCGCACCGAAGCCGCACGCTGGGAAACAATAAAGAGTGTCATATCTTTTAACTCTTCACGAATTGCCTTTCTAAGGGCGGCATCCGTTGCATAATCGAGTGCCGAAGCACTATCATCCATAATCAATATCTCCGGTCTTCTCACTAACGCTCTGGCAATCGTCAGACGCTGTTTTTGTCCTCCGGAGAAGTTTCGTCCTCCCTGCTCCACAACCGAATCCAGTCCATCCGGTTTTCCAAGAACAACTTCTTTTGCCTGTGCAATTTCAAGCGCCTTCCACATTTCCTCTTCCGTTGCATCCTTTTTGCCCCATTGCAGATTGGAACGGATGGTTCCTTCAAACAAAACGGCTTTCTGAAGCACAACACCAATCCGATTTCTCAGCGAGGCAAGAGACTGCTTATGAACCTCCACGCCATCAACGAGTAATTTCCCGGATGTAATATCATAAAATCTCGGAATCAAATGAACTAACGATGTTTTTCCGGAACCAGTACCACCGATAACACCAACGGTCTCTCCCTTTTTCACGGAAAAATGAATATCGGTAAGGGATTCCGTATGGGTTCCCGGATAGATAAGACCGACATGTTCAAATGAAACCGCAATGTCGCCATCCCCCGGCTTTGTCTCCTCATCCGGCGTAGAAAGTCCCGGTTCTCTCTCAAAGACTTCCTGCACACGGTCGCCACAGGCAATCGCTTTATTTACCATAACAATCATGTTCGCCAGTTTGATTAACTCTACCAAAATCTGCGCCGTATAATTAACTAACGCAACCACCTGTCCCTGAGACAAATAACCGGCATCTACTTTCAGCGCACCAATCCAGATTAACGCAATTACTCCGACATTGATAATCAGATAGGTAATCGGATTTGTAAGTGCGGAAACTCTTCCCACTACCATCTGGAACTTATTTAATGCCTGATTTTCTTCCGCAAATTTTTCCTTCTCCTGTTCCTGCTTATTAAAAGCACGCTGCACACGGACACCGGACAAATTCTCACGGGTTCTTCCTAACAGCTTATCAAGTGCCTCCTGCACACGGCGGTACATCGGAATGCTAACAAACATCACACCGAAAATAACGATTGATAATAATGGAATGACAACTACAAAAACAAGCGCAGCCTTGACATCAATTGTAAACGCCATAACCATCGCACCGAGCACTACAAAAGGCGAACGCAAAAACAAACGCAGTGCCATATTAACGGCTGCCTGTAACTGGTTCGTATCACTTGTCAAACGGGTAATCAATGTAGAACTTCCTACCTGGTCAACATCTCCAAACGATAAGGACTGAATATGACGAAACAACGCCTGTCTCAGTCCGGCGGCAAATCCCACAGCTGCTTTCGCCGCAAAATACTGCGCCACAAGAGCAGCGGTCAAACCAACCGCTGCCAAAAGAACCAATATACCTCCCATCCATCCAATAAAACCATAATCTCTGCTTCCGATTCCATGGTCAATAATTGCTGCCATAACAAGCGGTACAAATAATTCTAACGTCGCCTCAAACAATTTAAACAACGGGGCGAAAATACACTCTTTTTTGTATGAACTTAAAAACTTAAATAACTGCTTCACACTTTCCTCCTAGTGGTAAATTTTCGTCTCCCTGCATTGCTAACTGTGCTTTTACAAGTCGGTAGTAAATACCTCTCTTTGCAATCAATTCTTCATGAGACCCCACTTCCGCAACACGATGTCCGTCAATTACAACAAGTCTGTCTGCATGTTTTAGCGTTGAAAGACGATGCGCAATCGCAAAGGTAGTACGTCCCTTGGTCAAACGCTCCAATGCTTGTTGTATCATAAATTCACTCTCCGTGTCAAGACTTGCCGTTGCTTCATCTAAAATTAACAGTCTAGGTTCATTCAAAATTGCTCTCGCAATCGCAATCCGCTGTCTCTCTCCACCGGACAAACTGTGTCCTTTTTCTCCCACATATGTATTATAGCCATCCGGCGTCTGTGATATAAATTCATGCGCATTTGCCGTTTTTGCCGCCATTATTACTTCTTCTAACGAGGCATCCGGTCTGGCAAAACGGATATTTTCAAGAATTGTCCCGGAGAATAAAAATGTCTCCTGTAACACCACACCAATTTGTGAATGAAAATAATCCGACTGGATTTCCTTTATATTATGCCCATCGACTAACAATTTACCATCATCCACTTCGTAAAGACGCATAATCAAATTGATAATCGTAGACTTTCCGGTTCCGGATGCACCTACGATACCAATCATTTCCCCTTTCTTTATCGTAAGGTTCAAATCTTCCAAAACCGGCTGATACGATTTGTAACCAAACGAGGCATGCTCAAACCGGATTTCTCCTTCCACATCAAGGTGAATCGGCTTTTGCACATCCTCAATAAAAGGTTCCTGCGTCAAAACATCATTGATTCTTTCCATACTGCTAATCAGATTCATCAGTTCCCTCGGCATATTTGTCATCCAATTTAAGTACATATACAAAAGCTGTGTATATGTTACAAACTGTAGCAGTTCACCAGTCGTCATCCTGCCGCCTAATACATCCAGTCCGCCAAAATAAATCACAAGGAACACACCGGCTCCCATCAAAAGGCTGACCATCGGCATAAATACCGCCCAGAACACTTCATTTTTTGTCTGCACACGGCAGAACTCATCTGTGAGCGCATTAAACTTATCCCGTTCACTCTCTTCTTTTCCATAGGATTTCACCACACGCATACCGGATATCACATCCTGCAAACTGCTGTTTACCTCATCGCTCTTTTTAAACTGCAAATGAAACCGTCTGTGAATATTCTTTCGGAACGCATACGTCACAAATACTGCCACCGGAATGAAAACAAACGCAAGCAATGCAAGTTTTACATTGAGTAACACCATAAAAATAATGTCACAGGCAAAAATAAAACAGACCGTAAACATATTACAGAAAGTTCGCTCCATAAATTCACGAATCTTTCCCGTATCAAAAACAATTCGGTTCATCAATTCGCCCGGCCTTCTGTCATTGATAAAATTCAGTGATAAAACCTGAATGTGAGAAAACAGCCGCTGCCGCAAATCTTTTGAAATAGTTGCTCCTAAAACCGTACAGTAATACGTTTTTAAAATGTTAATCACAACAATTCCGACACTTAACAAAAACATGATTCCAAGGCAGATAAAAGCGGTTGAAATTCCACCCTCTCTGCGTTTCAAAACATCGTCCACCAAATGCTTTTGTATTTCCGGATTCAAGAGTGTCACAACAGCAGCCAGAATCATTAACACAATGATCCCCGCAAACTTTCTCTTATACGGTGCCGCCATTTTCAAAAAGCCTTTCCAGAACCCGCCCTCTTTGGAGCAGTGCGGACAATATTTCGTACCCGGTATCGCATGGTGGCATTTCGGACATATTTTCTCATATTCCGTACTGACTACCTCTTCCTCTCTGCCGGATGCCAGAATATGAATTCCTCTGGCAATGTAAGCATAACGCGATAAATGTCTCGCCGAATAATGAACAATGTGCTTTGGCACACCGTCAAAATTGATTACTAAAAGTCCGCCACCGATTTTTGCCTCTGCTTTTACATCGATACATTTGGAAACATCGTATTCCTGTTTGATACTGCCCTTATCCACAACAAAAAGTCTGCGGTTTGTGACAATAAAATAGGAGTCTTCCAAAAAATTTCCGGCATCATCAATATCGACCGGAACCGCATAGTAAATGCGTTCGTTATCCGTAAGCGAAATAACCTGCTCTGCCTCTTTTGGCAGTTCATATCTTAAAATCATACTACTACCTCAAACTTTCTATCCTACAAGAACAAATCCAGTTTTCTTTGTTCCTTCTGCGAAAGAGCAAATACATCCCGTATCTCAAACCGGTTTTCATCCAAATCAGTGATGAGAAGACGGCAGTCACTTAACCGCACCACCGCATTACTTCCCATATTAATCGTAAAGCGACACTCCCCACGGTCGGTCATAACATGAAAATAGGCATAACCATACTCATCCTTGATATCCAGAATCTTCTGAATTACCGGGGTAAAATAATGAAGATTTAACTGCTCCAAAAGCATTTTTTTCGTTTTCTTATCTACCTCTTTGATATTTTTTATTACCCCAATTTCATGGGAACGTTCTTCTACCGTCCGAATCGAAAGAAAAGAATCCGGCTCAGTAAATGGAAACAGACGAATCACCTGAATCCTGTCCCACCTCTTTCCCTCGTAAGAAAGAGATAAAAAGCCGCCCTCTGTTCTCTCAAAAACAGCATTGTCCTGATTCAGATAGTGAATTGCCGTCATTTCCTCGACTTCATTTTCCATATTTGTGATGACTTGATTTTCACTCATAACGATTCCCCTTTCAAAGCCAGTGATTTCGTCTGTAACTCCATCAGCTTATAATAAATTCCCTGTTTCTTTTCCAATTCCTTATGCGTACCCTCTTCGACGATTTTTCCACCATCAATTACAACTAAATGGTTCGCGTCCCGCAGTGTAGAAAGACGGTGTGCAATGGACAATGTCGTCCTTCCCTTCACCAGATAATTGAGTGAATTTTGGATTGCTTTCTCGGTTTCCGTATCCACACTTGCCGTCGCTTCATCTAAAATCAAAATTTTCGGATTTGCTAAAATTGCTCTGGCAATCGAAATCCTCTGTTTTTCACCGCCCGACAGGTCTTTACCCGATGCTCCAATCACGGTATCATAACCATCCGGCATATTGGCGATAAATTCATGCGCACTTGCTAAAATTGCAGCCTGCACTACGTCTTCTCTCGTCGCCTCCGGATTCGCATAAGCGATGTTGTCCGCCACCGTTCCCATAAAAATATAAGTGTCCTGTGATACCATCGCCACATTTTTCCGTAAATCATGAAACGCTAATTCCTTTACCGGAATACCATCCAGATAAATTTCTCCCTCATCCACATCATAAAGACGCGAAATCAAATTTACAAGCGTCGTTTTTCCGGCACCGGAACGCCCCACAATGCCAAGCATTTCACCGGGATTTACATGAAGACTGATATCTTTCAAAACCGGATGATTTGTCTCGTAGCCAAAACTCACATGAGAAAGTGTAATTTCTCCCTTTGGAGTTTTAATCTGCTTCGGGTTTTCCACTTCTTCAATCTCCGGAATGGCATCCATAATTTCAAACATGCGCTGGGCAGCATTGATACTGTCCGACCACATCTGAAATACACGGGAGAAGAAATTCATCGGTCCGTTTAACTGCCCCACATAGCCAACAAACGTAATCAAAACACCAAGTTCCACGGTATGCGTATTCAGAAGCAGAATCACACCGACAATCCAAACCCAGATGTTTGAAATCTCCTGCACTAAATTATATAAAACCGTAAATTTATTATTGTATTTTACAATGCGTATTTCCGCCTCTTTCAGGCGCTCATTTGGCGCTTTGAAACGCTCTTTTTCCTGCTTTTGCTGTCCGAAAGCTTTTACCACACGGGAGCCGGTCAAATTGTCATTGACACGGTTATTTACCGCACGCTCTGCCCGGTGGCGTCTGCCAAACAAACTCCACAATTTCGGCTTTAATTTCACGCTCATAAAAACTAACAGTGGCAGCAGAATACAGGCTACCAGTGCCATCTGCCAATTCAAACGGAACATAACCGTAAACGTGGCAAGAATGGTAAAGCCATGCACAAATATGTACGGAAATCCATCTAAGAAAAAGTCGGTCACACGGTTTGCATCACTTAACACACGTGTCATAAGTCCACCGGTCTGCTTGCTTGTAAAAAATCCAAGTGACAATCTTCCCATATTGGAAAATACATCCTGCTTCATGTCACGCACAGTCGCCGCGACCACCTGTGCCATCAAAGTTCCCTGTACAAGCTGGACGCCCTGCTGTACAAGTTTTGACAATACCATTACAAGCACAAGCATCAAAAGAGCAAAACCATACCGCCCGATTTCACTTTGTGAAACTTTTCCCGGCAGAATCTCATCATACAATACCGTACCGCTTAAATAAGGCCATACAAGATTCAATCCGGCCGCCAGAAAATAGCAGGCAAAAATAATAATAACCTTAAAACGGTACTGAAGAAAATATTTCATCGTTCTTCCAAAAATCGAACGTTTATTCATGCACTTCGGACAGATTTTTCTTTTTGGATCCGGGTACATGGTTCCACACTTTGGACAATACTGTGCTTTCTGCTCCTGAATATCCGCAGACGCTTCCACTTCTTCTGCTTCTTCTGGATATTTTTTTATCTTATTATAACTTTTACGAAACAAATTCATCTGTTCAAAATACAGATTTGTCAGCGCCGCTAATAAAAGTGGTTTGCCCTTATAATCAATTGTGACTAAATTTGTCGCGAGCTGCTTTTCCACTCTCATATGCGAAGTATTCGCCAAATCAAACCATTCCAGCATATATTCTTTTTCATCCTCTGCATACTGCATATCTGCCGTCTTCGTTCCACGGAAATAGCGAACCGTCATCTGTTCATGGCGGCTCTTGGCAACGCCGATTTTCGTACTTGTCAAGAACAAATATCCACTGATATATTCCGAATCAAAAGATAAATCAAACGGACAAACATCTAAAATATCATCGGATTTTATTTGATATGCCAAAAGCGTATTTAATACCTGCTTTGGCAGTTGATTTTTCTTCATGATAATTCCCCCTGCTTTCATTAACTACTCTTTTGGCTATTGTAAAGCAGGAAAACAATTCTTGCAATAGATTATTCTAAACAAACCATGTATCTTTTGCAAAATAAAACCGTGCCTGCCGGCTTACGAAACACCGACAGACACGGTCTGACTTTTTTTATCGAATTTCCTGTCTGTGAATGATATCACAGATTGCACCAACAAGTTCCGGTTTTAATTCTTCTAACGTCACCGGCTGCTGCTGTAAAATGACACTGTGGCAGGTTGAATTTACCAATTCCATAATCATATACAGCATCAAATCCGGATTCCGGAACATCCTTCCGGACTGGTCTAAGAGAAGATAATATCTCTTATAAAAATTATCTCCATCTTCTTGATTCTCTAACAAAAGAGCTTTCTGGAACACACCCCAGCTGAGGTTTTTCGATATAAACCGCAAAAGGTTTTTGTTCTGGTCTAACTGATTCACAATAGAGTTAAACATGAAAATCACATGATCCTCTAGCGTATCCAGTTTTACATCATTCATCTCCTCTAACGCCTTAGAGAATACCTGTCTTGCCTTATCGGCAATCAATTTGTCGCGGATATCAAATTTATCTTTGAAATAAAGATAAAATGTTCCTTTCGCCATGTTTGCCTTTTTTGCTATATCGGAAATGGATGTGTCATTTATTCCCTTCTGCGTAAATAGGGCAAACGCTGCCATCAGCAGAGAATCTCTTTTTTGCTTTTTCTTATCATCCAATTTTCCCATACAAAATCACCTAGTCCTCTTTTTCAATGGCCGCTGTCTCAATGATAAACTTCACTTCACCATTCATAGAGCCGTGAATACCACTAAAGCTCTTATAATCTTTTCCTACTTCGCAAACAGCTTTCAGACGGTCGATCAAACCTTTGACATCATCTTCGTAAGTGTCATTGATTTTTTCAATACCATCTTTATTAAATTCGCTCATGCCGTCAGCTAATTTCTTGCTTCCATCTTTCAGCTTACCACTTGCTGTATCCAGTTTACCAACACCTGTTGTCAATTTTCCGGCAGCACTCTTTAAGGATTTGCTTCCCTTATCCAGTTTCTTCACGCCCTTGCCTACCGTTTTAATGCTCTTTTTCAATGTCTTGCCGGATTTCACAAGTTTCTTTGACGCACTCTTTAACTTTTTATTATTCTTTGCCAGTGTATCGCCGCCCTCTTTCAGTGTTTTCACACTAGAAACTAATGTCGGCATACTAGTTTTCAGTTTTGTAGAGGCTTCTGTCAAAGTAGATGAACTTGCAGACAATTTACTTAAACTATCCATTACCGTTGTTACACCACCAGATACCTTCTCTGCGCCAACCTTCAAATCTCCGGTTGTAGAAGTTGCCTGTTTCATTGCCTGAATTGCCTGTTTCTGTCCGGCAAGTACCTGCTCTAACGTAGCAACTGTTGCTGCATCAGCTCCGGTTGCTTTCAATTTCTTCAGAAGTAAATCCGTAGTCTCGTACGTTTGTTCCAAACTTGCCAGATTCGTATTCAAAGACGTTACACCATCACTAACCGCTTTGGCACCAGCTTTCAGTGTTGTAACATTCTCCTTCGAACCAAGTTTATCAACACCACCGGTATAGGTCTTCAATCCGGTATCAAAACTTTGAAGCTGAGTCGGAATATCCTTTACGGATTTGTAAAGCAGGGCACATCCATTTGTGATTTTTGCTGCGCCATCTACATAACTTGCTGTTCCCTTAGCAAATGTTGTTACACCATTTGCATAATCGGTAACACCTTTTACTAATGTCGGAGCACCTTTTGCCAGTGTACTGATTCCATTTGCTAACTGGTTTACGCCCTCTTTCTGGAATTTCTTCACAGAAGTATTAAGCTCGCCCATTTTGCTGTCAAACAATTTCAAATTATCATACAAATCATCGGAGCCATCAACTAATTTATCAGAAGCATCCGTCAAATCATCCAGTTTTTCTTCCAAATCATCTAACTCATCCACATCATCCAAATCCAAATCATTCAAAAGGCTGGCACTTCCATAGGTAAATGTATTACCAATCGTAAAATCTTTGGCATCTGCAGTTACAGTAAAATCCGATGGAATTTTATCTGCCATGTCATCACTCAAATCCAAACTTTCCGCCATTCCTGGAACACCCATACCAATAATCATCTGATTATCACCATCATTAACTACTCTTCCATTATCCACTTTGATGTTATCAAAATGGTCAGAGGAAAGAACCATTGCGGTTACCATAACAAATGGTGTATAAATCGTTGTTTCTTTGCCGTTAATTTTTTTCTTCTGGCTGGACTTATTTGTATAAGCAACATGAATTTCCACTTTACCGCTCTTGCCAAGCATATCTTTTGCTTCTACTTCTTTTCCATCCAATTTGTAGGTAATCTTCATATCAACCGGAAGTTTTTCATCTGATTCGCCCTGATAATAAATATCTTTTCCGGCACCGCTCCAGTCAACATCCTTACCACTCTGTTGGAAAATTTCATCTCCTTTGATATTTGAGATGTTTTTCAAACCGGAAATATCATTAATGGTTCCGGTTATTTCATTTGCACCCTTCAGCCAGTCTGATACGGTAATCTTGGATACTGAGCCATCTGCTGCCGCATTGACATAAACCGATTCCTGCTTTTTAATTTTTTTCGCTTCTACAAAGGAGCTGTTGCATACTACCATACCAAGACTAAGCACAGCACACATTGTACATTGTAAAGTTTTTTTCAATTTCTTATTCATAGTCATCGTCCCTCCAAACTAATAATCAATTTTCCGCATATCCCATGTGGTCTTGCAAATCCATTTATCAAACACTGTCAGCATTGCCGGCAGAACAAGAATAACAACGATTGTACTAATCACTGCCCCTCGGGACAACAACGTACAAATTGACTTAATCATATCAATACTTGACGACATCGTTACGCCGAATGTTGAAGCAAACAAACACATACCACTTATCATAATGGACTTAATTGAAGTTTTATGTGCAATATCGATTGCTTCCTTCTTACTCTTTCTTCGTACCACACGCTCTTTATGATAACGGCTCGTCATCAAAATTGCGTAATCTACAGTCGCACCGAGCTGAATCGTACCGATTACGATACTTGCCACAAACGGCAGCGACTCGTGTGTATAAAATGGCACTGACATATTTAAGAATATCGCAAACTCAATTACCATAACCAAAATGACCGGAATCAAAATGGACTTAAAGGTAATGAGAATTATAAGGAATATCGCAGCAACCGAAACATAGTTTACATTTACTAAGTCGATATCGGTTACATCCTGCAAATCCTTCGTCAATGGTGCCTCACCAATTACCATCGAATCTTTGCTGTATTTCTTAACAATCTTATTTATATCAGCAATCTGTGAATTTACCTCGTCTGTTGCTGCTTTATAGTCGGAGCAGACAAAGGCAATCTCATAGTTATCACTCTTTAGTTTAGATTCCAGTTTCTTCGGAATCATACTGCTTGGAATGCTGACCCCCTTAAAGGAATCAATTCCGAGTGCCCATTTAACACCTTTCACATCCTCAATTTTCTTTAACATTTCACTCTTTTCTTTGGATGCCATACCATTTTTCATCAATACGATATGGGTGCTGTTCATATTAAATTTCTCTTCGAGTTTTTTATTTGCAACGGCAGAATCCAGTGACTGTGGAAGTGCCCCCGCAATATCATAGTAAATTTCGTAATTGCTGTTTCCGTACATCGCAGGTCCCAGTAAAACTAAAAATAATACTAAGACAACCGGCCATCCCTTTACAATCTTTTTCGATAAACCATCGAGATTTGGAATTAGATTCTTATGGGTGGTTTTATCGATTGCTTTATCAAAGCATAGAATCAATGCCGGCAAAACAGTCAAACATACGATAACGCCGATGATAACACCTTTTGCCATAACAAGACCTAAATCCATACCTAATTTAAAGGTCATGAAACAAAGTGCAGCAAATCCGGCAATCGTTGTTACCGAACTACTTGTAACGGAAGTAAATGTATTGGAAATCGCATGTGCCATTGCACGGTTTTTATCCCCGTCATACCTGACTTTATTGGCTTCATAACTTTCCAAAAGGAAAATGGAATAATCCATCGTTACACCAAGCTGTAAAATCGCTGTCAGCGCCTGAGTAATATAGGAAATTTCTCCAAATACCATATTCGTTCCCATGTTATAAACAATCGCCATACCGATACCAAACAAAAAGATAAATGGTGTTACCAGGGAATCCATCGTCAGTAACAAAATGAGAAGCGAAAGCACCGCTGCTACAACAACATAAATCGGCATCTCTGCCATCGCCAGATTTTTAATATCGGTAACGACACCGCTCATACCACTGATAAATGCCTGTTTCTTTACAATACCACGCATTTCGGTAATCGCATCCATCGTTGAATCTGCCGATGTTGTATTGTCAAACAGGGCAATCATCATCGTTGCGTTCCCATTAAACAAGCCCTCTCTAAGTTTATCCGGGAGCATCTCTGTCGGAACTGTAATATCCATTGCGTCATCATACCAGATAACATCCTCCACATGATTCACTTTTTTCAATTTTTCTTTGAGAGCCACAATGTCCTTCTTCTCCATGTCTTCTACGACAATCATGGAAAAGGCTCCCATCCCGAATTCATCTACCATCGTATCCTGTCCGGATACTGTCTCAAGGGAATTCGGAAGATAACTTAACAAGTCATAGTTAATTCGCGTTGACACATAACCAATTGTCGCAGGGATTAACAATAAAAATGCGATAATCAGGACAACTGCTTTGTGTCTGGTAAGCCATTTACCAAACTTAATTACCATCGTGTACGCCTCCTACTTTTTGATAAATAATTTCAAAAATGACCATCAGTCACTTTAACTATATGCAGTGTACCACAAAAATGACCAACGGTCAACCATTTATTTTTATTTTTTTCTGCTAAATTCCAGCTTTTACTATTATTTTTCGGAAACAGCTTCCGATTCTGCAAAAAAGAGCGATAAGCCAATTACTACTTATCGCCCTTTTTTATCGCATTTAAGCATATCATTTTCGGATTAATATATCTAAAACTTTGTCCACATGATTCTCTTTCAACCACTTTTTATACGCCTTTTTATCTTTTTCTAGTACAATTATTTTTCTCATACATAAATTTTCAGGCAAATAGTTTTTTGGAACATTTCTCCCACGCAAGTCCCATGTACAAAAATTTGATATACTGTATCCATTATTCCATTTTGCATGATTCCAAGCATCTAATTTTATTTTTAGACTAAAATTTTTTCTTTTCCTTGCAGCGTATTTTATATATTTAACTTTCTTCCCAGCAACCATTACAGCGTTATTTAACATTTTTACTTTTTCCGATAAAGTAACTTTTCCATCGGATGCAGAAATGCAAACTAATTCACCATTTTTTCTTTTGTAAATGCACTGTCCAGATTTTGCAAACACTTTATTTCTTTTATCCACACTAATATTACATTTTTTACTTGTCGTGAGGCCCCCTGAACTAATCTTTGTAACATTCTTTCCAATTCGTATTGCACTTTTCGATGTACATATACCATATATAACTCTTCCATCCTTTGACAATAATACTCCATTTTTAATTTTATATTTGGGGTTATTTGAATCAATTTTAAACCTTTTCCAAGCTTTCCCGCTCAAATGTTCTACACCTTTTGTAGTCGCTGATGGAATTGTTATAGTAGTCAATTTTTTATCACTATAAAATATGTTGCCTTTTATTTCTTCTAAGCCTTTTGGTAAAGAAATTTTTTCTAGCGACTCCATCCCTGAAAAGCAATGTTTTTTTAATACTTTTACATCATTAGGAATAATAATCTCTTTTATCACTTTTTCAGATTGAATATTCTTTTCCTTACAAATCCAAGTATTTGCAACATTTGATTCCATAACATCACCAAAAATATTATGCGTTGTTTTTTCTTCACCTTCTACTCTTCCACTTAGTTCAACTACTTTATACCCATTAACTCGTTCTGGTAAAACTAATTTTTTACATTCTTTTATTGATGTTTTTTGCAAATCTATATGCTGGATACAACATTCTAATTCTGCTGTTACAATTGCAGTATATTCGATATTATCAATAGTTTCATTTATAATTTTCCCAATATTACTGGTTTGAAACTGTTGATTGTCTTTGCTTTGAATATTATTATTGGATAAAGTTATAACATCTTTTTTACTCTCCACATTCTTACATCCTACACTAAATAACAACACAGCAAATGACAAAAAAAGCATAATTTTATTTAACATAATATCACTCCTCACTTATCTTTTCATTTTCTCCCGCATGGGTATTTGAATCATAGTTTCATAATAGCCTTTACTATTGTTTAACACGATACTGCCACCATATTTTTCAACTGTATCCTTTACATTAGCAAGTCCAAGTCCATGATACCACTTGTCCTTTTTAGTCTGCTTTTTTTCAACAACCACATTGTTTTTAGAATATAAGGTAAAAGCAGTCTTTGATGTTTCTATCCTGAATTCCACATTTGGCTCTATTCCATTTTGGATTAAAATTAAAACAGCCTCCATTATATTGTCTGTAATGTTTCCTAAAACTACTACCAAATCATAATCTTCCATGATCCATCTATTTTTATCAATATTTACGCGAATCACACTTGTAGAACAATACCCCTCTATTTTTTCCTTGAATCTTCCTACAATAGAATCTATAACAAGATTCCCAGAATTAACAGAAGAATAAAGCTCACAAAATGATTCATCGATTGTATTCATATATTCAAGTGCTTCTTTTTGCTTTGATACTAACAGGTATTCCTTAATAATTCTGTGATGTTTATTTACATCATGAATTAGCCGATTTCCTTGTATAAATGACTGAGAAAGCTGCTCATATTTTAATTTCTGATTCTCTATCTGCTGTTCCATTTGCTTTTTTCTATTTTCTTCCATTATATAATTTGTTAATGTACTCAACAAATAATAACTTATCATATTGATAACCAAAAGACTTACGATACCTACAAGCCAGGCAACAGTTGATTTACTTGACATCATTCCATTGATTACTACAATACTTAACACAGGAACAAATAAATATCCAATTTGATATCTTGCTGGTATATCATCACCTTTTCTCGTAAAAATTTTGGCAAGCAATACCAACAAAAGCATAAATATCTCTACTAATAATAATAGTATTATTTCAGCATTTTCATTTCTCTCTATTCCCATAACCAAAGAAGAAACTTCTGCAATACCCTCTGACACAACAGAAAAGCCAACATAGATAGCCATAGCTAATATGTGCTTCATAAGATTCCCTTGATAAAAAAAAGTAATTAAAAATATACCAACAACTTGTACAACAAGTCTTAAATATTCTGAATGTGTTTGATTAGAAACGATGGTTGCAATAATTTGATGTATGACCAAAGCACCTGCAATAAAATATTTATTTGCCCACCTTTTTCTCTTATTAAAGAATTGTTCAAACAAGAGAAAAATAACAAATGAATCAAATATACAAGAAATGACATATACTAATTCCATTAGTTTCCTCCCAAAACCATATATTTCCCTTTGCGTTTATCTCTTCATTTTCTAAAAAAATATCCATAATTGCGTTCCCTTTTTGTTTTTCTATAGCAACAATACTTTTTAATCGCAGTACGGTCTCAAATCCTGTATCCTGATCTGTAACAAGAATTTTTCTATCATCTTTTTGAATGTAATCAATTGTTCGTATTATCTCATTTTTAAATTCTTCATATGAAATCGGCTTCAATAAATATTGAAACGCTTGAACCCCAAAGCTTTGCTGCATATATTCTGGATAACTTGTCAAAAATGTAATAATCAAATCATTTGCTGTTAGTTCACGAAGCTTATTCGCTAAATCTATCCCACTTATATTCGGCATTTCCATATCTAATAAAATTATATCATAATAATCTGGTTCTCTTTGTATTTTTTCAAGTAAAACTGCACCAGAAACAAAAAAATCATATTCAATCACTTCTTCGGTCGAAATAGAAAACTGTAATATGTACTCTTTAATTTTTTCTCCATTTTCTGGTTTATCATCACAATAAGCTATTCTCAGCAGCATAACATAACCTCTTCCCTTAAATACTTGTTTCTATTATATCACTTCCTACAAAAAAATGAGAAATAATTTATGAACGGTCAATTTTTCAATATGAATGGTATTATTAATAAGCGTAAAGTATTGGAATCCTAAAAATCCAGAAATTTTATAACAAAAACAACAATACCTCTTTCTAAGGAATCGACACCATTCGGCATAAAATGCATACATTACTAATATACAGTTATGGAGGAAGTTAGCAGATGAATCGAGTTCGTAAAGCGGTTTTTTCAGAGACTTTGCATAAACAGGGGATTTTAGGAAAAGGCATCGGAATTGCAATTGTTGACACTGGGCTTTTTCCTCATCCGGATTACCGCTCGCGCATCACGGGCTGGTACGATGCACTCTACCAAAAGCCTGCACCTTATGATGACAACGGCCATGGAAGCCATGTTGCCGGAATTGCCGCTGGCGCAGGAACCGCTTCCTATGGAAAATACAAGGGCATCGCACCTCAGGCAAATTTAATCGGCGTCAAAGTATTAAATAATAAAGGGAATGGCACCATTCATGACATCATGAATGGTCTTCAGTGGATTCTCAAAAATCAGGAGCGTTTAAAAATCCGCATCGTCAATATTTCCATCGGCACGAATGACCGCCACGCCTATCCTGAAGACAGCGCTTTTGTCCGCAAAGTCAATCAGCTCTGGGATGCCGGTATCGTCGTAATTGCAGCAGCTGGAAATCAGGGACCTGCTCCGCAGACCATCAGCGCGCCTGGCAATTCCCGGAAAATCATTACTGTTGGTTCCTATGATTTTGCCGAAAGAACCGGTGAGCTTCCTTCCTCTCACTCCGGCGCAGGACCTACATTTTCCTGCATCAAAAAACCAGACGTCGTTGCGCCTGGTTCTCATATTATCAGCTGCTGCCCACCGGATAAAGGAAACGGCTCTTTCTACTCAAAAAAAAGCGGCACATCCATGTCTACACCGATTGTGAGCGGAGCCATTGCCCTGCTTTTGAGTAAATATCCTTCCATGAGTCCAAGAGAGACAAAAATCCGGCTGAAAAATTCCAGCACGGATCTTTCTCTCCCTCACACACGCCAAGGGTGGGGGTACTTAAATATTCCTTCCCTACTTGGTACCTTCTGACAAATGCCAAATTTCATCATTGTACTGTGAAATCGTGCGGTCAGACGAAAAGAAACCAGCTTTTGAAATATTGACAAGCATTTTCTTTGCCCATTCATCCCGGTTCTCATAATCTGCATAGGCTTTTTCTTTGGCTTCCACATACGCTCTGTAATCTGGGAATGTCATAAACCAGTCTTTATTCAACAGTTCATTATAAAGTCTCGTAAGCATCGTCTTATCACCAAGTTTCAGCATTTTTTTGCTGACAATGAAATCAACAGCTTCTTTTAACTCCGAATCCTTTTCATAATAATCTTTGGAGCAGTAATCCCCACGCTCATAACGGGCAATTACCGTATCACTGTCTTCTCCGAAAACATAAATGTTATCATCGCCAACAAGCTCATGAATTTCCACATTGGCACCATCCTCGGTTCCCAAAGTAACCGCACCATTTAGCATAAACTTCATGTTTCCGGTACCACTCGCTTCTTTGGAGGCAAGCGAAATCTGCTCCGAAATATCACAAGCCGGTATCAGTTTCTCAGCCTTTGTAACATTATAGTTTTCCACCATAACAACCTGCAGATATTTTCTCACCTTGCGGTCCTTTTCAATCAGACGCTGCAAGCACAAAATCAAATGAATAATATCCTTGGCAATGATATATGCTGGTGCAGCCTTTGCTCCAAACAAAAGAACAATTGGACGCTTCGGAATCTTACCTGCCTTAATTTCCAGATATTTGTGAATTGCATACAATGCATTTAACTGTTGTCTCTTATACTCATGCAGTCTCTTAATCTGAATATCATAAATCGCATTGTCTAATAACTTAATTCCCTGTGTCTGTTTTAAATAAGAAGCAAGAGCTTTTTTATTTGCCTCTTTAATTTCTAATAATCTTCCACAAACTTCTTTGTCCTCACGATAATCCAGCAGCGCATTTAATTTTTCCGCATCCTTCTTGTATTCATCTCCAATCGTTTCTGATAAAAATGAAGAAAGCAATGGATTTGCATGAAGCAGCCAGCGGCGGAAGGTAATACCGTTGGTCTTATTATTAAATTTCTCCGGATACAATGTATAAAAATTATGCAGTTCTGTATTCTTTAAAATTTCAGTATGCAGATACGCAACACCGTTGACACTATGGGAAAAATGAATATCCATATGTGCCATATGCACACGCTTCTCATTATCGATAACTGCCACTTTTTCATCATGATACCGCGCATCGACAATCTCACTTAATTTCTGAATGATTGGAACAATCGCCGGTGCCACCTGTTCAATAAATGCCAGCGGCCATTTTTCCAACGCTTCCGCCAAAATGGTATGGTTGGTGTAAGCACAGGTATTTGTTACAATTTCTACTGCTTCATCAAATGAGATTCCTTCATTTAGCAAAAGGCGAATCAGTTCCGGAATCACCATCGACGGATGTGTATCATTAATCTGAATCGCAGCATAGTCAGCAAGATCGTGCAGATTACACCCTCTCTCCTTTGCTTCAGACAGAATCAGCTGTGCGCCACAGCTCACCATGAAATACTGCTGATACACACGCAAAAGCCGTCCTTTGTCATCGGAATCATCCGGATATAAAAACAAAGTCAGATTCTTTTGAATATCCTGCTTATTAAATTCAATTCCATCATGGACAATCGTTTCATCCACGGAATCCAAATCAAACAAATGAAGACGGTTAGTCCGGTTTTCATAACCGGTCACCAAAATATCATACATAACTGCCTTCACATCAAACCTGCCAAAAGAAACCGTAAAGGACTTGTCACTGCGAATCAGCCAGCTATCCTTATCCATCCACGGGTTCGGTTCTTCCATCTGCTTTCTCTTTTTAAATTCCTGACGGAACAAACCATAATGGTAATTTAACCCAACACCGTCACCCGGCAGAGAAAGTGTTGCGATAGAATCCAAAAAACAGGCAGCCAATCGTCCCAGACCACCGTTACCAAGAGATGGCTCCGGTTCATATTCCTCTAAATCCGAAAGGCTTTTTCCAGCATCAGAAAGTTCTTTTTTCACCTCGTCATAAAGACCAAGGTTAATTAAGTTATTACTAAGCAGTTTTCCAATCAAAAATTCTGCTGATATGTAATACAGTTTTTTCTTTCCTGTATTTTGTTCTTTTTCCTCTGCTTTTTTCTGCACCAGAGTAATTAGTGCATGATAAAGTTCTTCCTCCCTGCATTCGCTGATTTCTCTGCCATAACATTCCCTTACGATTTTTGCTAACATAAAATAATTCCTTTCTAATTTAATAGTAAATCAAAATATTTATAATGTAAAATTGATTTCTCTTCCACCGGAGCCAATCGTAATCTGATAAACCGCATCTTTTCGTTCGCCAAGCGTGGCTGTAATCTGATATGTTCCCTCTCCGACATTTACAACATAATTTCCTTTTTCATCCGTTGTAGATGTGAAAATACTTCCATCGGTCAAATTCTCACAGACAATCGAAGCTTCCGCTAAAGCTGCCCCCTTCTCATCTACTACAATACCAGTTACTCTTCTTTGGTCAACCACTCGGATAATTGCGGAAATTTCAATCATACGGTCTGCATTTTCCTCATCACTTACTGTAATCTGCACACGATATTCACCAACACCAGACACTTTACCACTGAGTGTTCCCGTCTCTGCATCCATTTTCAAACCAGCTGGTAATGAAATAGCGGCATAACTATAGGTCCCGCTTCCACCTAAGACCTGAATAAACGGCATCTGTTCTAACTGGGTACCGGTCACAACAACCATATCCTCCGCTTTTGCCACAATAGCGGATTCATTTCCAATATATACATGTATCACCTTTGTTAGTTTTGCTCCCACCTCGTCGGTTGCTTGAATAGTAATATCTGTTCCTACCGTTATCGTTGTCAATGTACCGGAAAAAATAATTTTATTATTCTGAATTTTGCGTGTGATTCCCGGAATCTCCCCAGTGATTTGATAAGAAAGATTGCCGCAGCCATACTCACTTAAGTCTACCGTTTTATACCACTCATCACCAACTACACCAAGCCATTTTTCTTCTTTAGGTCCGCTTAATTTTGAAAACAGTGCCTGCGCTTCCATCGTTTTTACGCCATTCCCTGGCAAATCCGAGATTGTAACCCGGACATACGAGTCTTTTTCCACGTTAAAATTATCTGTCAAATTAACATCGTAAGTACGATTATCATAATTGCGGATACCTGCTACAGAATAAGTGCGGTTATAAGTTCCATACGAATAACGCTTTCCTTCTAATTTAAACTGTTTATCCGTCAATGTCTTCGCCTTGTCTAAGGATACCCGGACAACATCATCGCTTAATACTTCCACGGAAGCAATACTGACACTGTTGGTTGACATTACTGTTAATTTCAAACTTGCTGTCTTTTTACTGCCTTCTACTGATGCTGCTTTAATTGTTACATTTCCCGCTTTGATTCCTTTTACTACGCCATCTTTTGTAATCGTTGCAATTTTTTTATTGGAAGATGACCAGGAAACTTTTTTATAACTTTTACTATCTGGCTTAACCACTGCCTTTAGTGTCAGACTATTTCCAACATATAACTGATTTTTAGGCTTTCCAATGGCAACGGATGTCACTTTTTTTACTACAGTCACCGTAATTTTGGCTTTTTTCTTCTTATTCTTTTTGGATGTTACAGTAATCTTACATTTTCCGGTTTTAACGCCTTTCACATATCCAGATGATGAAACCGTTGCAATCTTTTTGTTGGAAGATTTATAAGAAACCTTTCTATTGGATGAATTGTTTGGTGATACACTCACTGTGGTAGTCAGTTTCACCTTTTTACCAACTGCAACATGTACACTTGATCCATAATTGCTTTTTACTGTTACTTTTTTTACTTTTACCCTTGCCTTTGCCTGCGGCGTCTGACACAGCATGAGTGCTGCGGCCGCAAATACAAGACACTTCACAAAACATTTCATATACTTTTTATCCTCCATTCTGTATGATACTGTATATAATTTAAACATATGTCTTGTCAAAAAGTTGTAATATATCTTTTCAGCGTGTCACTTGACATCAAAAAATGTTTTTTTAATGCCCGAAGCATCTTTCGCTCTAGTCCCTTTTTTACACGGATTTCAAACTCATTACCCGGGTTTATATCGCATTCGCCTGTAAACTCCGGAACTTTATCGCCAAGAAACACTACTCGTCCGGTTAAATCTGAGAAAATTCCTTCAACATTAACCTTCTTTAACGATTTCGGAAGAATTACCTTCTCATAAGTTGAAAGGTTTGCCATTCCCCAAATTTCCTTAACACCTTCCGGCACTTTCACTACAATACAATTCTTTTTATATTTCTCATAATATTTATTGGGCAGTTTTTCAGAATCGCCAGAGGCCATTTCCATCTTTTTCAATCTCGAATTATATTGTATCACATTTGTTGTGCAAAGAACACTGCCATCTTTGGAACGAATCCACTGTCCAAATGTTTTTTCCTGTTTGAATTTATTTAATCCACTTTTATATACAAATTGCTGTACACTGCCTCCAAAAATTGCATCATCCTCTAAAATCTCCAAATCATCTGGCAGATACAGTTCATCCAAAGTATCCAACAGATAAATGGTATGAGATTTTAGTTTTTTCAACGAGACGGGCAGCGCAAGCTTACTATCGGAATCATAACCCGAACTATACAGCTGAACCGTATAATTAGTCCCCAGATAAGTTAGTCCTGGTGGAAGTCCATCCATATCAATTCCCCAAAACGCATTATCTCCTATATATGTAAGTGTAAATTCTCTCATTATCTTTAAGGTATTTATACGTACCGGTATTCTATCAGAATCCCAGGAATATATCTGCCAGAATCTGCGCAGTTTGTCTGTGGACTCTCCCAAAGCAAACGCTCCCTCTTCCACCACTTCAAGGGAAGAAGGCAGATTTACCTCTACCCACTTAACTTTTTTCATCATGGACTCTTCTGAAACCATATGGGCAAACGCTTTTTTCGTTATTTTCGTCGTTCCCTCTGCAATCGTTATCGTAAGAGAACCACAATTTGCAAACGCATCCTCTTCAACAAATACTTTTTTGGGAATCGTAATGTTCCTTGTATATTTCCGCTTTTCATTGAGTGAATACCCATATTCTCCTGCATCAAAAGCATGCGAAGAAATCCGGTTACATTTTGCCGGTATCGTAATTTTTATTCCGCCCGTGTAATCCCCGGCAAACCGGTACAAAGTATTTCCTTTCAGAATAAATTCCCCTTCTCTCTTTGCCCCGGGCAGGTTCTTAAGCTGACAATCCATTTCTATTATAACACCAAATTCATTGGTTACAATGGTGCTGACATACTTGTCATTTTCATACTGCCTCCGCATTCCTTTCCAGACAAGTGCCTGCTCAGATATCATCTTTCCAAGTGCCCCTTTACACTCAGACAATGTTGAATTCATGGTAATTCCCAATATATCCGTTTTAAAATATTCCCCTGTTTCGTCGAGCAGCGTATGCACCCGCCATATCGTGCCATCCTCTAACCGGCTAAACGAGCAATACCGATTCAATGCTCTCGCTGGCTCCTTTTTTGTTCCCAAATAACCGGAAAGCGAATAAGCCTTTTGATTCACCAATGACGTTTTTTTCGTCAGCATGCCATTAAATCTTGGCGGTTTCTGTTTTTTCATTCCTCCACCCGGGAAATTTAATCTGACCTTTTTGTCTAACAACTGAATTGTCAGCTTGTTTTCCGTTCCCGGCTGGATTGACATCTGATACACATTCCCCGTTGAACTATAAGTGAATTCATAGGTTTCATCCCCAACCGCTCTTCCTGAAAACAAACGATTGTCTTTTTCATCTAAAGAAAAGAAAATAGCCTCACTTGTCACCCGCTGTATTTCAAGGGATATCATCTTATCCTTATCTGTCCAGATTCCAACAAATTCACTGCACTTTTCTGCGTATTCTTTTTGATTGTCTGACATTGCCCTCTCCCCTATCAACACCGCAATAAGTGCACACAAACAGACGCCAAGCACCATGAAAAGCAATCGTTTCTTTTTCGCTGTCATTTTTTTACTCCCCCTTCTCTTGCTTTTTACAGCATTGCTAAAATTTCGCTTTTAGAGGCAGCCCCAACAATTCGGTTTACCTCTTCTCCACCCTTCATAACAACCAATGTCGGAATCGACACGACACGAAACTGCATCGTAAGTTCTCCCTGTTCATCCACATTCACTTTACCGACGCGGATGGAATCATTTTCCTCACCAATCTGCTCAATTACCGGTGATACCATCTGGCATGGTCCGCACCAGGATGCCCAGAAATCCAATAGTACCGGTTTGTCCGACTGTAATACTTCTGCTTCATAATTTTCCTTCGTTATTTCAATTGCTGCCATTTGTCATTCCTCCAATTCTTATTGTTCTTTTAAAATTTCCCGTATCGCCTGCTCTGAGCGTTTCACATCCGCTTCAAAATCTCTGGCAGACAAAAGCCTGCACCCGGCTCCGCGAATGATAATCTGCTCCAACCCATCAGATGTCGCAACAGTAATACGATATTTTTTACCATTTTCGTGAGCAAATTTTTCAATGTACTGGTCTGCGGTTTCCGCTTCTTTTGTGTAAACCACATGAATATTATGATAATCCAAAATTTCTGTTTTGTGGTTTGCCACACGGTACGCATCAAATACTAAAATCAGCTCACATTTATGAAAACCCTGATAATTACACAGGATATCCATCAGTTTTCCTCTTGCCGCCGCAATGTCGCTTTGCGCCAGCATTTTTAATTCTTCCCAGGCAAAGATAATATTATACCCGTCAACCAGCAGGTAATTAACATCCGGTATCTGTTTTTTTCTTGGCTTTGACAAACCAACCGGCTTTTCTTTGACAGAACTTACCCGCTTTGCAGAAATTCCTTTATGTAAAACACCTCCCTGCCTGCGGTTTGCAAAAGAGTTTCTTTCCAAAATGGAGTCAATCTCCGACACATCCAGCCATTCTTCTTCCTGCTTTTTCGGTTCTCTTTTTCCTGTCACGTCATTTTCCATTTCAGAAAAATCTTTGTTTGCCCGTTTTGATGTATCAATATGCATATAATCAAACACCTGATTCCATGGAACAAAAAATCCGGCACCATGCGCACAGAATACCGAACCACTTGGATTTTTCACATCATGGTCGGCATCGTACTGTTTTGCGGCAATTACTTCATCTGCATTGTGGCACGGACGATATCCTAAAAGCGAGCAGAACAGCTGTCCATGTCCTTTTGTGTAGGCGGTGACTTCCTGCGTATAATCCCGCATGGTACTGACAGGAGCTTCTCCGGTAAGAACTGCCATCGGTTGTGCCCCCTCGCCATTTGTCTGCGGTAAATTCTGCTGCAGGGTAAAGCTTCCCGCCATGCGCTCAATATCTGTCATTGCCCGTCCAATTGATGTTTCCGGCACGATAAGACGATATTCATAATACGGCTCTAACAAAACAGATTTTGTCTGCATCAGTCCCTGACGCACGGCACGATAAGTCGCCTCACGGAAATCGCCGCCCTCGGTATGTTTATTATGCGCTCTGCCGGCAATTAATGTAAGTTTTACATCGGTAAGTCCGGCTCCCGTAAGCACACCTTTATGTTCTTTTTCTGCCAAATGCGTCAGAATCAGCCGCTGCCAGTTTTTATCCAGCTTATCTTCACTGCAGTCTGTCGCAATCTGCACACCGCTCCCCACGGCAAGCGGCTCCATCCACAGATGAACTTCCGCATAGTGCCGCAACGGCTCATAATGCCCGACACCCTCGACTGGCTCGCAAATCGCCTCTTTGTAAACAATGTTGCCGGTTCCAAATGTAACAGAAACACCGTACCGTTCCAAAATCCACCGCTTAATGATTTCAATCTGAACTTCTCCCATCACCTGGGCGTGAATTTCCTGTAATTCCTCATTCCAGACAATGTGGAGTGCCGGTTCCTCTTCCTCAATCTCACGAAGTTTTGGAAGCATTTTTGCCGGTTCTTCTCCATTCGGGAATAAAATGCGGTAAGTCAGTACCGGCTCCAATACCGGTGCACCGCTGTCAAATTCTGCTCCAAGTCCCTCCCCGGGATACGTCTTTGTAAGTCCGGTCAGCGCACAAATCATACCCGGAACTGCTTGTGCCACAGTCTCAAAACGGCTTCCGGAATACACACGGATTTGATTGATTTTTTCTGTCCACTCTCCCTTTTTGTCAGACAGTTCCATACGCGGTTTTAACTGCCCTCCGGTCACTTTGACATAAGAAAGTCTGGCTCCTTTATCATCGCGCATTATTTTAAACACTTTTGCCCCAAACACCTCATCGTAAGATGGCTCCAAAAGAAATGTCTGCATTACCTCCAGTAAATGCTTAACGCCTTCCATCCGCAGTGCCGAACCAAACACACAAGGAAAAATCTTTCTCTCGCTGATTTTTTCTGCTATCTGCGAAACTGACACTTCCCCCTCTTCTAAATACTGATTCAGCATTTCTTCTTCGCAAAGAGAAACCTGCTCATAAAATTCTTCACTTTGTAAATCTGAAAAATCTGTCACCGAAGAATTTAGTTTTGCCTGAAGTTCTCCTAAAATAAATTCTTTTTCCGTCCCCGGCTGGTCCATCTTATTCACAAAAAGGAAAACCGGAATCTGATATTTTTCTAAAAGTTTCCACAGTGTCTGTGTATGTCCCTGCACCCCATCCGGTCCGCTAATCACTAACACGGCATAATCAAGAACCTGTAGTGTCCTCTCCATCTCCGCCGAAAAATCGATATGCCCCGGCGTATCCAATAACGTCACCTGCATATCCTCCCACGAAAAAACAGCCTGCTTGGAAAAAATCGTAATACCTCTCTCTTTTTCCATCTCAAATGTATCTAAGTAGGCGTCACCTTTGTCCACTCGTCCCGGATTTTTCAACACTCCCGCCTGATATAAAAGGGCTTCTGACAGCGTTGTTTTTCCCGCATCTACATGTGCCAACAACCCAATACAAACATTTTTCTTGTCTTTGTTCATATGCAAAAGCCCCCTTCCTAAGTCATAATGAGTTATTATAACATAAAAAGGGGGGAAGGTCGATATTTTTGTTGAGTAGTTTGTGTCAATTGTTCGTTAGCACTTTTTTGTTTTCCGATGTATTACATGCTTTGCTCTTGGTTATACCGTTGGTTCTAAGAGCAATGATAAAACACAAAAATGACCGCCCAGTCCTGAGAAACTTAGCGATCATTTTGTAAAAAAATAATCAGGCTAACCGTCTATCGGTAGCACTTTTTCTATCACTATATTAACATCAAACTAGAATTATGTCAAACATCTATTATCCATCGATATTTTATTTCAAAATTCAGAATATCATCAAACATATAACTTTTTATACAATAACAATCTTCCTGTTGACCTGATTTCAAAAAACTTCATTTACAGTCATTTATTTTCATTATTTTTATGACCTATTTTATTAAAACTCTTTTTACGGTCAACACTTACTCGGAAAATGGTTGACTGCATTTGTAACTTTTTCAAATCCAGTCAACAAATTAGCATCATCATTTTCTTTTTCCCGCAACACGGTCAGCTACTATAAATACCTATCCTCCTCCCTTTGGGAAAGAAAAAGATGCGTTGCACGAACCGACTGCTCCCAAACTTTTATAAGATTTGTCAACAATTTAGTTATTCTTTCGGAAACTTCGTATATTTTCATATTCCGTAACGATACTCCTTTTCGTCTTTTTCATTTGCAGCAATGTGATATCTCTCAATCACCATATCTGCTACTTCATCTGGCAAAAGATTTGTGTTATCAATTTTTATATGATTATCAAATAAGATTTCTCCATCTTTCGTATTCAGTTGATGTCTTTGTGCATCCCTAAGTAAATTCTCTCTACTCCATTTTACATCACGTTTGGATGCCTTTCTTTCCATTCTGTGCGGTGTCAGATTGCGCTCTAAACAAGTCTCTAAATCTGCACTAAGCTCCACAAAATAAAATTTTCCACCGCTTTTTACAAATTGGTTTTCCAAATTTTTCAAATAATCAATTTCTTTCTGTAATTCAAACGCAGCAACATAAGTAAATATCATATCCACATTATGTTTAACTGCCAGTTGAAATGCTTTTTCTCTAATATAAAAATTAAATTCCTTCTGTGCAGGTGTAGCGAATCCAAATATCTTATCTGATATTTCAATACTGTCATGATTCATCATCATGTTGTATTTCAGTTTATCTCTCAAACTCTCTGCTACCGTCATTTTTCCAACTGCCTGCGGTCCACATACTATAATTAAATTAGCCATATTCTTTCCTTTCATCCGGTTATGCTGTTGACCTGATTCCAAAAAACTCCATTTACAGCCACCCATATCTGCATTTTTACTTGACCTATTTTCGTTGTTTTCTTATTTAGGTCAACCTTTTCGATTTATTTGTTGACTGAAATTAACATTATCGCAAAAACAGTCATTTATTTTCATTATTTTTATGACCTATTTTGTTAAAACTCTCTTGGCAGTCAACGATTATCTGTAAAATGGTTGACTGCATTTGTTATACTAGCAAATACAGTCAACCATTTCTTTTTCCACAACATGGTTAGTTATAAATCCCATCATCTTTTCTTATAAAGAATCAACTCCGGATTTTTTCCTTCTGCCTCATATGTGCAAATCATTATAAAATCCATATTCGCTAAAATACCAAAACATCTGTCATCACCGAATTCGGATTCTAACTGATTTCCCAAATATGTTGTCTGGTCGTTTAAGAACTTAACACTTGCACCACTTGGTAATGGATATGCCAAGTTCACATAGGCTCCAACCAATGCATTCAGCCTTTCAACCTTTGGCATCCCTTCAATATGAAGCTCATTGATTTCTTTAATCAGCTGTTCCTTGAACATTTCAAACTGCCCATCATCGCTAAGCTGTTCA
>CAKRGF010000003.1 GCA_934322085.1 uncultured Eubacterium sp.
CGTATGAGCATGGCCTTGACGCGAAAGGACGTGTGATTATTCCGGCGAAATTAAGAGAGGACTTAGGGGAGTCTTTTGTTGTGACGCTTGGATTGGACGGTTGTCTGTTTGCGTATCCGATGAACGAATGGGAGGGCTTCATCGAAAAATTAAAAGAACTTCCCGGTACGAAAGAGGCCAGAATGCTTCAGCGACATTTCTTAGCAAATGCGGCACCATGTGAACTGGATAAGCAGGGACGTGCTTTGATACCGGCAAAATTACGTGAATATGCCGGGCTTGCCAAAGAAACCGTTTTTGTCGGCGTCCTTTCTAAAATTGAAATTTGGAGTAAAGAGCGCTGGGATGAAAATGACGATTATGACAACATCGATGACATTGCCGAACATATGTCAGAGTTTGGCCTTAGTTTTTAGTCGGTGCAGGCAAGGAGGCAGTTATGGAATTTAAGCATGTGTCGGTTCTGTTAGAGGAAACCATAGACAGTCTGAATATTTGTCCGGATGGAATCTATGTAGATGGTACAACCGGTGGTGGCGGTCATTCGTATGAAATCGCAAAACGATTAGGTGATAAAGGACGATTAATCTGCATCGACCAGGATGCGGAGGCACTTACTGCGGCGCGCATGCGACTGGCATCTTTTGAAGAAAAAATAACCTTTGTAAAAAGCAACTATGTACATATGAAAGAAGTGCTTTCGGAGTTGGCGATACCAAAAGTAAACGGCATCGTTTTAGATCTAGGTGTTTCTTCTTATCAATTAGATAATGCCGAGAGGGGATTTTCCTATCGGGAAGATGCACCGCTTGATATGCGGATGGACAGAGAGCAGAGCGTAACTGCCAAAGACATTGTAAATGAATACCCGGAATCCGAACTTTTCCGTATTATCAAAGAATATGGCGAGGAGCGGTTTGCAAGAAATATTGCGAGAAACATTTGCAGACAAAGAAAAGAAAAACCGATTGAGACGACCTTAGAATTAGTCGATTTAATACGCGGTTCTATGTCGGCGAAGGCAAGAAATGGAAAAAGCCATCCGGCAAAGAGAACCTTTCAGGCAATCCGAATTGAATGCAACCGCGAATTGGATGTGTTAAGACAGGCGCTTGACGACATGGTTGATTTGCTTTGTGATGGAGGAAGACTTAGCATCATCACCTTTCACTCATTGGAAGACCGCATGGTAAAGACAAGCTTTAAGAAACAGGAAAATCCATGTACCTGCCCGCCGGATTTCCCGGTATGTGTCTGTGGAAAGAAACCAAAAGGAAAAGTTGTTACAAGAAAACCGATTCTTCCATCAGAAGAGGAATTAGAACGAAATACACGCTCAAAAAGTGCGAAATTAAGAGTGTTTGAAAAAATAGAATGTTAGGAGGAAGTTACATGGCAACACAGAGAACGCCATACGTATATGGGAGTGCGGCACCAAATATTGAGGTTATGCCGCGCAGGGAGGATGATTATGAGAGAAGGAGACAGACAAGACCCGTCTCCAGACCAAGACCAAAACGGAAGGCAAAAATTGATAAAGTTGCTGTGTTATTGACAGCACTTACTTTCTTTGTTGTAATGGCTGCCGGCATCTTTTATCTGCGTTTGCAATTTCAGTCTACCTATTTGAATAAAAGTGTGGTAAAATTGCAGAGTGAAGTGGTTGAAATGGAAAAGAAAAATGCAACTGCCGAGAAAGAATTGGACGACTCGGTTGATTTGACTGCTATTTATAACAAAGCAACGAAACAGCTTGGCATGGTGGCGGCAAGTGAAAACCAGATGGATACTTATGAGAGTCGGAAGAGTACGCAGGTTCGCACTCATGGGGATATTCCGGCAGAATAATTGTGAAAAGCACAACCGGAATGGAGAGTAAGATATGGCTACACAGTATAATCAAGGACGATACTCCTATCGAAGACGCAGAAGAAGAGGAAAGCCGAAACATTTTAACAGAAAAATGCGTATTACGGTGTTTCTCGTCTTTTGCGTTTGTTTATTTACCTTTGGGGTGCTGTTGTTTAAGATTTACCGCATCAACAGCAAGGATGGAGACCGTTACCGCAAAGAGGCACTTTCGCAGCAGTCATATACGAATGCAGTATTGAATTACCAGCGCGGAGATGTTAAAGACCGTAACAATACTACATTGGCAGTCAGTGTACGCAAATATGATTTGGTATTAGAGCCACGGACACTTGGCAAAGATGAAAAGAAAAAACAGGCAACGGTAGATGCAATTGCAAAAACATTTGGCGTGGCATCGTCTGTTGTGGAAGAAGTAATTCAGAAAAAGCCAAACTCGATGTATGAGCACATTGACAGTTTAAAGGAACTGCCTGCAAAAAAGGTGGACAAGTTTAAAAAGCAGATAAAAAAAGAACGTTTAGAGGGCGTTTGGTTTGAGGAAGTGTACAAAAGAAATTATCCGCTGAAAACGGTTGGTGCAAGTATTATCGGCTTTATGAACTCGAATAATCAGGGAACTTACGGTGTGGAAGAACAGTACAATTCTGTGTTAAATGGAACGACAGGAAGAGAGTATGGTTATTTCGATTCCAATATGAATTTACAGCGGACCATTAAAGAAGCAAAAGACGGCAATTCGGTCGTTCTCACGATTGATGCCAATGTTCAGAAAATTATAGAGGATGAAATTGCGGATTTTCAAAAGAACGGAACCGGTGCGAAGACGATTGCGATGATGGTTATGAATCCGAAAAACGGAGAAATTCTTGCTATGGCATCCAACTCCACATTTGATTTGAATGACCCGCAGAATCTGGCGTCTATGTATTCGGAACAGAAGATTGCGGCGATGACAGACAAAGAGAAAAATGAAAATCTTCTGTCTATGTGGTCGAATTTCTGCGTTGGCTCTGCCTATGAGCCGGGTTCAACATTTAAGCCGTTTACAATTGCTGCGGCATTAGATGAAAATATTATCTCCGGAAAATCCACATTTCAGTGTAACGGTGTAAAGAAAGTGGCTGACAGAGAAATTCACTGCAGCAACCGAAATGGACATGGCATGCTTGATTTGCGCCATGCTTTGATGGAATCCTGTAATGCAGCACTTATGGATATTGGACTTGGACTGGGAAGAAATAAATTCAGTAAATATAACAAACTATATGGTTTTGGACAGCGTACCGGTGTGGATCTGCCGGGCGAGACTTCCGGTTTGATTCACACGAAAGAAGAATTGAATCCGGTAGAATTAGCGACAAGTAGTTTTGGACAGACACAGACGGTTACGATGGTTCAGATGCTGAGTGCTTTTTCTTCTTTGGTTAATGGCGGGAATTATTATCAGCCGCATTTGGTAAAAGAGATTCAGAACAGTAACGGTGATGTGGTAAAAACGATTGACCCGGTTGTTGTGAAACGAACAACGAGTGAGGATACCAGTTCGAAATTAAGAAGTTACTTAAAATCAACGGTAGAAGCAGGAACCGCGGCACCGGCACAGGTGAAGGGGTATTCTATTGGTGGAAAAACTGGTACAGCGGAAAAACGACCGGTATCGGCAAAGAAATACTTAGTTTCCTTCATTGGCTGTGAGCCGGCAGAAGATCCGGAAGTGGCTTATTATGTGATTATTGATGAGCCGCATGTAAAAGATCAGGCACATTCTACCTACGCAACAGAATTTTCATCGAAGGTTATGAAACGTGTTCTTCCGTTTTTGGGGCAGTATGCTTCCTCGTCCCAAACAAAGAAGGATACCAAACAAGATTAGAAACGATGATGGGGCATATCTAGGCTTTCCATACAATACACTGTAATAATGAGAAAATCGGGAGCTTGTTTATGGAAAACCGACATCGAACATACCAACGTCAGTCAATGGGGTTGGTATTTTTTCTCTTTGTGCTTGTACTTTTAACACTGCTTGGCAGACTTTTTTATCTTATGATAGGAAAAGCAGATTATTATGGGGTACAGGCAAAAGAACTTCATGAGCGCGAGCGAAAGATTAAGGCAGAACGAGGAGAAATCAAAGACTGCCATGGCAATGTGTTAGCGGCGAACCGGTCGGTATCGACCATATCTGTAATCCACAGTCAGATGAAGGAGCCGGAACGGGTGATAGCCCTTTTGTCGAAGGAATTAATGTTAGATGAGAAAGAGGTCCGGAAAAAAGTGGAGAAGGTTTCTTTGCGTGAAAAAATTAAATCGAATGTGGATAAGGAAACTTCGGACCGGATACGAAATTACAAATTAGCGGGTGTTACTGTCGATGAGGACTACAAAAGAGAGTACCGCTATGACTCACTGGCGTCGAAGGTGCTTGGCTTTACCGGTGGTGATAATCAAGGGATTATTGGTTTGGAAGTATCTTATGAAAAATATTTAAAAGGTTTAGATGGCTCAATTTTGACAATGACGACCGCTTATGGAACGGAAATTGAAAATGGAGCCGAAGACCGCATTGAGCCGGTGGCAGGCTGGACATTAAATACCAGTCTTGATTTGCCGGTGATGGAATACACGGACCAGTTAGCCAATTATCTGCTGAAAAAGAAACAGGCGAAAAGTGTGGATATTATTGTGATGAATCCGCAGAATGGTGAGATTTACGCGATGGCATCGGCACCGGAATTTAACTTAAATGATCCATACCGGATTTCCGGAGATTTGAATAAAATGTCGGCAAAGGAAAAGAGTGAAAAGAGAAATGCCATGTGGCGGAACCCTTGTGTGTCGGATACTTATGAACCGGGTTCCACATTTAAGATATTGACAACGGCGGCAGCACTCGAAAAAGGTGTTGTGAAGATGACGGACCGTTTTCACTGCCCTGGTTATAAAATAGTGGAGGACAGACGGATACGCTGTCATAAAAAAGGAGGACACGGCAGTGAGACATTTTTAGATGGCATTATGAATTCCTGCAATCCGGTTTTCATTGAAGTGGGCGCAAGAGTCGGTGTATCTGACTTTTTCCGCAAGATGTCAGATTTTGGATTGATGAATCGGACGGGGATTGATGTGCCGGGGGAGGCGTCGACCATTATACATAAAGAGAAAAATGTAGGAGCCGTTGAACTGGCAACGATGTCCTTTGGACAGTCCTTCCAACTCTCGCCGATAAGACTCGTAAGCCTTGCAGGTTCCATGATAAATGGAGGGTATTCCATTACACCGCATTTCGGTGTCAGCGCAGTTAGTGCCGATGGCAGTCTTATGAAACATTTTTCATATGGAAAGAAAGAACGTGTTGTATCAAAGGAAACTTCGGATTTGATTCGGATGGCACTTGGCAAGGTTGTTTCAGAAGGAACCGGTCATAAGGCTTCTGTGAAAGGTTTTTCGGTTGGTGCAAAAACCGGAACAAGTGAGAAACTTCCACGCGGTAATGGAAAATATATTGCGTCAACCATTGGATTTGCTCCGGTCGAAAATCCGAAAGTAATTGCGCTTGTGAGGATTGATGAGCCGCAGGGACTGTATTACGGAGGTACCGTTGCAGCACCGGCAATTGCTACACTGTTTGAAAACATTCTCCCTTATTTATGCAAAAACTGATTTACTGAATAAGTGCTTGCGGTAAGGCTCGTAATGGTATAAAATAGACACGTGCGTTGACGTACTTAATAAGATAAGAAGAGGTGGATATGAATGAATAATCTAAGTCTTAGTGTGTTTATGCCGGTTATAATTTCTTTTTTAATCAGCGTGGTATTTTGCCCGATTTTGATTCCTTTTCTGAGGAAATTAAAGTTTGGACAGACCGAGCGTGAAGAGGGACCTCAGTCCCATTTGAAAAAGAATGGAACACCGACAATGGGCGGTCTTGTTATTTTAGCAAGTATTTTACTGACCTCCTTAATTTATATTGGAAAATATACGGAGATTCTTCCCGTTTTATTTATGACACTTGGTTTTGGTCTGATTGGTTTTTTAGATGACTACATCAAGGTGGTAAAAAAACGCTCACTTGGGTTGACTCCTTTGCAGAAGATGGCATTGCAGTTTATTGTGACCGGCGTATTTATTTACTATTATTTCAAAATCGCCGGCTTGGATACATCCATTAAAATTCCGTTTGTAAGCGGAGATGGATTTGTTATGCCGACATGGCTGTTTATCATTTTTGTATTTATTGTCGTACTTGGTACAGTAAATGGTGTAAACTTTACGGATGGTTTAGATGGTCTGGCATCCGGAGTGACTGTAATTGTGGCAACATTTTTTACGATTGCTGCGCTGAGTCTGAATCCATCGATGACACCGATTACCGGAGCCGTGGTAGGAAGTCTTTTGGGATTTTTGCTGTTTAACACATATCCTGCGAGAGTTTTCATGGGTGATACTGGTTCGTTAGCCCTTGGCGGTTTTGTGTCCTCCATTGCGCTGATGCTTCATATGCCGTTATTTATTGTGATTATTGGCTTGATTTATCTGGTAGAAGTCCTTTCTGTTATTTTGCAGGTTGGTTATTTTAAACTGACCCACGGAAAGAGAATTTTCAAAATGGCGCCAATTCATCATCATTTTGAGTTGTGTGGCTATTCAGAGACACAGGTTGTGGCAGCATTTAGTATTATTACGGCATTGTTATGTCTGGTTGGTATTATGGCATTGTAATTTACCAGAGAAGGGATGAATAAAATGGATTTAGAGAATCAAAAAGTATTAGTTGCAGGACTTGGAAAAAGTGGTATGGCAGCTTATGAACTGCTGAAAAATATGGGCGCAGAAGTTAGTTTGTTTGACGGAAAAAAAGATTTGGATGTGTCCGGTTATGACGCCCCGGTTTTTCTTGGTGAAATGACAAAAGAGAAACTTGCCGGCTTTGCCTGTGCGGTGTTTAGTCCGGGTGTTCCGTTAGATATTGATTTGGCAAATGAACTGCGTGAATTAAACATTCCAATCATTGGTGAGATTGAACTTGCTTTTCTCTGTGAAAAAGGAGTTGTGGCAGGAATTACCGGAACAAATGGTAAAACAACTACAACAACACTTGTTGGTGAGATTATGAAAGCTTACAAAGAAAAAGTATTTGTTGTTGGAAATATTGGAAATCCATATACGAAAGAAGTGGAGAAAAGTTCTGCAGATTCGGTTACGGTGGCAGAAATCAGCAGTTTCCAGCTGGAGACGATTGATACGTTCCATCCGGTTGTGAGTGCGGTTTTGAATATTACACCGGACCACTTAAACCGGCATAAAACAATGGAAGAGTACATACGGGTAAAATTATCCATTACCAAAAATCAGACAAAAGAGGATTTGTGTGTACTGAATTATGAAGATGAAGTTTTGCGTGACAGTGCGAAAGAGATGCCTTGTGAAGTGACATTCTTTAGCAGTAAACAAAGGATTGCAGATGGTTTGTACCAGAATGAGAACAAAGATATTGTGGATGCCAAAACAGGTGTGATTCTGATGAATATGTCCGAGTGCAATCTGCCGGGTGACCACAATTGCGAAAATATTATGGCGGCTATTTTAATTACAAGAAAATTAGGCGTTCCGATGGATACAATTCTTTCTGTTGTAAAGAAATTTCAGGCGGTGGAACACCGTGTTGAATTTGTCAAAACGGTAAGAGGTGTTGATTATTATAACGATTCGAAAGGAACGAATCCGGATGCTGCGATTAAGGGAATCCAGTCGATGAGTAAACCGACGGTTCTGATTGGCGGCGGCTATGATAAAGGCGGCGAATTCGATGAGTGGATTCAAAGTTTTGACGGCAGAGTAAAAAAACTTTTGCTTATGGGTGAAACCAAAGATAAAATTGCGAAGACTGCTGAGAAACTTGGATTTACCGATTGTGAGTTTGTTGGATCTTTGCAGGAAGCAGTATCACGTGGTGCAGAACTTGCATCCGAAGGTGATGCGGTGCTGTTATCGCCGGCGTGTGCAAGCTGGGATATGTTTGATTCGTACGAGCAGAGAGGAACTTTGTTTAAAGAGTATGTTCGAAATTTATAATAAAGGGCGTCAGGAGGGACTGCTGTGGATAAGAAAAGGGCAAGAGCCGGCAAAACAGAACAGAGTTCATTTGATTACAGTCTGCTGTTGATTACGCTGTGTCTAGTTGGATTTGGTATGCTGATGATTTACAGTGCCAGTTCTTATACGTCACAGGTAAAATATGGGGATTCTGCTTATTTTCTTAAAAAACAGGCAGTTGGTGTTATTGTTGGTGTCGTGGCGATGTTAATTGTTGCGAAATTTGATTACCGGCTGTTTACGAAACGACTGCCTTTACTGCGGATGCGGTTTGTGACTTTTTTGTATCTGGTTGCCGTTGTCCTTCAATTGGCAGTATTGTTTGTAGGGGCAGAATTAAATGGTGCGAAACGATGGCTGTTTATCGGACCAATTTCCATTCAGCCATCCGAGATAACGAAGATTGTTGTTATTTTGATAACGGCTTATTTGATTCAAAAGAGACCGCAGGATATGAGTAAACCAATTGGAATTATCCGCGTATTTCTTCCGATTGGATTTTTGGCAGTTTTAGTAGCCATGGAAAACCTAAGTACCGCGATTGTTATTTTTATTATCTGGTTTGGGATGTGTTTTGTTTCAGCAAAGAAAAAATGGTGGTATGTTGGTGTATTTCTTGCCGCTGCCGCACTGGTGGCGATTTACATATCCTTTGGCGCGGGATTCCGTTCCGACCGTATTGAAGTGTGGCGGAATGTAGAGGGGACTGAAAAAGGATACCAGATTTTACAGGGATTATACGCCATTGCTTCCGGTGGGTTATTTGGAACCGGACTTGGTGAAAGTATGCAGAAACTCGGATTTATTCCGGAATCGCATAACGATATGATTTTTTCTATTATATGTGAGGAACTTGGCATGATTGGTGCCGGAATTGTGATTATGATGTTCGTGATTATGATGTGGCGTATTTTGTATTCTGCTATGTCATCGCCGGATTTATTCTCCGGTCTTATATGCACTGGTGTTATGATTCACATTGCGGCGCAGGTTGTCATTAATATTGCCGTTGTTACAAATTCCATGCCGTCAACCGGAATTCCGCTTCCGTTTATCAGTTATGGTGGTACATCGGTCATGATTTTGATGGCAGAAATGGGGCTGGTTCTTGGAATTTCTACAAAATGTAAAAGCACGTAAGGCACGGGCAGGCATACAATATGTTTGAGAACGTATTGATGTGGTGACTTTATGGCGATTGAAATATGGGGCGGACAATGCGTACATGGAGAGAGTGTGGTACAGGGCAGTAAAAATGCAGCCCTGCCGTTGATTGCGGCTGCACTTTTGTGCGGTGGGCAGACAGTACTCACAAACTGTCCGCAAATTCATGATGTAGAAGTGATGCTGTCTTTAGTGGAAGGATTAGGGGGCAGCGTTTTGGTTGAAGGACATCAGGTGATGATTGATTCACATACGTTCGACAAGGCGGTGATTTGTCAGGATGCTGTAAAAGAACTGCGTGCTTCCGTTTTATTTATGGGGGCATGCCTTGCGAAATTTGGTGAGGTTACCATTTCTTATCCGGGAGGCTGCTCGATTGGAAAGCGGCCGATTGATTTCCACATTCATGCCTTTCAAAAAATGGGTGCAGAGATTGTGGAAGAGGAAGACAAAATGATATGCCGGTGTATAAAACCACTGCATGGTGCGGATATTGTTCTCCCGTTTCCAAGTGTAGGGGCAACGGAAAATGTGATTTTAGCAGCATCTCTGGCAGAGGGAGAGACGATCATCGAGAATGCAGCGTGCGAGCCGGAAATTGTGGAATTGTGCCGTTTTTTGAAAGTGGCAGGAGCAAAGATTTTTGGTGAGGGAACCAGACGGATCCGGATTGTGGGACAGAAGAAACTCTGTGGTGTTCCGTGGACTGTGTGCGGTGACCGGATTGTGTTTTTTACGTTTGCTATGCTGGTGGCAGGATGCGGCGGTTGTCTCTCTCTAAGATCAGAAGATTTGTTTGGCGAGAAAGAAAGAGAAATCTGGCATTGTCTGGGCGGTGAGGAGACAAGAGAAAAGCGCTATGTCCGGTTAGAGAAAAAAAGACCGGCGAAAGCTATTTCTTACGTTGCCACTGGACCATATCCTGCATTCCCAACGGACGATCAGTCATTACTCCTTCCAGTTCTGGCAAAGGTAAACGGAGTGAGTACGGTAGAGGAAAAAGTGTTTGAAAATCGTTTCCGTCTGATTGGACAGCTTCATAAGATGGGGGCGAATATTGATTTTGTCAGTAACCGTGCAAGAATTACCGGCGTGACAAAGCTTCATGGGGCAAATGTTGTGGCATGGGATTTGCGAAGTGGTGCTGGTCTTGTAGTTGCGGCGGCAATGGCAGATGGGAAAACCCGGATTGAGCAGGAAAATCTGATTGAGCGTGGTTATGAAAATTTAGTTTCCCGTGTCAGTGAGATTGGAATTCAGGCAAAAAAATGTTTGTGAGAAAGGATGACTTCTATGGAAGAACAAAGGAAAAGTCATAAAGGAATGTGGGTGATAGGAGCAGTTGTTGTGGTACTTTTATTCTGCGCATTTTTCTTTCGTGTGAAAAAAGTATCGGTTGAGGGAAACACCTATTACAGCAGCCGTGAAATGGAAGAAAAATTCCAGTCAAATATATTTGAAAAAAACATTATGACATTTTGGCTTATGCAGAAGTTATCGTTAACTCCGGATTTGCCATTTGTACGTGAATATGAAGTGAGTTATCCGTCCACGAATGAGATTCACATTAAACTGTATGAGAAAAGCATCGTGGCAGGAATCGCGTATTCGAACCAGTATATTTATTTTGATAAAGACGGAATTGTACTGCAAAGTTCGGACAAAGCCGTAAAGGGGATTCCTCTGTTTGAAACGAAGAATCTGACGACCTTTACGTTATATTCAAAAGTGCAGATGGAAGATGATTCTCTTTTGAGCCAGATTTTAAATTTGGCAAACCTATTTAAGCATTATCAGGTGAACTGGGATAAGGTCGTATTTGACAGTAAGAATGAAGCTTATCTGTATGCCGGTGAAATTCAGGTATCCCTCGGCAAAAAGGAGAATTATGATGAAGAAATTTCCGCGCTTTCAAGTGTTCTTGCCAAGGTTGAGAAAAATGGACAGACAGGGGAAATTGATTTACGAAACTATAAAGTTGGCGGTGATGTTATTTTGAAACAGCCAAAAAATGAATAAGTTGCTAATTTTGTAAATTTGTACTTGATTATTCATACAAAAAAACGTATTATATAATTATATGTGGCTGTGCATAATGATTTCTATTGAATATAGAAGGAGGAACTGTTGTGTTAGAGATTATGACGAGTGAGGCAGAGAATGAAACAGCGAATCTACTGGTAATTGGTGTTGGTGGAGCTGGAAATAATGCCGTGAATCGAATGATAGATGAGGGCATCAAGGGTGTCGAATTTGTATGTATTAATACGGACAAGCAAGTTTTAAAACGCTGTAAGGCACCGATTTGTATGCAGATTGGGGAAAAACTGACAAAGGGACTTGGAGCCGGAGCAAAGCCTGAAATTGGAGAAAAGGCTGCGGAAGAGAGCCGCGATGAATTAGCTGAGATTGTAAAAGATGCCGATATGGTATTTGTTACCTGCGGTATGGGTGGTGGAACCGGAACCGGTGCTGCACCTGTTGTTGCTAAAATTGCAAAAGATATGGGTAAACTGACGGTAGGTATCGTCACAAAGCCATTTAATTTTGAAGGTAAAATCCGTATGAAAAATGCGCTCGGTGGAATTGAGAAACTCAAAGAGTGCGTGGATACATTGATTGTAATTCCGAATGATAAACTGCTTGCAATCTGCGACCGCAGAACGACGATGCCGGAGGCTTTGAAAAAAGCGGATGAGGTATTACAGCAGGGTGTTCAGGGTATTACGGATTTGATTAACACGCCGGCACTGATTAATCTTGACTTTGCCGATGTTGTAACGGTAATGAAAGATAAGGGAATTGCACATATTGGTATCGGTGAAGGTAAAGGCGATGAGAAGTGTATCGATGCTGTGAAACAGGCAATCACCAGTCCGCTTCTGGAGACATCCATTGACGGGGCAACACATGTTATTATTAATGTGTCTGGTGAGGTTAGTCTGATTGAGGCCAATGAGGCTGCTACTTATGTTCAGGAACTGGCAGGAGAGGATGCGACGATTATCTTTGGTGCCATGTATGACGAGACAAGTTCGGATTCTGTTATGATTACAGTAATTGCAACCGGACTTGATCAGGAGGCAAAGTCTGCTTCATCCTTTAGTTCCGGTTTTGGCGCATCCAGTACGCCAAGCTTTTTGAAAAATCGTCAAACAACTCCACAGAGAAGTGGTTTGAGCTTTTTAGATGGATTTAACAGTCAGGCAAAGAAAAGCCCGGTTTCCGGAGTCTCTCAGACAAGAGGCACAGAGCACTCTGCTGTAAAAGAGGAAATGCCGGTAGTGAGCCGCGGACTTGCAAATCCAATGTCAAATGGCAAACAAGGAATGGATGATATTAAGATTCCTACATTCCTTACCAATAAGAAACAGGAGGACTAGAAAATGTCAACATTAAAGATGATTGCGACAGTTGCATATATTATTATTTGTATTGCGCTCGTAATTGTAGTATTGATGCAGGAAGGAAAAACATCAGGTCTTGGCGCTTTGAGTGGTGCCGCAGATAGTTATTGGTCAAAAAACAAAGGTCGTTCCCAGGAAGGAATGCTTGTTAAAATTACCAGAGTACTTGCCGTATTATTCGTTGTATTATCGGTTATTCTTTGTACTTCATGGTTAGACTAAGAAAAGATTTGTTTGTGAATCAGGCATACGATGACAAAGTAAGACACTTCCTCACAGCAGTTTGAGGGGGTGTTTTGTTTTGTCTTTGGACTTTGATTAGATATATGAGGAGAAAGAAAATGCAGGATGAAAGAATGCATGAGCGGGAACAAATGATTCTATCTTTTGTGGAAGATGAACATTACCGCCCAATGAAAATAAAAGGAATGGCGGCACTTATGAATGTTCCGAAGAAGCAGAGGGGAGAATTTCATGAGGTCCTTGACCGTCTTATTGCGAAAGGGAAAATTGCGATAAACAGAAGGGGACTTGTTGGACTGCCGGAGGAAAATATTGTTGTCGGAGAATTTATGGCAACCCAGAAGGGATTTGGTTTTGTAAGAGTGGAAGGTCAGAAAGAGGATATATTCATTCCGGAGCCATATTGCAACCATGCCTTTCATGGTGATTTAGTAAAAGTTCTTTTGAAAAAAAGTGCCGGGATGTCAGGAAGACGACCAGAAGGTGAAGTAATCCAGATTGTGAAACGTGCCATTCATACGGTTGTTGGAACGTTTCAGAGAAAAGGGAAAATCACATTTGTCCTGCCGGATAATTTAAAATGGAATCAGGATATTTATATTCCAAAGGGAGCAGCCTTAGAGGCGGAAAATGGACATAAGGTAGTTGTTGAAATTACGGATTACGGAGATGACAAGAAAAGTCCGGAAGGTTATGTGACACAGATATTAGGACGGCCAAGTGACCCGGGCGTCGATATCATGTCGATTGTGAAAGGCTTTGGTCTGCCGGATTCATTTCCGGATGAGGTGATGGCGCAGGTGGCAAAAATTCCGCTTGTCGTGGAGCCGTCGGAGATTGGTGGACGCGTGGATTTAAGAAATCAGGATACTGTTACCATCGATGGGGAAGATGCAAAAGATTTGGACGATGCGATTACATTAAGTAAGACGTCAGAGGGCGAGTATGAACTTGGCGTTCATATTGCGGATGTATCCCATTATGTCACGGAACATTCTCCGCTTGATAAAGAAGCTCTTAATCGCGGGACAAGCGTTTATTTAGTGGACCGTGTAATACCAATGCTTCCGTTTGCACTTAGCAACGGAATCTGCTCGTTAAATGCTGGTGTCGATCGTCTGGCGTTAAGCTGTATGATGACAATTGACAAAAAGGGACAGGTGAAATCGCACCGTATTGCGGAGACAGTGATTCGTGTCAATGAGCGGATGAGTTATACGGATGTGAATGATATTGTTACCAATCATAAAAAAGAAACCTGCGAGCGGTATGAGAAACTCGTGCCGATGTTTGAGGCAATGAAGGAACTGGCTTTGATTCTTCGAAAAAAAAGAAAGAAAAAAGGTTCCATTGACTTTGATTTCCCAGAGTGTAAAATAAAATTGGATGACAAAGGGCATCCGGTTGCCATTGAGCCATATGATAGGAATATTGCAACCAAAATAATTGAGGAATTTATGCTGGCGGCAAATCAGGTAGTGGCAGAAGAATATTTCTGGATGGATATTCCGTTTGTATATCGTACACATGAATATCCAGATGCGGAAAAAATTCAGGATTTAGCGCGCATGACGGCTGGTTTTGGACACCATATCAAACTGAGCCAGGGAGAAATTCATCCGCGGGAAATTCAGAAATTAATTGAGGAAATCGAAGGAACAAAGGAAGAGGCTTTTTTGAGCCGTCTGACTTTGCGGGCAATGAAGCGGGCACAGTATACGACAGTAAACACCGGACATTTTGGTCTGGCGACTCAGTATTACTGCCACTTTACTTCACCAATCCGCCGTTATCCGGATTTGCAGATTCACCGAATCATCAAAGAGAATCTCAGGTATGGACATTCGCAAAAAAGAATTGCCCATTATGAATCCATTTTGCCTGGAGTTGCGAAGCGATGCAGTGACCGCGAACGTTTAGCTGACGAGGCAGAGCGTGAAGTGGACAAAATGAAAAAGGTAGAATATATGCAGGCTCATATTGGAGAAATATATGAGGGAATCATCAGCGGTGTTACGTCGTGGGGTATTTATGTGGAACTTGACAACACAGTGGAAGGAATGATTCGTCTTGCCGATATGGATGATGACCAGTATGAATATCAGGAAGAAAAATACCGCGTGATTGGGCATTATTCCGGAAAAGAATATAGTATGGGGCAAAATGTAAAAATTCGTGTGATTGGAGCGGACCGGCTGACCAGAACAATTGATTTTTCGATTGCCGATAATCCGCCAAAGGATAGTGAATAAAGGAGAAAAATCATGGGAAAAGAAACACGTAAATTAATTGCAAATAATAAAAAAGCATGGCATGATTACTTTATTGAGGAAAAGTATGAAGCTGGTATTGAACTAGTGGGCACGGAAGTGAAATCGGTCAGACAGGGACACTGCAGTATTAAGGAGGCCTTTATCCGCATTGATAAAAATAATGAAGTGCAGATTTATGGTATGCATATCAATCCGTATGAAAAAGGCAATATTTTTAACAAAGACCCGCTGCGTGTAAGGAAACTTCTGCTTCACAAATATGAGATTCGTAAACTGATTGGAAAGATGAATCAAAAAGGTTATACGTTAGTTCCGCTTAGTGTATATTTTAAGGGAAGTCTGATAAAGGTCGAGATTGCTTTGGCAAAAGGTAAAAAATTATATGATAAACGTCAGGATATTGCTAAAAAAGACCAGCGTCGGGCGGCAGAACGGGAGTTTAAAGTGAAAAATTTATAAAAAATGTTGACACCAAAAAAAAATGAGAGTATATTAGTAGCAGATGGAAAAACCGTTGACCGAGAGTAGTAAGTGTCTATGTCGTTTTCAGAGAGTTGCCGGCAGGTGCGAGGCAATAGCCAGTAGACAGTGAATGGACTCGGGAGGGCAGCTTGAAATCAAATCTGAGAGTAGACGCTGACGGAGACCTGAACCGTTATCTACAGGAATGCATGATGGTGCATGATTGAGTGGATTACTTTGTAATCAATGTGGGTGGTACCGCAGGAGAATTTACAGCTCTTGTCCCTATATCCGAAGAAGGATAGGGATAAGAGCTTTTTTATTTCCTAAGATTACTGCTTATACTCCCGATTCAATCACACCATTCCCAAAAGCAAAAAATGCTTTAGAATGGAGGTAAGTATGACAACAAAAACGTTAGAAGAAGTGAAAGAACTGGCAAAAGGGTATGATTTAGTGCCGATTCAGGAAGAAATTTTTGCCGATTTGGTTACGCCGATTCAGTTATTGAGAAAGATAGCGGCAGGGAAAAAGAATTATTACCTGTTAGAGAGTGTTGAGGGAGGAGAGAAATGGGGACGTTATTCGTTCCTCGGATATGACCCTGTTATGCGGGTTTCCTGCAAGGAAAATACAGTAACGATAAAACAAAGACAGGAGACAAAAACGGTTGAGACAGACGATTGTTTCCAGGTATTAAGAGATATCTTAGCAGAGCATAAAGCTCCTAAAATTGAAGGAATGCCACCATTTGCCGGTGGGTTTGTCGGATATTTTGCCTATGCGATGATTGCTCAGGCAGAAAAGAAACTTTTGGTTAAGCGGGGCGAATTTGAGGATTACGATTTGATGATGTTTGATAAGGTGATTGCCTATGACCATCTGAAACAAAAAATTGTCCTTATTGTAAATGTCCGGACGGATGGTGATATTGCCGCCAACTATGCAAAAGCAAAAGCGGATATCAAAGGAATGATTGCCTTGATTCGCGATGAGACGAAGATTCCGGAGGAGCCGATTTATGACAAAGTGAAATTTGAGTGCAATGTAACAGAGGATGAATATACAAAGATTGTCGAAAAGACAAAAGAATATATTTACGATGGAGATATTTTTCAGGCAGTATTGTCAAGACGCTTTTCCAGTGATTATGAGGGAAGCCTGATTCATCCATACCGTGTACTGCGGACAACGAATCCGTCACCATACATGGTATATATGAATCTGGAAGATGTAGAAATCATGAGTACCTCACCAGAGACTTTGGTCCGTTTAGAAAACGGGCGTTTAATTACATTCCCGGTTGCCGGTTCAAGACCGCGAGGCAAAGATGAGAAAGAAGACGAGGCACTTGTGGCGGATTTGTTATCCGATGAAAAAGAATTGTCGGAGCACAACATGTTAGTGGATTTGGGAAGAAATGATTTGGGAAGAATCTCCGAGTTTGGTTCGGTGGAAGTGACTAAATATAAAATGATTCACAAGTATTCCAAAATCATGCACATCTGCTCACAGGTGGAAGGAAATATCCGAAAAGATAAGGATGCGCTAGATGCCATCGCTTCTGTACTGCCGGCGGGAACTTTATCGGGGGCACCGAAAATCCGTGCCTGTGAAATTATTGATGAACTGGAAAAAGAACCGCGCGGCATTTACGGTGGAGCACTTGGCTACATTGATTTCAGCGGAAACTTAGACACTTGCATTGCCATTCGTATGGCAGTGAAAAAGAATGGTAAAGTTTATGTTCAGGCAGGCGGTGGTATTGTGGCAGACAGTAAACCACGAATGGAATACGAGGAGTCAGCCAACAAAGCAAAGGCTGTTATGCTTGCGATTGAAAATGCAAAGGAGGCGCTGAAACCATGATACTTCTAATTGATAATTACGATAGTTTTTCGTATAATCTGGTGCAGTTTTTCGGAACGGTTGAGCCGGATATCAAAGTGGTCCGCAACGATGAATGTACCATTGATGAAATTCGGGCGATGAAGCCAACGCACATTATTTTGTCACCGGGGCCCGGATATCCGAAAGATGCCGGTATCTGTGAGGAAGTAATCGGGCAGTTAAAAGGCGAATTTCCAATTCTTGGCGTGTGTCTTGGGCACCAGGCAATTTGTGAAGTGTTTGGCGCTAAAATCTGTCATGCCAAACAGTTAATGCATGGAAAACAAAGTGTAGTAACGATTGATAACGAAAACCCTATTTTTATGGGATTGGACAAACAGATTCCGGTGGCAAGATATCATTCACTGATTGCTGATCTTGCTTCCATGCCGGATGAGTTACAGGTGATTGCCAAAGACGAAAATGATGAAGTCATGGCAGTCTGCCATAAAAAATATCCGGTATACGGACTTCAGTTCCATCCGGAATCAATTCTTACCCCGCAGGGGATGACACTGGTAAATAATTTTTTAAAAATACATTAGATTGGAGTGACTGTCATGATTAAAGAAGCATTACACAAAGTAATTAACAATGAGGATTTAACTTATGAGGAAGCACTTGAGACAATGAAAGAAATTATGACCGGAGAGGCTTCTCAGATTCAGATGGCAGCGTTTTTGGCGGCACTTCGTATGAAAGGTGAAACCATTACGGAAATAACGGCATGTGCCAAAGGAATGAGAGCTGTTGGAACTCATTTGCAGCCAAAGAAAGAAGTACTTGAAATTGTTGGAACCGGTGGTGACGAAGTCGGAACCTTTAATATTTCCACAACATCAGCCTTTGTTATTGCAGCAGCGGGAATTCCGGTAGCAAAACACGGAAACCGCAGTGTTTCCAGTAAAAGCGGTGCCGCAGATATTCTTGAAAAATTAGGAGTGAATTTAATGCTTGAGACAGACCGGGCAGAAGAAGTGCTCGAAGAGACGGATATGGCATTTTTGTTCGCACAGAAATATCATTCGGCAATGAAAAATGTCGGACCGGTTCGTAAAGAAATGGGAGAGAGAACGATTTTTAATATTCTTGGACCACTTACGAATCCGGCAAATGCTTCCCGTCAGCTTCTTGGTGTCTATGATAAAGAACTGGTGGAAAAACTGGCAGAAGTTTTAGCAAATCTTGGTGTCACAAGAGGAATGTCGGTGTGCGGCAGCGATGGACTTGATGAGATTACGGTAACGGGTCCTACACACTGCTGTGAGATTAAGGATGGAAAACTGACTTCATTTGAGATTACACCGGAGCAGTTTGGACTTTCCACATACCCATTGACTGAGTTGGTTGGCGGCACACCGGAAGAAAATGCGCAGATTACAAAGGATATTCTTTCCGGATCATTAAAAGGCGCGAAACGTGACGTTGTTCTTATGAATGCCGGTATCGGTATTTATCTTGGCTCTGAAAATTTGACGATGGAAGAGGGAATTAAAAAGGCAGAAGAGCTTATTAACAGCGGCAAGGCGTATGAGAAGATGGAAGAGTTTGTAAAAGCAACACAGCAATAAAGGAGGACGACATGATACTGGATGAAATTGCAGAAAAAGCAAGAGTACGTGTAGCAGAATCAAAAAAGAGGATTTCTCCGGATGTGATGGCAGAAAAAGCGAAACAAAAAGCAAAAGCGACAGAGCCGTTTCGTTTTGAAAAAGCACTGGCAAAGGATGGCGTTTCTTTTATCTGCGAAGTGAAAAAGGCGTCACCGTCCAAAGGTGTAATTGCCGGGGATTTTGATTATCTGGCAATTGCCAAAGACTATGAAAAAGCAGGTGCCGATGCAATTTCTGTTTTGACGGAGCCCGATTACTTTTTAGGCAGTATTGATTATCTGGCAGAAATTGCGGAGCACGTAAAAACGCCGCTTCTTCGTAAGGATTTTGTCGTGGATGAATACATGATTGATGAGGCAAAGGCGGCAGGAGCCAGTGCTGTATTACTTATTTGTGCTCTGTTAGATGAAGAGACACTGACCCGTTACCACAAGCACTGTGATGAACTGGGCTTGTCTGCATTGGTGGAAGCACATGATGAAGATGAAATTCAGATGGCAGTCCGGGCAGGAGCGAGAATTATCGGTGTGAATAACCGGAACTTAAAAGATTTCACGGTGGATATTCATAACGGAATCCGACTTCGCGAAAAGGTGCCAAAAGAAATCCTTTTTGTGGCGGAAAGTGGCATTAAGACAAGAGAAAATATTGTCGAGCTGGAAAAGGGATGTGTCAATGCGGTATTGATTGGCGAGACCTTTATGCGAAGTGAAAATAAAGAACAAATGTTACAGCAATTAAAAGGAGAATAGAGATTATGGCAAAAGGAAGATTTGGCATTCACGGTGGACAGTATATACCGGAAACCTTAATGAATGCAGTCATTGAATTGGAAGAAGCATACGAACATTATAAGAAAGATCCGGAATTTATTAAGGAGTTAGATACGCTGCTTCATGAATATGTAGGAAGACCGTCAAGACTTTACTATGCGGCACATATGACCGAGGATTTAGGCGGTGCGAAAATTTATTTAAAGCGTGAGGACTTAAACCATACCGGTTCCCATAAATTAAATAATGCACTTGGTCAGGCCTTGTTAGCGAAAAAGATGGGAAAGACCCGTCTGATTGCGGAAACCGGTGCCGGCCAGCATGGTGTGGCAACCGCGACTGTGGCAGCTCTTCTTGGAATGGAATGTGAAGTTTTCATGGGAAAAGTGGATACGGACAGACAGGCTTTGAACGTATACCGCATGGAATTATTAGGGGCGAAAGTACATGCTGTGACAAGCGGCACACAGACATTAAAAGATGCCGTCAACGAAACACTCAGAGAGTGGACCAAACGCATTGAGGATACCCACTATGTAATTGGGTCCGTTATGGGACCGCATCCATTTCCAATGATGGTGCGTGATTTCCAGAGCGTGATTGGACGCGAGATTAAACAGCAGTTAATGGAAAAAGAGGGACGCCTTCCGGATGCCGTGCTTGCCTGTGTAGGCGGCGGAAGTAATGCGATGGGTGCATTTTATGAATTCATTCCGGATGAAAGTGTCCGCCTGATTGGATGTGAGGCTGCGGGACGCGGTATCCATACCGCGGAAACAGCAGCGACAATTGCAACCGGAACAATGGGTGTTTTCCACGGCATGAAATCCTATTTCTGTCAGGATGAATACGGACAGATTGCACCGGTTTATTCGATTTCTGCAGGACTTGATTATCCGGGAATCGGACCGGAACACGCTCATTTGTATGATACAAAAAGAGCAGAATATGTACCGATTACCGATGATGAGGCAGTGGAAGCATTTGAATATTTATCCCGGATTGAAGGAATTATTCCTGCGATTGAGAGTTCTCATGCCTTGGCTTATGCAAGAAAATTAGCACCGCAGATGGATAAGGATAAAATAATTGTAGTTAATATCTCCGGACGAGGAGACAAAGATGTGGCAGCCATTGCCAGATACAGGGGGATTGAAATCGATGAATAAGATAGAAGACGCATTCAAAAATAAAAAAGCATTTATACCGTTTGTTACGGCAGGGGATCCATCTCTTGATGTTACCCGTGAATTGATTTTGGCGATGCAGGAGGCTGGTGCTGACTTAATTGAAATCGGAATTCCGTTTTCAGATCCGGTAGCAGAGGGACCGGTCATTCAGGAAGCAGATGACCGCGCTTTATCCGCCGGGGTAACAACGGATAAAATTTTCGATATGGTGGATGATATCACAGACAAAATCCATGTGCCTATTGTTTTTATGACTTATATTAACCCGATTTATGTATACGGTGTGGAGAAATTTGCAAAACGAGCGAAAGCATGCGGTGCTGCCGGCGTTATTGTACCGGATGTGCCGTTTGAAGAAAAAGAAGAAATCCGCGGCAGTTTTGAAGCAGAAGGACTGGTTGTTATCTCGATGGTGGCACCGACTTCAGCAGACCGTGTGCGGATGATTGCAAAAGAGGCAAAAGGCTTTTTGTACTGTGTTTCCTCACTTGGTGTAACCGGTGTCCGCACGGAAATCGGAACAGCAATTGGAGATTTGATTCAAACAGTGAAAGAAGAGTGTTCCATTCCATGTGCGATTGGCTTTGGAATTTCAACACCGGAACAGGCAGAAGCAATGGCTAAAATATCGGATGGAGCAATTGTCGGCAGTGCAATCGTAAAAATTGTAGCTAAATACGGTAAAGACTGCGTTCCTTATGTGAAAGAATATGTGCAGTCTATGAAACAAGCGGTTGAGAGAGCATAAAAAGACACAATAAGGACACTAAAAAATCACTTTTCATACCTCCCATCTTGTGCTATACTGATAAAAGATTATCGTTATCTAAGGAGGAAAGAAAATTGAAGAAGAAATATATCGTAGCAATTTTACTTGGTCTTATGACCTGTATGCTGACCGGATGCTCTACGGATAGCATTCCAAGTTTCCATGCGATGTTGTTTGGTGAAGAGGAATATGTATCTCTTGGGTATGACCCGTCGGATTATGTAACTCTTGGCAAATACAAAAACATTGAGGTTGAGAAGAGTGTTTCCGATAGTGATGTTCAGTCCGCACTGGATTCTATGATTGCCGCCGGCGATGAAAAAGAAGTGAAAAGTTCGGATACGGTAGTGAAGAAGAATCAGCTGATTAACTTTGATTATGAGGGAAAAGTGAATGGCAAAGCCTTTGATGGCGGAACTGCTGAGTCACAGTTTTTACGTGTTGGTTCCGGTAAAATGATTGAAGGGTTTGAAGACGCTTTAATCGGTATGAAAGTCGGAGAAACAAAAGATGCCAAAGTAACTTTCCCGAAAGATTACCGTGAGACATCACTGGCAGGAAAAGAGGCTGTATTCACACTGAAAGTGAATTATATTTACAAAGAAGCTACGGATGCTTTGGTTGCCAAACTGGATTCGACATATAATACGAAAACGGTGAAAGCTTTTAAAGAAGCAGCGAAGAAAGAATTAGAGAGCCAGAATGAACAGCAGATGCTTTCCACGGCAATAAGTCAGATTACGAGCGAAGCAAAGATTAGCAAAGTGCCGGATGAACTGATTAAAAAGATTAAGGCAATTCAGTCAAAATCTTTGGAGAGTCAGGCAACACAGTCCGGAACGGATGTAAGCACACTTCTTGGCATGTATGGCATGACTGAGGACAGTTACTATGAGAGTATTGCCAAAGAAAGACTTTTGGCTGAGGCAGTAGCACAGGCAGAAGGCTATCGTGTGACAAAGCAGGATTATGAAGATAAAATTGCAGAAATCTGCAAGAGCAATAATATCTCAGAAGCCGATTATCGCAAGAATTTCAAATCGGCAACAAGCGATAATGCTTCTTTGGAAGACTACATTGTCTACATGATGAAATACGAATATTTTTATGATTTAGTACAAAAAACTTTGGTGAAAAAATAAAACTTTAGAATAACTAAGATTCCCCTTGCATATAGTTTAGCAGAAGGCAGATACGAGTGTGTCTCCAGCAATGCAAGGGGGATTTTTTTATGGACAAATACAATGTCTACCAGGATATGAGCCGGCGTACAGGAGGCGAAATCTATCTGGGAATAGTCGGACCGGTGCGCACCGGTAAATCGACTTTTATCAAACGTTTTATGGAACTTGTTGTGATTCCGGAAATGTCGGATGACAACGAAAAGGTCAGAACAATTGATGAGCTGCCACAGTCGGCAGACGGAAAAACGATTATGACAACAGAACCGAAATTTATTCCAAAAGAGGCGGCAGTTATTCATTTTTCCAATCAGGAAACCGGGAAAATAAGACTGATTGACTGTGTGGGATATTTGGTTCCGGAAGCCGTTGGTGCCATTGAGGAAGAAAAAGAGCGCATGGTAAAAACACCGTGGTCGGAAGAAGAAATTCCTTTTTCAAAGGCGGCAGAAATTGGCACGAGTAAAGTAATCAGGGAACATTCTAATCTGGGATTGATTATCACAACAGATGGTTCTTTTGGCGATATTGTTGCAGCAAACTTTGAAGAGGCACTGCAGAAAACGGTGATGGAGTGCGAAAAAGCTGGAAAGCCCTTTTTAATTCTTGTAAACACAAGTCGTCCGGATTCGCAGGAAACTGTGCAGTTTACAAAACGGCTGGAAGCACAGTATGGAAAAACCGTAATGGCGGTAAATTGTAAGACAATGGACAGAGAGGATGTGTTTCGTATCATGGAGCAGCTGCTAGCGGATTTCCCGATTACAAGGCTCAATTTCCTGCTTCCTAAGTGGGTAGAATTTTTGCAGCCGGATAACTGGCTGAAACAGGATTTGATTGAAAAGTGCAGGGAAGTTATACAAAGGGTGCATACTATGAAGGATATTCAGGACGATTCCATTCAGATGCAGGCACCTTATATCAAAGATGTGTACATCCGCGATAAGCAATTAGAAAATGGTGTTGTCAATCTTTCGGTGGATTTTGAAGACAGTTATTATTATGAAATTTTGAGTGAAATGGTGGGAACCAATATAGAGGGTGAATACGATTTGATTTCGCTTTTGAAAGAACTTTCGGGCATGAGAAACAATTATGAATCTCTTGCAGCTGCCTGCAATCAGGTAAGGGGAAAAGGATACGGAATTGTGCCGCCGGAAGAGAAAGAAATCCAGATTGCTGATCCGGAATTGATTCGTCATGGCAATAAATATGGTGTAAAAATCAAAGCAAGCTGCCCGTCTATGCACATCATTCAGGCAAATATTGAGACAGAAATTGCCCCGATTGTCGGCAGTGAGGAACAGGCAAAGGATTTGATTGATTACATCAGCCAGAATGCAAAGGAAAATCCGGATGGTATTTTTGACACGAATATATTTGGAAAAACAATCCGCCAGTTAGTGGATGAAGGAATTCATTCCAAGGTAAACCGCCTGACAGAAGAAAGTCAGGTGAAGTTGCAGGATACCATACAAAAAGTGGTAAACGATTCAAACGGAGGATTAGTCTGCATTATCATATGATAAATTGACAAAGAACATAAAATCATGGTATTCTTATAAAAGAGGATGATTTGTGGTTCGATTGAAGAATTACATGGGAAGAAGGGGTGTACATGAAACGACAGATTGATGCGGAAATTCAGAAGAAGAATTATGAGAAGGAGTTATTGTTGTGCCAAAAAGCAGGCGGTGATATTGAAAGATATCGCCGCCTTTCTTTTAATGCACTGCAATTAGAGCAGATTCGCAAGGGGTTGGAGAGTAAAGTTGATGTTGAGCTGTTTATGGACCCGGCAAAAAACTGGCTTGAGATGGAACTTATCCGTACGTCCTTAGAGGCTGGTATTGATATAAAGAAATATATCGAGCAGGGATTTAGCTGGTTGCAGTGTCAGGAAATTGTAAAAGGTGTGGAGGAAAAATTAGATGTAAAAAAATATCTTAATGTACATTATCTGGCACCACAGATGAAAGAAATCCGAAAGGGATTAGAGCGGGGCATTGTGGTAGATAGTTACTGTGATACCCGTTATGACTGGTATCAGATGCGGGAAATCCGCAAAGGATTAGAGAGTAAACTGGATGTTTCCTGTTATGCGGACCCATCTTACAAATATACAACGATGCGTGCGGTCCGTAAAGGCATGGAAGAGGGAATTTCTTTAGCATCGTTTGCCAAACAGGGATATGCCGGAAAACTTTTGTTTGAAATTGGACGAGGTATCCGGATGAACCATGACATTACCCCATATTTGAAAGATGGTTATGATGAGGAACAGTTAAAAGAAATTAATGATGCGTTTGAGGCAGGGGTGAATCTGCTTCCATACATACGAAAAAGTTTTCATGGGGTTCAGCTTCATGAAATTATTCTTGGTTTGCAGAAAAATCTAAATGTGGCAGTGTATGCAGACCCAGGGTTGAATTGGTTTCAGATGCGGGAAATCCGATACGGTTTAGAGCAAGGGCTTGATGTAAAAGTCTACGCAAAACCGTGTTTTTCACAAAAACAGATGGAAGTTCTTCGCAAAGGACTACTAGAAGAAGTTGATGTTACCGAATTTGCCAAAGAGTATTTTGAGCCGGAGCAGATGCTTGAAAAAATTGAAAAAATACACCAGAGTGAACTTCTATTAGATGATGAAGTGGGTAAATTCCTAAGTGAAACAAAAGCAGAAGTAGTAGAACAAGAGGAGGAAGTACCAGAGAAACAGACAGATGATTATTTGCTGGAATCCTGTGTGTTTGTATCAGAAGATAAGATGCAGGCAAGTATTAATTTTTCGCTTGCAAGTGAAGTATTGAAAGAAGAACTTTCGAAAATGGATGTGGGAGATGTTTTAAAACTTCTCAAACACAAGGATGTCAAGCAGGGAATTTTGCGAGAGTCAATTATTGCGATGCTAAGAGAAAAACAGTTTGATAAAGAAGTTGTTGTAGCCAAAGGAAAAGAGCCGGTTGATGGTGAGGATGCACATTTTTCCTATTATTTTAAAAAAGAAGTGAATCCAAAACCGAAAGTGCTTGCGGATGGAACTGTGGATTACAAAAATATGGAATTATTTGAATTTATTAAAAAAGATACATTGGTTGCGGAATATTTTCCAGCGGCGGTGGGGACTTTTGGTTATGATGTAACAGGACAGATGATTAGTCCAAAACGTGGGAAAGAGCTTCCGGCACTTCGTGTGATTGGCGTGCGTGTGTCCGAAGATAAAAAGAAATATTATGCGGATATTGATGGAATTATTGAGTGGCACGAGGGTGAAAATAAGTTAGAAATACGAAATTTATATACGGTTCCCGGTAATGTCGATGCCGCAACCGGAAACATTCGTTTTAATGGTGATGTAAATATCATGGGAAATGTGACGTCCGGATTTTCTGTGCAGGCGGCTGGAAATATTGTGATTGACGGACACTGTGAAGCAAGCCAGATTGAAGCCGGCGGCGATATAATTATCCGAAAGGGCTGTCAGGGAAAGGAACTTGGAAAGATTACCGCAGGAAAAAGTATTGTTGGCCAGTTTTTTGAGTCAGCAGTTTTGACGGCAGGAAAAGATGTGCAGGCAACGTATTTGCTGAACTGCCAGTTAAAAGCGAAAGGAAAACTTCTGGTGGAAGGAAGGAAAGGCGTGATTATTGGTGGCAAAATCTGCGCAAAATTAGGTGTTTCCTGTAATGGAATTGGAAATATAGCAGAAATTGCAACCGTTGTCAGTGTAGGAATTGACAAAGAAGATATGACGGCTTATCAGGAACTACAAAAAAAGATTGAGCAGACACAGGCGGAATTGCAGACGTGTGAAAATGGATTGAATAAATTAATGGCGAATCCGGTGCATGATGAAAAAGTTTCGATGATGATACAGCGGCTGACACGAGCAGTATATACGTTAAAGAGCAGCCGTAAGGAGCTTTTTTCAGAACGGAATGCCCAGATGGAACAGATGACAAAGCAAAAAGAGGCAAGGATTCAGGTGTCCGGGCGGGCTTATCCGGGTGCGTTACTGTTTTTGAATGAGGATCCATTTGCAATTAAGGAAATATACAACAATGTGGAATTTGTAAAACATGATAACCGCATTGATACATTGGCTCATTAGGGGGTGAAGATATGATACAGGGAAAAGATATGTTGTTTAGTTATGTGATTTCTGTTATCGAAAACAGAGATTTTTATGCAGAGTATCATTGTGAAAAAGTGCAGCGTTTTACGAGGATTTTGCTTGAAAAAGTGATTCGGTTCTGTCCAGATTATAAAATATCGGAAGAGGATGTGGATACAATCTGCTTTGCGGCAATGTTGCATGATGTCGGGAAAATTGTCGTTCCGGACCGGATTTTACACAAGGCAGGACGCCTTGATTTTAATGAATTGGAAATTATGAAAAATCACACCAGAAAGGGCAGACAGATTTTTGAACGGCTGATGAAACTTGCCGGAAAAGACAGCGAAGAGTATGCATTGTATGAACGCTGTGCAGAAGTTTGCATGTATCACCATGAGCGCTATGATGGCGATGGCTATCCGCTGGGATTAAAGGAAGACGAAATTCCGATTGCGGCTCAGATTGTAGGGTTGGCTGATGCCTATGATGCGCTTATCAGCGAGAGAATTTATAAGCCGGCGTACAAACCGGAAGAGGCGTTTGAGATGATTATTGAGGGTGACTGCGGCGTGTTTAATCCGCGTCTGATTGATTTATTTTCTATGATTCGTATGGAATTAGAAGAGGTGCAGGAGGAAATAATACGAAAGAAAGGTTGACAGATTACAGAGATGTTGCTATAATTCTTAACAAATGTAACAATTTTGTAACAATTACAATTTGTAAAGAAGAAGGTAATAAGATGAAAAAATATGGGAAGAAACTTTTTGCACTTGCATTAGTGAGTGGTTTGATTGTAGGCAGTGTATGTTCCGTGCAGGCTGCCATGGTAGGTTCAGAAGAGCAGGTAGAGGGTGCTACCGTATTGTTAGAGCAGTATTGCAGCAATGTGGCAAATGGTACTGTAGATGCAAAGGCATCTGAAGTATTAGTAGCATCGGAGCCAAATGCGACAGCTGTACCGACCGCAACACCGGCACAGACGACAGACACCGCTAAGGAAACGGACAAGGATACACACGTAGAATTGAATTTAAATTATTCAAGACTTGGTGTTGCCAATAAAGTGGATACCTATTTGAATGTTAGAAAGAAACCATCGGAAAGTGGAAAAGTAGTAGGAAAGATGACAAAGAATGCCGGATGTCATGTATACCACATCAAAAAAGGATGGGCTAAAATTGTTTCCGGCAAGGTAAAAGGTTATGTAAAGGCATCCTATCTGACAACGGATGCGAAAGCAGAAAAACTGGCGACGAAAGTAGGCCGTGAGTGTGTAGAAATCCAGACAGATTCACTCCGTGTACGTGCCCTTCCATCGACATCTGCTCCGATTTATTCTGTTGTATCGGAAGGCGAGGAGTTCACCATGAAAGAGGGCGAGCTTACTCTCGATTATGTGAAAAAGATTGTGAAAAAACAAAAAATATCTAAAGATGCGATTCAGAGAGCTGGCGGCTATGAGGCAATGCAGGAACAGTTGAAAGACTTTATCTGTATTTATGTGGATGATGATTATGCATTTGTTGCGAAAGATTATGTAAAAGAGCAGTATACGCTGAAACGTGCAACTAGAGTAAGTACAGTGAAGGCATCTTCGTCAAGCGGTGTATCATCAAGCCAGGCATCCATTGTGGAATATGCCAAACAGTTCTTAGGTAACCGTTATGTCTGGGGAGGCGCAAGTCTCACAAACGGAACAGACTGCTCCGGATTTACGATGAGTCTGTATGCGAAGTATGGACATTCCCTGCCACATAACGCAGCAGCACAGGCTGGCTGCACAAGAAAAGTTTCGTCACCAAAACCGGGCGATTTGTTCTTCTACAGCAACGGTAGCCGTATTAACCATGTTGCGATGTATATTGGCGGCGGTATGGTAATTCATGCCAGCAACCCTCGTGATGGTATTAAGATTAGTAATGCTTATTATCGTCATCCGGCAAAAATCGGACGAGTTATGAATTAATTTTATAAAATAATAAATGTTAAAAGCACAAAGCAAAGGCGTTCGCGCAGTTGTTTTGTGCTTTTTTTGTATAAAGGCAGATATTTTTGACGATACTGTCCGTAAGAGTAACGAGTGATTGGAAAGAATGGATGGTGACAGCATGAATCGAAAATATATAGTGATATGCAGTTTTTTTGCGGCATTTTTCGTATTATCGTTATTGTGTTACGGAAGTTTTGAGTATGCAAAAAAACAGGAACAGAAAAAACTGGCGCAGCAAAACGCAGCCCAGACAAGCACCAAACAGGAGCAGCGGGTTACAAGCGAGACAAAATTAGTGATTGAAAAGTGGGAAGAAGAATCGGAGGAACTGGTAAAAGAAGAAAGAGATATGCCGCCGGAGTATGCTGGTCTTACAAGGGAAGAACTGGAAAAGCAGCTGACTGTAGAAATTAAAGATAAGTCATGGGAGGAAGAAAAAGAAGGTCTTGTAAAAATTACACTGGAGTCATTTTCTGAAGATAAAATTGTTATTCGGAAGGTATATAACAAATCAAGTGAGCAGGGATATATTTTACGACTGAAGGATGGAGAGGTTGTGATTTACCGGAAGGACGAGGAAGAACCGTTTGAGAAAACCGGTCTGAAAGAAGAAAATTTATCCAAGCAGGATAAAAAGATACTGCAGGGTGGATACGCCGTGCGGACAGAAAAAGAGCTGTATTCCGTTCTTGAAAACTTTTCCAGTTAAGGTATAATAGAGAAGATAAAAGGAAGAGACGGAGGATGTCATGAAGACACAGTGTGATGTGATTGTTGTAGGAGGGGGAGCTTCTGGCTTATTATGTGCTGTCATGCTTGCCAAAGAAGGTTTGCAGGTGACAGTTTTGGAAAAGAATCATCGAATTGGTAAAAAACTATCGGCAACCGGAAATGGCAGATGCAATTTTACCAATTTACATATGAATGAGAATTGTTATTATGGAAATTCGGAATTTATTTCTCATCTTTTAACAGAGGTGTCTGCAAAATGTGTGATTAAAGAGTTTGAAAAATATGGTATTTTGCACCGTGAAAAAGATGGCTATGTTTATCCGCATACGAATCAGGCTGCGACTGTTGTGAATGGGCTGTATCATGCCTGCACACAGTATGGAGTGATAATTTATGAAGACTGTGAAGTAGAGCAGATTACAAAGAAAAAAGAGTTCTTTGTCCATACATCAAAAGGAGTTTTTAACAGTACCTATGTTGTCCTGGCAACTGGCGGAAAAGCGGGAAAAGAGAGTGGAGGAAGTGAAAGCGGTTATTCGCTGGCAGAAAGTTTCCACCATACAGTTACCAGGTTATACCCCGGATTAACTGGTCTTGTGTGCGATGGTGAGGTATGGAATAAGACGGCGGGAACGAGGGTTCAGGGAACATTTTCGTTGATGATTGATGGGAAGACGGAGGCTTTTGAAACCGGAGAAATTCAGATTGTGAAAAACGGTGTATCCGGCATCCCGGTTTTTCAAGTGTGCCGTATGGCAGCAAAAGCACTGGATGAAAACAGGTTGGTGGAAGGTGTGATTGATTTTGTCCCTTCCCTTTCTAAGGAAGAAGTAAAGAACTGGATTAAGAAACATGGTGTGGAAGGTTTACTGCCACAAAAATGGGTGCCGCTTTGCAAACGGGCAAAAAATCCAGTGGAATTTGTAAAAGCTTTCCGGTTCGTAATTCGTGATACATTTGGCATGGAGCGTGCGCAGGTGACCGCAGGAGGTGTGCCGGTAGAAGAAGTGGTGCAGGATTCCATGGAATCAAAAAAGGAAAAACATTTGTATCTTTTGGGTGAACTTTTGGATGTGGATGGAATCTGCGGCGGCTATAATCTGCATTTTGCATGGAGTACCGCAATGATGGCAGCAAAACATATTTTGCAGTCGAGGAAGGAGAATGAAAAATAATGCTTCAATTATCTCAGTGTAAATTGTCGTGGCAGGAGGATTCTTTTTCTAAACTGCAAAAAAAGGTATCTAAACTGCTTGGAATTTCTGTGGAGGATTTTACAAAGTTTACAATTGTAAAACGCAGTCTGGATGCCAGAAAAAAGCCGAATCTTTTTGTATTATATACTGTGAGATTTTCGTGCCGCAGGGAATCGGAAGTTCTAAAAAGAAATCGAAAGAATAAAAATTTAACCATTGCCCAAAAAGAACCATCCTTGTGGCGGCAGATAGAAGAAATTAAAAATCCGGAGCGTGTTGTTGTCGTGGGGGCAGGTCCGGCAGGACTTTTTAGTGCCTACTACCTGAGTTTGTGCGGTTATTCCCCGATTGTCATTGAGCGGGGAGCGAAGATGGAAGAGCGTCATGCCGATATTCAAAAATTCTGGCAGGAAGGTGTCTTAAAACCGGATTCCAATGTGGCATTTGGCGAGGGAGGTGCCGGTACATTTTCAGATGGGAAATTAAATACCGGAGTAAAGGATAAAACCGGAAGAAAACAGTTTGTTTTACAGAGTTTTGTGAATTTTGGTGCGCCGGAAGAGATTTTATATGACGCAAAGCCGCATATCGGTACGGATGTTTTGCAGACGGTGATTACAAATATGAGGCTTGCAATGGAACAAAAGGGCTGCCAGTTTTTGTTTCACACGAAAATGACAAGGATTTTAGAAGAAAATGGACGTGTGCGTGGCGTGCTTGTTAAGAATGGAGAAAAAGAAGAGACTATTTTGTGTAAGCGTGTGATTCTTGCCATTGGACACAGTGCCAGAGATACGTTTGAACTCTTAAAGGAAGAACATATTACGATGTCGCAGAAACCATTTGCCATGGGCGTTCGTGTGCAGCACAGGCAGGAAGATATTGACCGTGCACAGTATGGATTTAATGATGAAAAACTGCCGGCATCGCCGTATAAACTGACGGGGAAAACGACAGATGGAAGAGGGGTCTATTCCTTCTGTATGTGTCCGGGCGGTTATGTGGTAAACGCATCCTCCGAAGAAGGCGGACTTGTCGTGAATGGGATGAGTAATGCCAACAGAGCATCGGGATTTGCAAACAGTGCGATTGTTGTTTCCGTTTCGGAAGAAGATTTTGAAGGAGACGATTGTCTGGCAGGTGTTGCATTACAGAGAAAGTATGAAAAGCTTGCTTATGGGCTTGCCGGTGGAAAAATTCCAGTACAGCGCTATGAAGATTTTTGTAACAATCAGCCGACGAAAGCACTTGGAAAGGTTACGCCGTGTGTAGAGGGAAAATGGCAGTTTTCAAATATCTGCTTAGCGTTGCCAAATTTTATAATCAATGGTATAATTGACGGAATGGGGCAGTTTGCGGAGAGAATTCATGAATTTGACCATCCCGATACGCTGTTGCTTGGTTTGGAATCACGCACCTCATCACCGGTTCGCATTGAGAGAGATGAGGATTTTGAAAGTGTTTCTCTGGCAGGACTTTATCCCTGTGGGGAGGGCGCCGGATATGCCGGAGGAATTATGTCGGCGGCAATGGATGGATTACGGATTGCAATGAAAATACAGGAAAAAAAGAAAGAGGAATCAAATCATGCGTGAGAATTTAAAGGATAAAAAAAGAATTGTATTCAAAGTGGGTTCTTCCACATTGACGCATAAAGAGACAGGAGCGCTTGACCTTGTCAAGATGGAGAAATTTGTACGGATTCTTACCGATTTACATAATCAGGGCAAAGAAATTGTTGTCGTTTCTTCCGGTGCAATTTTAGTAGGAAGAAAGGCACTTGGCAATATGGAAAGACCAACGGAACGTTCTGTGAAACAGGCTTGCGCGGCGGTTGGACAGTGCCGTCTGATGACGGTGTATCAAAAACTTTTTTCGGAATACAATCAAAATACCGCACAGATTTTGATGACTAAAATTACGATTGCCAATGATATCAGCAGACACAATGCACAGAATACATTCCGTGAATTATTAAACCTAGGAGTCATTCCGATTGTAAATGAAAATGATACCGTGGCAACCGATGAGATTGACTTAAGTTTTAGTGATAATGATTTTTTGTCTGCGATTGTGGCAGCAATTATTGGTGCGGATCTGCTTGTTTTATTAAGTGATATTGACGGACTGTATACCGACGACCCGAATAAAAATAAGGACGCCAAATTGATTCCTTATGTAGAGCGGATTACGGATGAAATGTTAGGAATGGCAAAAGGACCGTCAACCGATATGGGAACCGGCGGTATGAGTTCCAAAGTCGGAGCGGCCGGTATTGCAAATGACGCCGGAGCGGATATGGTAATTATCAATGGCGATGACATGGAGCACATCAATCAGCTTCTTGCCGGTGAGGAAATCGGTACATTATTTAAGGCTCATAAGACAACACATTTTCATTTGAAAAATTATTTAGACCGATAGAAATAGGAGAGACAGGATGAATCAGGAAAAGATTAACCGTATCAATGAATTGTATAAAAAGCAGAAGGCAGGGACAATTACGCCAGAGGAAAAAGAAGAGCAGTCCGCTCTTCGTGCCGAGTATATTGCCGCAGTCCGTAATAATCTGCGAAATACATTAGAGCATACCTCGATTCAGGAGCCCGATGGCACCATTCATAAATTGAGAAAAAAGGAAACACATTGATGACAAAAAAAGAAATACGAAGAAAGATGCTTTCTCTGCGGAATTCTTTATCGGAGAAGGAGCGCAGGGAAAAAAGCAGAGTGATTGCAAAACGGCTTTTTACTTTGGAAGAATTTCAAAAAGCAGAGGTGGTTTTGTCATATCAATCGTTTCGTTCAGAAGTGGAAACGACAGAAATTAATCGGAAAATCCGTGAGAGCGGCAAAGCTCTTTATCTGCCCAAAACGTATGCGGACAGAAAAGAGATGGCATTTTACCGGGTGTATTCGGATGCGGATTTAGTACCGGGCTATCAGGGGATTTTGGAGCCGCAGGAAAAAGAGCCCTTTACAGAAAAACTTGTGTCTTTGAAACCGGAGAAAGTTCTGATGTTGATGCCAGGGGCTGCTTTTGATGATAAGGGAAACCGCATTGGCTATGGAGGCGGTTATTATGACCGTTTTTTATCGCAGATGGGGGGATATATTGGAAACTGTTGTATGCTGGCATTTGAAATGCAGTGGGTGAAAGAAATTGAAGCAGAAGCATGTGATATCCGGGTAAACCGGATTTTGACAGACAGGAGGTAAACCATGGAATCAGCTGAGAAGATGTTAAAAGAGCTTGGAGCGCGGGCAAAAAAGGCATCCCGTGAGTTAAATAGACTTGGTGTAAAGAGAAAAAATGAGGGGCTTGAAGCGGTAGCGAAAGCACTTATTTTACATCAGGATAAAATTCTTGCTGCAAATGAGAAAGATGTGAAAAAGGCAAAAGAGAATCAGATGAAAGAATCGTTAGTGGACAGACTTTCTTTGACAGAAGAGAGAATCGAGGCAATGGCAGAGGGGCTTACCCAGATTGTGGCACTCGAAGACCCGGTTGGCGAGGTGTCGGAGATGAAGACATCACCGCTTGGTATGCAGATTGGACAAAAGAGGGTGCCGCTTGGTGTGATTGGTATTATTTATGAATCCAGACCAAATGTAACAGCCGATGCGTTCGGGCTTTGCTTTAAAACAGGAAATGCTGTGATTCTGCGGGGAGGAAGTGATGCCTTAAATTCAAATCTTGCGATTACAAATGTAATTGCAGAGGCACTTTCTGCGTGTGATTTGCCGGCAGACAGTATTCAGCTTTTGACGGACACTTCCCATGAGACAGCAGAGAAATTTATGCGTCTGAATGAGTACATTGATGTGCTGATTCCAAGAGGCGGTGCAGGACTTATTAAGACGGTTGTGGAAAAAAGTACTGTACCGGTCATTGAAACCGGAACCGGAAATTGTCATGTGTATGTCGATGAGAGTGCAGACATTGATATGGCAGTAAATATTATTGAAAATGCAAAGACGCAGCGGTATGGTGTGTGCAATGCCTGTGAATCGCTGGTTATACATAAAAAAATTGCAAAGGACGTATTGCCAAAGATTGCTGACCGGTTGGCAGAACATGGTGTGGAAATGCGTGGAGATGAATACTCGATGCAGTGTGATCGTAGAATTATTAAAGCATCAGAAAAAGATTATGGAACCGAATATTTAGATGCTATTATTTCCATCAAAACGGTAGATTCCCCGGAGGAAGCGATTGAGCACATCAATCACTATAATACCGGACATTCGGAAGCGATTGTTACATCTGACTATCACAATGCGATGACATTTTTGAATGATGTAGACGCAGCGGCGGTTTATGTCAATGCCTCGACAAGATTTACCGATGGTTTTGAGTTTGGCTTCGGCGCGGAAATCGGAATCAGCACCCAGAAACTCCATGCGAGAGGACCAATGGGGCTTAAGGCATTGACAACGACCAAATATATTATTTTAGGAGATGGACAGATCAGGCAGTAAAAAAATGAGTTTTTGAGGTGACGTATGAAGATGATAGGAAATGGCTTGCGGTTAATTCGTGTGTTTTTTCGCCTTGTTTTTGAAATGATACGGAATTATAAGAAATTAAACGATGACCCGGCCCACAATTTCCTGATATGCAAAGAAATTTGTCAAAAGATTGTGGAATCTGCCAAAATTCAATTGGAGATTGTTCAAAAAGAGGCACTTCCAAAATTGGAAAACTTTTTGCTGGTGTCGAACCACCGTTGTTTTTTTGATGTGGTTTTTCTGCTGGCAGCGATTGAAGACACAATTAGTTTTGTGGCAGCGAAAGAACTTTGGCATTATCCGGTTTTATCCCGTTATCTGGATTCGATTGGATGTGTGGCACTTGAGCGGGGTGCAAAAAAACTGGAAACGATTAAAAACAATATTGTTTCTATGCACCAGGCACTTGCCAAGGGAAACCTGGTCTTATTTCCAGAGGGAGAATGCAGCTATTATGATGAGCAGATGCATAAGTTCCGAAAAGGCGGTTTTATCGGGCTGGATGCAAAACAGCCAATTGTTCCGGTTTATATGAAACCAGAACGACTCTCAAGTATTGGAAGATGGATTGTTCCAAAGGGGAGAGTATCTGTTTTTATTGGATCGTACTTTTCCCCTTGCGAGGTTGAAAAAGGAACCCCGACAGCTGCGAAAATTGCAGATATGGCAAGAGACGAAATTCTTGCTCTCAGGCAAATGTCAGAAGGTTGACATTTTGTCATAAAAAAATTATAATTGTACTATTGAACACACATTTAGGAGGCTAGTGGCGTGAAACCATATGGATTGAATGAATTAAGAAAAAAATATTTGGAATTTTTTGAAAGTAAAGGACATTTGGCGTTGCCAAGTTTTTCCCTTGTGCCGGAGAATGACAAAAGTTTGTTGTTAATTAACGCCGGCATGGCACCGTTGAAACCATATTTTACCGGACAGGAGATTCCTCCGAGAACACGTGTGACAACATGTCAGAAGTGTATCCGAACCGGAGATATTGAAAATGTAGGAAAGACGGCTAGACATGGTACTTTTTTTGAAATGCTTGGTAACTTCTCTTTTGGTGATTATTTCAAGCATGAGGCGATTGCCTGGTCATGGGAATTTTTGACGAAAGTTTTGGAAATACCGGAAGACCGTCTGTATCCGTCTGTATATTTAGAAGATGATGAGGCATTTGATATTTGGAATAAGGAAGTTGGTGTGGCAAAAGACCGCATTTTCCGCTTTGGAAAAGAAGATAATTTCTGGGAGCATGGTGCCGGTCCTTGTGGTCCTTGTTCTGAGATTTATTACGACCGTGGAGAAAAATACGGCTGTGGAAAGCCCGGTTGTACGGTTGGCTGTGAGTGTGACCGCTATATCGAGATTTGGAATAATGTATTTACCCAGTTTGAAAATGACGGGGAAGGCCACTACACAGAATTGGAAAATAAAAACATTGATACCGGTATGGGGTTAGAGCGTTTAGCTACGGTAATGCAGGATGTAGACTCGATTTTTGATGTCGATACCATCAAAGCAATCCGTGATAAGATTTGTGAGTTTGCCGGTGTATCTTATGGAGAGGAATACAAGACAGATGTTTCCATTCGTGTTATTACCGACCATATTCGTTCTGTAACCTTTATGGTTTCCGATGGTATTACGCCATCCAATGAGGGGCGCGGCTATGTGCTTCGAAGACTTCTCCGCCGTGCCGCACGCCATGGAAGGCTGCTTGGTATTCAGGGTGAATTCCTTGCTAAATTAAGCGAGACTGTGATGGCAGAATCCCACACAGGATACCCGGAATTGTTAGACCGTAAAGATTATATTATTAAGTTAATTACCGTGGAAGAACAGAACTTTAATAAGACCATCGATCAGGGACTTGCTATTTTGAATACGATGATGGAAGATTTGCAAAAGAGTGGCGAAAAAGTTCTTTCCGGTGAAAATACATTTAAATTGTATGATACCTATGGTTTCCCGATTGATTTGACGATTGAGATCTTAGAGGAGAAAGGATTCTCTGTCGATGAAGATGGCTTTAAGAAAGCGATGGAAAACCAGCGTCAGACGGCACGTGATGCCAGAGAGACAACCAATTACATGGGAAAAGATGTTACGATTTATCAGTCCATCGATGCTTCCGTTGAAAGCAAATTTGTCGGTTATGACCGTTTGACACATGAGTCCAAAGTTACGGTTTTAACAACCAAAGATGCCATTGTTGATGAGTTGAAGGAAGGCGAAGAGGGAACGATTCTTGTAGAAGAGACCCCGATGTATGCAACAATGGGTGGTCAGGTGGCGGATGCCGGTGTGATTGAAGGAGCAGACGGTACATTTGTTGTCGAAGATGTTATCAAACTTCAGGGAACAAAAGTTGGACATGTTGGACATGTGACAAAAGGTGTTATCAAAAAAGGAGAAATCGTAAAACTTACGGTGGATGAAGAGCAGAGAAATCTGACAGCAAACAACCACAGTGCAACCCATTTGATGCAGCAGGCATTGCGTGAGGTGCTCGGTAGTCATGTAGAGCAGAAAGGTTCGTTAGTGGACAAGGATAAACTTCGTTTTGACTTTACGCATTTCTCTCCAATGACAGAAGAAGAAATTGCAAAAGTAGAGGAAATTGTAAACCGTGAAATTGCGGCAGGTCTTGATGTTGTGACAAATGAAATGTCGATAGAAGATGCGAAGAAGACCGGTGCAATGGCTCTATTTGGTGAAAAATACGGCGAGGTTGTTCGCGTTGTTCAGATGGGAACATTTAGTTCTGAACTTTGTGGTGGTACTCATGTAAGTAACACCAGAAATATTTCTGCTTTCAAGATTATTTCAGAAAGCGGTGTTGCGGCAGGTGTACGTCGAATCGAAGCACTGACTGGAAAAGCTCTTTTTGAGTATTACAATACGATGGAGAGTGAACTGCAAGAGGCAGCAAAACTTTTGAAAGCAGTGCCGTTAGAAGTGAGTGCAAAAGTTGTTTCATTGCAGGATGAAGTAAAACAGCTTCAGAAAGAAAATGACAAACTAAAAGCAAAACTTGCGAAAGAAGCCGCAGGAGACTTGTTGTCCGAGGCCAAAAAAGTGGATGGAATCCATATTCTGACAAAACAACTTACGGATGTTGATATGAACGGCATGCGTGATTTGGGCGATGAGGCAAAACAGAAGCTTGGTGAGGCATTTATTGTATTTGCAAGCCAGGTTGGGGAAAAAGTGAATTTAATTGCCATGGCAACTGATGGTGCGATGAAAAAGGGCGCTCATGCCGGCAATTTAATTAAAGAAGTTGCATCCATTGTAGGCGGTGGCGGTGGTGGCCGTCCGAATATGGCGCAGGCTGGTGGAAAGTTACCGGAAAAGATTCCGGAAGCGCTCGCGTGTGCAAAAACTGTAATGGAGCAGCAGATTAAGAAATAATATGGAGGAATTGAGCATGGAAAAGGCAAGCAGAAAAAAGGTAGGTTTCTTTAGCAGAATCGGTTTTAAAATGGTACTAATTATTGCTTTGGCAGGAGCAGTAATTTCAGCTGTTACAATGTTAATGATTGTTCCACGCAGTACCAAACAGATTGAAACTTTGACAAAGAATGAGATGACAAATTTGGTACAAGCGTATTCAACAGATTTAAATGATAAGTTGATGGAAAAACGTGTTTTATCTTATGATGGTTATGCTAATATTTTAAGAAATGTTAAAATTTCCGGATTAGATACTTCGTATGCGTATTTGGTTGACAAAGAAGGTATTATGCGTTTTCATCCAACGGAATCAAAGGTTGGTAAATCAGTAGAAAATGCTGTTGTGGAAGATGTAGTAAGCCGTATGAAAAAGGGGGAGAATGTCAAAAACGATTTTGTAACGTATGAATTCAAGGGCGAAATAAAATATGCTGCATATCATGTACTTAATGACAAAAGCATTTTAGTTATCACAGCAGACAAGAGTGATGTGATGTCAGTTCCAAATTCCATGTGGGTACGTGGGATTTCAGTTGCTGTCATTGGAATTGTCTTAAGTGTTTTAGTTGGTTTATTAGCAGTTGTTTTGATTGTTCGTCCGCTGGTAAGTCTTACGGATGTTATTGATGAGACGGCAAGACTGGATTTCACAAATGATGATAAAGTGAAGAAGATTGCACTTCGCCGCGACGAAGTTGGTTTGATGGGTAAATCCGTGGCGGGTATGAGAGAAAGTCTTCGTCAGAGTATTATGAATTTGAAGGATTCCAGTCAGAAGATTTGCGAAGAAGTCGGTAAAGTAAATGATGTCAGTGAAAAGATTCGTGAGCAGTGTATGGATAACTCTGCAACGACGGAGCAGTTAGCAGCCGGCATGCAGGAAACTTCTGCAACGACAGGAACAATTACACAGAACATCGGAGACATGAGACAGGGTGCATCCGATATCGCAAAACTTTCCAAAGATGGTGTGAGACTTTCTGATGAGATTTCAGAAAGAGCAACAGCACTTGGTGAGTCTGCAAATTCAGCGATGGATCGCGCCGGTTCTATGTATGATACGATTAAGACACAGGTAGAAAAAGCAGTAAGCGCTGCTGATTGTGTAAAACAAATTAATGAGATGACTGAGTCCATTATGCAGATTTCTTCTCAGACAAGCCTTTTGGCATTGAATGCGTCAATTGAAGCAGCTCGTGCCGGTGAGGCAGGAAAAGGATTTGCTGTCGTTGCTTCGGAAATCAGTAAACTTGCAAACGAAACATCGGATTCGGTAACAAGTATTAATGAGATTGTACTTGAAGTAAACTCTTCTGTGGATGAAATGGTTCACAGTATGGAGGGAACAACGAAGTTCTTAGACGAAGTGGTATTAAAAGATTATGACCAGTTCAGAGCTATCAGCGACCAGTATAACAATGATGCAGATGTTGTAAAGACAAGCATGGAAAATGTAGAGCATGCCATTCTTTCACTTACCGATTCGATTGGTGTGATTGCTGACGCAATTACCGGTATTAACACAACGATTGACGAAGCAACCGTTGGTGTAACCGATATTGCAGAAAAGACCGGAAGTGTCGTAACTGAGGCAGCACAGAATGCAGAACTTGTAGATACCTGCATGGATTCTGTAGAGCAGCTTGAGAAGATTGCTGATAAGTTTACTTTGTAAAATAACAAAAAGCGGTTAGTAATTAACTAAATAAAACAACGAAAAAGAAGTTCCTTTGTGAGAGACGGGATAACGCTTCGCGTTATAGTCTTCACAAAGGAACTTCTTTTTCGTTTGTTTTATGCTTAGTTCGTGTAAAACAGCTTTTGTTTGTTTACAGAGTAAATTTGCCATTATGCGGTAGACTCAAGTAACTAAGTGATTCTGTTTGTAAGAATGTATTCGATGCTAATTTATTTGGCTTCCGGTAATTTAGAAAAAAACTTTGTGACTCGTGGGTTTTGAGTACGTCAGTAGGTGGCACTGGTAGTTTCAGTGCCCCTACTGTTACGCACTCAACGAGCGAAAGCGCCCACGAGACGCAAAGTCTTTTCAAAATTACCGGCTCCCAAAAAGATTAATCATCGATTACTTCTACGCCATATATGCATCTTCTCAGCTTCTTTAATCAAATCATCACGGAAATCCGGATGAGCGATGCCAATTAATGCTTCAGCTCTCTGCCAGCCGGAAAGTCCTTTTAAGTTTACCATACCGTATTCGGTTACAACATACATCGTATTTGCACGAGTATCGGTAACGATGGAACCGTTTGCTAAAGTTGGGCGGATACGGGACTGTACTTCGCCCTGTTTGTTTTTAAAGGTAGAAGAGAGGCAGATAAAGCTTTTTCCGCCTTTTGATTTATAAGCACCTAATACGAAATCAAGCTGGCCGCCTGCTCCACTGATATTTTTTATGCCGGCGGATTCGGCATTAACCTGTCCAAACAAATCAATGTCAACAGCATTGTTAATCGAAATGAAATTATCATGTGCGGAAATGACATCAATTTCATTGGCATAATCTACAGGAACACTCATACATTCCGGATTGTTATCCAAATAGTCATACAATTTCTTTGTGCCGGCAGCAAAAGCGTATACCTGACGACCTTTGTTTAAGTTTTTCTTAGAACCATTGATTTTTCCTGCTTTGGCAATGTCAACAAAAGCATCGACATACATTTCGGTGTGAACACCAAGATCTTTTAAATCGGATTCAGCGATCAGTGAGCCGACAGCGTTTGGCATACCGCCAATTCCCAACTGAAGGCAGGCACCGTTTGGAATCTGTGCAACAATCTGTCTTGCTACTGCGTGGTCAACTTCTGTTGCGGCAGCACCGCCGCCCATTTCTGCGATTGGTGGGTTTGAGCCTTCGATAATCATATCTACTTTAGAAATATGAATTCCATTTTCAAATCCGCCAAGACAGCGTGGCATGTTTTGGTTTACCTCAACGATAATGGTTTTCGCACGCTCGCAGGCAGCTCCCAAATGGGAAGCACTTGGTCCAAAGTTAAAGTATCCGTGTTCATCCATTGGTGCTACCTGCATAACAGCAATATCTACAGGATTTTCCAAATCACGGTAATAACGTGGCAGCTCTGAATAGCGGATTGGAGAGTAGAAAGAAAATCCTTTTGCAACAGCTTTTCTTTCGATTCCGCTCATGTGCCAGGAGTTCCATGTCATGTGTGCAGCCGGATCTTCAATTTTGAAAATCTCCGGTTCCCACATCAGGATACCGCCACGGAAGTTCACATCGTGAAGCTCCGGCAGACGTTTGGCAAGTTCTTTGTCAAAATCAACAGGTGTTGTCACGGTCCAGCCGTAATCCACCCAGTTTCCTGACTTTACCACTTCGGCTGCCTCTTTGGCAGTCACAAGTTTACTCTTATATAATTCGTTCATATCTGGTAAAACCTCCATTCTGGTAACTATATTTGCAATACGTTTATTTTAGCATTATCGCATGGTGCGGTCAAGTAGCCAGTCGGTTCACAAAATGTTCATGGAAAAAGTTTGTTAAATTGTTGACAATATCGTTTTCGTTTGTTATTATGAGTAAGGATTGAATCATAAAAAGTGGTAAATTGTAGTTTGATTTACAGATAGGAAAAAGATATGATAAAAGCAATATATCCGGGTAGTTTTGATCCCGTTACATATGGGCACTTAGATGTTATTAAGAGAGCATCCAAAGTAGTGGATGAATTGATTATCGGAGTGCTTGTGAATCAGGAAAAAACGCCTTTGTTTACAAGGGAAGAGCGTGTAGAACTGTTAAAGCAGACCACGAAAGAATTTCCAAATGTGAGGGTTTTAACATTTACCGGATTGACAATTGATTTTGCCAAACAAAATGATGCAAAGCTGATTATCCGCGGTCTCCGTGCCGTGACGGATTTTGAATCCGAGATGCAGATTGCACAGACCAATCACAGCATTGAGCCGGAGATTGATACGATGTTTTTTACTACGAGTCTTGAGTATGCTTTCCTAAGTTCCACCATTGCGAAGGAAGTTGCATTTTATGGCTCGGATGTATCGAAACTGGTGCCGGAAGTTGTTCAGAAGGCATTCAGAGAAAAGTATGATCAGAAACTGCCAAAGCAGTGATGATAAATTAAGTAGTATTAGTAAAAATTTTATAAGGAGGATATATTCATGTCTAAGAAAGTTGTATTAGCAGGTGCTTGCCGTACGGCAATTGGTAAAATGGGTGGTGCATTAAGCACAACTCCGGCACCAAAATTAGGTTCTATCGTTATCGAGGAGGCTCTTAAGAGAGCAGGCGTGCCAAAGGATGCCGTTGACCATGTTTACATGGGATGTGTAATCCAGGCAGGTCTTGGTCAGAACGTAGCTCGTCAGGCATCCATCGGAGCTGGTCTTCCAATCGAGACAACAGCAGTTACCGTAAACGTTGTTTGTGGTTCCGGTTTGAACTGTGTAAATATGGCAGCTCAGATGATTCAGGCAGGAGATGCTGATATCGTTGTTGCCGGTGGTATGGAGAACATGTCCATGGCTCCTTACGCAGCTATGAATGCTCGTTTTGGTTACCGTATGAACAATGGTAAACTCGTAGATACCATGGTAAACGATGCATTGTGGGATGCTTTCAATCAGTATCACATGATGATTACTGCTGAGAACGTAGCAGAGCAGTACGGAATTACTCGTGAAGAGTTGGATGAGTTCTCTGCAAACAGCCAGCAGAAATGTGAAGCTGCTATCGCTGCAGGTAAATTCAAAGATGAGATTGTTCCTGTTGAAATCAAATCCAAAAAGAAAACAATCGTATTTGATACCGATGAGGGACCACGTCCTGGTACAACAGCTGAGAGCCTTAGTGGTCTTAGATGCTGCTCCGGTAAAGAAGGCGGCGTGGTAACAGCTGGTAACGCTTCCGGTATTAATGATGGTGCAGCTGCTATCGTAGTAATGAGCGAAGAAAAAGCAAAAGAGCTTGGTGTAACACCAATGGCAACATTCGTAGCCGGTGCTCTTGGCGGTGTGGATCCAAAAATCATGGGTGTTGGACCGGTTGCTTCTACGAAGAAGGTTCTTGCTAAGACAGGCATGAGCATTGATGACTTTGATTTGATTGAGGCAAACGAGGCATTTGCAGCGCAGTCTGTAGCAGTAGGCCGTGACCTTGGATTTGACCTTAGTAAATTGAATGTAAACGGTGGTGCAATTGCACTTGGACATCCGGTTGGAGCAAGTGGATGCCGTATCCTTGTTACACTGCTTCATGAGATGCAGAAACGCGATGCAAAGAAAGGTCTTGCAACACTTTGTATCGGTGGTGGAATGGGATGTTCCACAATTGTTGAGAGAGACTAATTTTACTTTTGGGACGAGCCGGTATTATATCGGTTCGTTCCTGTGATGTAAAAAAGAAATTTTAAATGGAGGATACTTTCAATGGAATTTGTAACATATGAAGTAGAAGGTGCAGTTGGTATTATTACCATCAACCGCCCAAAAGCATTGAATGCATTAAACAGTGCTGTTTTGGAAGAACTGAATCAGACTCTGGATGCAGTTGACAAAAACGAAATCCGCTGCCTGATTTTGACAGGTGCCGGAGAGAAATCTTTTGTTGCCGGTGCAGACATCGGAGAGATGAGCACATTGACAAAAGCAGAAGGCGAAGCCTTTGGTAAAAAAGGAAATGATGTATTCCGTAAGTTAGAGACATTCCCAATTCCTGTAATTGCTGCAGTAAACGGATTTGCTCTTGGCGGAGGATGCGAGATTTCCATGAGCTGTGATATCCGTATCTGTTCTGACAATGCCGTATTTGGCCAGCCGGAAGTAGGTCTTGGTATTACTCCTGGATTTGGCGGTACACAGAGACTTGCTCGTTTAGTAAGCCCTGGTATGGCAAAACAGATGATTTATACAGCAAGAAATATTAAAGCAGACGAAGCTTACCGCATTGGTCTTGTAAATGCTGTATATCCACAGGAAGAACTGATGGATGCAGCAAAGAAGATGGCATCCGGTATTGCTAAGAATGCACCGATTGCTGTCCGCAACTGCAAAAAGGCAATTAACGAAGGTCTTCAGGTAAATATGGATGAGGCAATTGTAATCGAAGAGAAATTGTTCGGTGACTGCTTCGAGACAGAAGACCAGAAAGCCGGAATGGGTAACTTCTTAGAGAAAGATAAAGAGAAAAAATTAAAAGTGGTACCATTCAAAAACTGTTAATTCGTGACGACATCCCGTCTGGGATTTAAATCAAATACAATGGAGGTAAATACAATGAAAGTTGGTATTATTGGAGCTGGAACAATGGGTTCCGGTATTGCGCAGGCATTTGCGCAGACAGAAGGTTATGAAGTATGTTTGTGTGACATCAATGAAGAATTTGCTGCAAATGGTAAAAACAAGATTGCAAAAGGTCTTCAGAGACTGGTTACAAAAGGAAAGAAAACACAGGAAGAAGTTGACGCTATCTTAGCAAAAATTACAACTGGTGTAAAAGATATTTGTACCGATTGTGATTTGATTGTTGAGGCAGCTTTGGAAGTTATGGATGTTAAAAAACAGACATTCAAAGAATTGCAGGATATCGTAAAGAAAGAAGACTGCATTTTTGCTACGAATACTTCTTCTTTGTCAATTACAGAAATCGGTGCAGGTATTTCTCATCCGGTTATCGGAATGCACTTCTTCAACCCGGCTCCTGTTATGAAGCTTGTTGAAGTTATCCGTGGCGAGAACACAACAGACGAAGTAAACGATAAAGTAGTTGCTATTGCAAAAGAAATTGGTAAAACACCGGTTGAGGTAAAAGAAGCTGCCGGATTTGTTGTAAACCGTATCTTGATTCCTATGATTAACGAAGCAGTTGGCATCCTTGCTGATGGTGTTGCTTCTGCTGAGGGTATCGATGCTGCTATGCAGCTTGGTGCAAACCACCCAATGGGTCCTCTTGCACTTGGTGATTTGGTTGGTCTTGATATCTGCCTTGCTATTATGGAAGTTCTTCAGGCAGAGACTGGTGACCCGAAATATCGTCCACATCCATTGCTTCGTAAAATGGTACGTGCCGGTAAACTCGGACGTAAAACTGGTGTTGGATTCTTTGATTATTCCAAATAATATTATAGAAAGGAGTTCATGTTATCATGGATTTTAAATTAGACAAACAGCATGAGATGGCGAGACAGTTGTTCAAAGATTTTGCTGAGAACGAAGTAAAGCCACTTGCGCAGGAAACCGATGAAACAGAAGTATTCCCTCGTGAGACTGTTGACAAAATGATGAAACTTGGTTTCATGGGAATTGCGATTCCTAAAGAGTACGGCGGACAAGGCTGTGACCCATTGATGTACACAATGTGCGTTGAGGAGTTGGCTAAAGTTTGTGGTACAACAAGCGTTATTGTATCCGCTCATTCTTCTCTTGGTGCTGACCCAATTATGATGTACGGTACAGAAGAGCAGAAAAAGAAATATCTTGTACCACTTGCAAGTGGTGAGAAATTAGGCGCTTTCGGTTTGACTGAGCCGGGTGCAGGTACCGATGCTCAGGGACAGCAGACAAAAGCTGTTTTAGATGGCGACGAATGGGTACTCAATGGTTCTAAATGCTTCATCACAAATGGTAAAGAAGCAGATATTTACATCATCATTGCTGTAACCGGTATCATTGAAAAACGTGGTAGAAAAGTAAAAGAAATTTCTGCTTTCATCGTTGAGAAAGATACTCCTGGATTTACTTTTGGTACAAAGGAGAAGAAGATGGGTATCCGTGGTTCTTCCACATACGAGTTAATCTTCGAGGACTGCCGTATTCCAAAAGAAAATCTTCTTGGTGCACAGGGCAAAGGTTTCGGAATTGCTATGCATACACTGGATGGTGGACGTATTGGTATCGCTGCTCAGGCACTTGGTCTGGCAGAAGGTGCTTTGCAGGCGACAATCGATTATGTAAAAGAAAGAAAACAGTTCGGTCGTTCGATTGCACAGTTCCAGAATACACAGTTCCAGCTTGCTGATATGGCAACAAAAGTGGAAGCTGCTAAGATGCTTGTATATCGTGCAGCAATGGCAAAAGCTACGCAGAAAGTTTACAGCGTAGAAGCTGCTATGGCAAAATTGTACGCAGCAGAAGTTGCTATGGAAGTAACAACAAAAGCAGTTCAGTTACACGGTGGTTATGGCTACATCAGAGAATATGACGTTGAGCGTATGATGCGTGATGCAAAAATCACAGAAATCTACGAAGGAACTTCAGAAGTTCAGCGTATGGTTATCTCTGGCAGCTTATTGAAATAGGAGGTGCTCTCGTGAAAATAGTAGTATGTATTAAACAGGTACCGGATACTAAGGGCGGCGTTGTATTTAACCCGGACGGTACATTGAATAGAGGTGCGATGCTTACCATCATGAACCCGGATGATAAAGCCGGTTTGGAAGCAGCACTGAGAATTAAAGAAGAAACAGGTGCAGAAGTTACTGTTCTTACCATGGGACTTCCAAAAGCAGAAGAAGTTCTTCGTGAGGCAATGGCAATGGGCGCTGACAATGGTATCCTTGTAACAGACCGTGTACTCGGTGGTGCTGATACTTGGGCTACTTCTACAACAATTGCCGGTGCACTTCGTAACATTGATTACGATTTGATTATCACAGGCCGTCAGGCTATCGATGGTGATACTGCACAGGTTGGTCCACAGATTTCCGAGCACTTGGATATTCCGGTTATCTCTTATGCACAGAATATCAAAGTGGAAGGTGACAGCGTAATCGTTGAGCGTCAGTATGAGGACCGTTACCATGTAGTAAAGGCTAAAATGCCTTGCTTGATCACTGCTCTTTCTGAGTTGAATGAGCCACGTTATATGACTCCGGGCGGAATCATGGACGCATTTGACAAAGAGATTACCGTTTGGGGACGTGCAGACCTTAAAGATGTAGATGATTCTAACCTCGGTCTGAAAGGTTCTCCGACAAAAATTGCAAAAGCTTCCGATAAGGTTCGTAAGGGTGCCGGCGAAGTCGTTACCCTTGACCCGGCAGAAGCTGCTCAGTATATTGTAGATAAGTTTAAAGAGAAACATGTAATCTAATTATTATAAAGGAAAAGTGGTGAAAAAAATGAGTTTAGAAGAATATAAAGGTGTATATGTCTTTGCACAGCAGGTTGACGGAGAAGTAAGTGGAATCGCTTACGAACTGCTTGGCAAAGCAAAAGATCTGGCAAAAGATTTGAACGCAGAAGTTACCGCTGTTTTGCTTGGTTACGGTGTCAAGGGTCTTGCGGATTCTTTGGCTGAGTATGGTGCAGACAAAGTAATCGTAGTGGATGACAAAGAACTTGAAGTATATCGTACAGAGCCATATGCTCATGCACTTGCTTCTGTAATCAATGAGTACAAACCTGAAATTATGCTGGTTGGTGCAACAGCAATTGGCCGTGACTTAGGTCCTCGTGTATCCGCACGTGTAGCAACTGGTCTGACTGCTGACTGTACAGTACTTGAGATTGGTGATTTCACCGATAACATGACAAAGGAGACCATTCCAAATCAGCTTCTTATGACACGTCCTGCATTTGGTGGTAATACAATCGCTACGATTGCATGTCCATACAACCGTCCACAGATGGCTACCGTTCGTGCCGGTGTTATGCAGAAGATTGACCCAATTAAAGGTGCAAAAGCTGAAGTTATCGAGTACAATCCGGGATTTACTCCGGACAACAAATATGTTGAGATTCTTGATGTTGTGAAGTCTGTAGCTGACACAGTAGATATCGCAGATGCTAAGATTTTGGTATCCGGCGGTCGTGGTGTTGGAAGCGAAGAGAACTTCAAACTTCTTCAGGATTTGGCAGATGTACTTGGCGGAACAGTAAGTTGTTCTCGTGCCGTTGTTGAGAATGGCTGGCTTCCGGTTGAGCGTCAGGTAGGACAGACCGGTAAAACCGTTCGTCCTAATGTATACTTTGCAATCGGTATTTCCGGTGCTATTCAGCACGTAGCAGGTATGGAAGAATCTGACATTATCGTTGCTATTAACAAAGACGAGACAGCTCCAATCTTTGATGTAGCTGACTATGGTCTGGTAGGCGATTTGAATAAGATTGTTCCTCAGTTGACAGAAATGCTGAAAGCAGAATTGGCTGAGAAAAACTAATTTTTAAGCGAGAAATCGTTTGATAAAAAAAGAAAACAATAAATTACAGTTTGTGGTTTATTGTTTTCTTTTTATTTGAGGGTGTTTAGGTGATGAAGAAAAAAAGAAATCATAATGGCAATACAAAAAAAGATTTTGGAAGCTTCTGTTACTGTGAGTCCGAAAACACTGGGTGAAAAAGCGGTCGATACCATTGTGGAATACAATGACAAAGGAATCGTGAATGAGTACCAGTCCATATCCGGAAAAATAATAAGGAGCAATTAGAATGAAACGGTTTAATTCGATTAGTACAAAAATGATTGTACTATTGATTTTTACATCCATTATGACACTTGTTATCAATATCATTATGTTTGTAAACATCAATCAGGTATTGGGACAGATTGAACAGGTTTATGCCACGAATGTGCAGTTGAATGAAATGGAAGAAGACTTAGTCAAGATACAAGAACAGCTTCTTTCTTATCTGCGCACGAAAAATTCAAATGAATTACAAGCTTACTATATCAGTGAGCAGAATATAAATCAAAAGCTGGTTTCTCTGCGGCCAAAAGAAGCAGAGGGAGAGACCGGTATTTTAAAAAATAATATTTATTATTTGGGAAAAAATTATTTGAAAATCACAGAGGAGGCAATTACCGCAAAGCGCGGCAGAAATGTTGATGCCTATGATGAAAAATATGAACAGGCATCAAAAATTAAGGTTTATCTGGGGGGATTACATGAATCAGCTGAATAATAACCAGTTTCAGAAAAATTCCGATAATTACCTTTTATTACAGCGTTTTCTCCGTTATATGGAGGCGTTTTACTTTTTGAAAAAGAGTAGTTTTCATTCGTAGTCACTTATGGTAAAATAAATAGGACTGGGGGTGAAATGATGAATTCAATAGGTGTTGTAATTTGTAACTACAACAAGAAGGACTTTGTACTGCAATGTGTACAGAGCGTTTTGGAAAGCAAAGAGAAGAACTTTGATATTTATGTTGTGGATAATGCATCGTCTGATGGAAGTGCAGAGGCATTAAAAAAGGCATATGGAAATCAGATTACTGTGATTGAGAATAAAGAAAACCTTGGTGGTTCGGGGGGATTTAACACCGGATTGCGTATTGTCAGGGATAAAGGGTATTCTTATTTTATGTGTTTGGATGATGATGCAGCAGTAGATGAAAATGCACTTTCTGTTTTATATCATTATATGGAAGAGCATACAGATACTGGTATGGCAGGATGCCGGGTTTACCATACACAGATGCCGGATTATATTCAGCAGAGTGGACTTCTTATTGATTTTGAGAACTGCACCGCAAAGACGATTGGAGCGGACATGCTTGAAGATGGCAGTCTGCCGGATGTGATTGAATGTGACACAGTTGCGACCTGTGCCGTTATGGTGCGGGCAAATGCGGTGAAACAAAAAGATGTCGGGATTATGCCAGAAGATAATTTCATATACTGGGATGATATGGAATGGGGATATCGTATAAAATTGGCAGGATACCGAGTTGTTACTTTGGCAGAGGCAAAAGCTCTACATCAAATGGGGGCGAATACAAAGAAGGAAAATACCTTTATCAATTATTATATGTGGAGAAACCGGACCAATTTCTTTATGCGGTTTACGCCAGAGGCGCAGATGGAGGTAATGAGTGTTAAAGTGCTTGGGGCAGTGTTTGATGCGATGTATGAGAGTATGTTTCGTGAAGAACATAATGTCCGACAGACAATTTCCTATGCGTTTTATGATGCACTGGCTGGTGTGCGTGGAAAGGCAGATTCCTATAAAATATTAAAAAATGATGCTAATGATAATAAGCTCATACAGACTCTGCAGGGCAGGAAAAGTTTTGCAATAGAAGAAAACGATCACGAGGAAGATGCTTATTATCTGCGCAATTTTATTGCTTCTGTTTGTCCGGATTTGATGGAAGAAGGGCAGACAAAGGCAGAGATTGTATTTCGATTTTGTGACTATATTTTTTATAGTGAGAAGATGCCGGCGGGAAAGGAAATCTTAATTGATTCCGAACGAAATTGCGTCGTGGATGAAAATGATATAGAAATATGCAAAAATTACGGCTATTCCAAATGGTTGTTTATTTACATGAATCAAGGAGTTTTTTTAGCGGCAGCACGCCGTATGAGAGGAGAGGTTGTTGATGAATAAGAGATTTATGCGTTTCCCGGAGGGAAAGAAAAAAGCAGTGACACTTAGTTATGATGACTGCATGGAAGAAGATGCAGATTTGATTGAGCTGCTTGAAAAGTATCAGATGAAGGCAACGTTTAATTTGATTCCGGGATGGTTTTCAAAAGAGGGAACGACCTATCCGGAGGGGGAAACGTATCGTTTGGTTACGGAAAAGAAAGCCAAAGAAATGTATGAACATCCACTTGTAGAAGTGGCAAACCATGGTAATGAGCATAAATATATGACCTCATTAACCCCGCTTGAAATGGCAGAAGACACGATTTTGTGCCGTAAGACACTGGAGCGTTTGTATGGAAGGCTTGTAAGAGGTATGGCATATCCATATGGCTGGTATGATGAGACGCTGCTTGATATTTTGAAACAATGCGGAATCACATACTGCCGTACGGTTGAGAGTACGGAGAACTTTGATTTGCCGGAAAACTGGCTGGCGTGGAATCCGACTTGTCATCATGATAACGAGAATTTATTTCAGTTGACAGAGGAATTTGTATCGAAACAGAATGTAGAGAGACCTCTTTTATTCTATGTGTGGGGACATACATTTGAATTTGAGAGAAATAAGAACTGGGAGCGTATGGACGAATTTATGCAGAAGGTATCCGGCAAAGAAGATGTCTGGTATGCTACGAATGGCGAAATCTATGAGTATGTGAATGCTTATGAAAAGCTTGTATACTCAGCAGACGGAAAATATATTTATAATCCGTCAAAGATTCCGGTTTGGGTAGAGATTGATGGAACCTGTTATAAAATTGTAGACGAATTGACAATGGAATAGGGTGGTTTATAAGGAGGAGATAAGATGAAAAAAAGAAGATTATGGGGACTGTTTTGTATTGGGTGTTTTGTATTCCTGTTTATGAGTGTTAACACAAAAGCGGCAACACCGGTTCAGAAATGGGGACAATTAAAAGTGTCCGGTACAAATATTGTGGATAAAACCGGGAAAAAAGTTCAGTTAAAAGGCGTAAGTACACACGGAATTGCGTGGTTTCCGGAATATGTGAATAAGGGCTGTTTTCAGAGCTTTCGTAAAATGGGAGTGAATACGATTCGTCTTGCCTTGTACAGTGATAAGGGGGCTGATTTTTCAAAGTCATTGTACAAGAAGGTAGATGAGGGAATTCGGTATGCGACGGAACTGGGAATGTATGTCGTGATTGACTGGCATATTTTAAGTGATGGAAATCCAAAGACAAACCAGAAAAAGGCACTTAGCTTTTTTACTCGTTACGCAAAAAAATATCGAAAACAGAATAACATTTTGTATGAAATCTGTAACGAGCCAAACGGAAATGTGACCTGGGCGAAAGATATCAAGCCATATGCCAAAAAAGTCATAAAAAAAATTCGGAAATATGATAAGAAGAATATTATTGTGGTAGGTACTCCGACGTGGTCACAGGATGTCGATGTGGTGGCGAAGAGTCCGTTGAAAGAGAAAAACATTGTGTATTCGCTTCATTTTTATGCAGCAACACATACGGACTTTCTGCGTAATAAATGTAAAAGTGCCTATCAGTCAGGGCTTCCTATGTTAGTATCAGAGTTTAGTATTTGTGATGCTTCGGGAAATGGTGGAATTGACAAAAAAAGTGCGTCAAAATGGATGAAACTTCTTAAAAAATATAAAATTGGACATATTGCATGGAGTGTTTCCAATAAGAATGAAACTTCTGCACTCCTTCAATCGAAATGCAGAAAAACAAATAAGATAAGCTATAAGAACTTGTCAAAATCTGGCAAATGGATTGCAAAATGGTGGAAAAAATAAGAGAGGATTCATGTACATGGACGCTGTAAATTACATAAGTGATGTGTTACAAAAAACAAAAGAAAAAGAACTTAAGGTGGCTTTTTTAGGAGGTTCTTTATCAAAGGGAGAGCGGGTAAAAAAGGAACTTTGTTTTGTGTCGCTCTTTGAACAAAAAATAGAAGAGAGACTTAGTGATGGGCGAAAAGTTTCGGTCCTTCGCTATGGACAGTCTGGGACAATGTCTTCGAATGGGTTATATAAGGTTAAGAAATTAATTGAGGAAAAACCAGACCTTGTTTTTTTAGATTATGCGATGAATGATACCGGAGACCGTTATTTATGGGAGTCTACGGAAGGTATTTGCAGCCAGTTAATTCAGGCAGGTGCGCATGTAGTCATTCTTTTGTTTTGCAATGATCAGGGGCATTGTACAAGGGGAGCAATGGAAAGCGTGGCTGCGCATTATCATTTACCAGTTGTTGATATTGGGAAAACTATTACGGACAAGATTCAAAAAGGGAAATTGACCTGGGAAGAATATGGTTTGGATTATGTGCATCCGACACCATTTGGACATGAGATAATTACTTCTGAACTGCTAAATTTATTTCAGGAGAAAGAAGAAGAAAAAGAGAATATGATGGCAGATTATTATCCGGAAGAACCTGCATTTTTAGGAGCATTCCGTGATTCTTATATTATGGATTTGTCTGAAAAAATGCTTGACACAAAACCAGGTGATGTAATATTAGATACTGAAATTTCTATGAAAATGATGCTTATGGAGTTTTGGCAGGACAGCATCAAAAATGAGGCAGGTTTGGTATTTATGCTGGATGGTCAGAAAGTGTGTGGAGCGGATGCCTATGCGAGTATGGCTTGGGGAAATCCCGTATGTTATTATGTAGGGGGAGATGGCAGTGAAGAAACGTATCATCTTGTGATTTATGCAGGAAAAGGAAAGCCGCCGGCAAATTGGGATTACTCACAATTTCACCTGCGGCTGATGATTGGATGTTAATATTAGAATTTCCAGGTTCCCTGGCCAATCAATTGTTTCAGTAAGTCGATGTAGATTGGGGCTGTCTGTGTTAAAAAGTGTTTTTTACTATAGGCAACCACAATCTTTTTTTCCGTAATGCCAAAGCAGCCCTTTGGCTCTTTGATTTTGTAGTAAATTGGATGATTCTCAAAGTTCCCAAAGCGAATCAGCGTATCCGGGATAATACCCATTCCTAAATTAGAATTTACCCAGTGAAACATCGTTTCGATGTTGTAGCATCGCAGGTTAATTTGTGGAATCTGTTTCATATGCTGGAATAAATCTACAGTAATATCAGGATCATTATTTTTTGTGTCAAGAACAATGAAAGATTCATTCAAACAGTCACTTAATGAAATTTCTTTATTGTTATATAAAGCAGATGAATCCGAAACAATATCGGATGTTTTAAGCTGTTGTTCTTTATGTGTTTTGTTAAATGGATTTTCTTTGCTTACTGCCAAATAGTAATGTTCGGTTGCAAGGTCTTCCGTATAAAATAATTCGTTGTCAAAGTCTGTTGCCTCAATGCAGATATCAATTTCTCCGGACAAGAGAAGATTCTGAAGTTCTTTCACGTTTTCTGTGATGACATCTAATTTTACATCTGGGAATTTCTTCGCAAAAGCGGCAAAACTTTTCGGAAGCATACAAGAGCCACGAAAAGGTGTAGTTCCAATCGTCAAAGAACCGGTTTTTAAGTTATTAATATCGGAAATGCGGTTTTCTAATTCGCGTTCTGTCGATAAGATTTTTTTCGCGGCGTCATAGTAGGCTTGTCCGATGGGAGTTAGCTGAATCGGAGAAGAAGAGCGGTCGAACAACGGCGCACCAAGCTGGGTTTCCATATTTTTTATAAGCTGACTAATGGAAGGCTGTGTGACAAAAAGTTTTTTTGCTGCTTTTGAAAAACTGCCTTCTTCAGCTAAAGTAATAATACATTGAATCTGTTGTGTTGTCATATCCTATAATATCTCCTTGCATATATTATAATAATTATAACAAAAAGATAATATTGTGACAAGAAAAATCTTGCAGGTCATTTTATTGACATCCTTCCGATAAGTCGTTATAATTGAGAAAAACAATCGATTTAGGAGGTATTTTTTAATGAGTATTCAGATTCAAAAAGTAACAGACAAAAGTTTTCGTAAATACGGACGTATTTTGACCGGAGAGTATGACGTGACAGAGTTGATGGATGCAATGGAAAAAACAGAGTGTCCGGATGATGCCGTTATTTATATTCCTTCGGATAAAGAAATTGAGAAACTGCCAGTTATGAAAGCATTTACTGATAGCTTGTATGGCGGACTTCCAATTCAGATTGGTTACTGCAACGGAAATAATCATTTGTTGAATGCGGTAGAGTATCACCGCTCATCTGAGGTAAATGTTGCCTGCACCGATTTGATTCTTTTGATTGGAAGCGAGCAGGATATTGAAGATGATTATACATATGATACATCGAAAATTGAAGCGTTCCTTCTTCCAAAGGGAACAGTAGTAGAAGTTTATGCGACAACACTTCATTACGCACCTTGCAGTGTAGATGGAAATAACTTCCGCTGTGTTGTTGTTCTTCCAAAAGACACAAACTTGGATTTGGAAGTAAAACCGGAAGGAGCAAAAGAAGACCCATTGCTTGTAGCAAGAAACAAATGGCTGATTGCTCATGAAGATGCTAAGATTGAAGGCGCATTCAACGGCTTGAAAGGCGAGAATATCAGTGTCGAGTAAATAAAAGATTAGCAGATAATAAATAACAAACCGGTGAGGAACATGATGAAGGAGTTTCTCACCGGTTTTGTTGTATTTCTATTTGTTCAGTATTATTCAACAGTAACACTCTTTGCTAAGTTACGTGGCTGGTCAACATTAAGCCCTTTCTCAACGGATACATAGTAAGCGAGGTACTGCAAAATTACAGTAGCCACAAATGGTGCAAACAGTGGGTCTGTCTCAGGTAAAACAATATGATAATCACATAAAGCGGCATCGACACTGGCATCTGCACCGGTAATCAGGATAACCTTCGCACCACGAGAGCGGACTTCCTGTACATTAGAAATGATTTTCGCATAAACATCTGGCTGTGTTGCCAAAGCAATAACTGGAACATTATCGGTAATCAATGAAATTGTTCCGTGTTTCAGTTCACCGGCAGCGTAAGCTTCCGAATGAATATAACTGATTTCTTTTAATTTTAACGAACCTTCACAGGACAACGCGTAATCCAATCCACGGCCAAGGAAAAAGATGTCCGTAGCGGAGGTCAGACGTTTGGCAATGCGCTCAGTTTGCTGGTCATAAGCAAGAGCATCGTCTACTTTATCAATGGTATCCATCATAGCTGCCATAAAATCAGCAGCCTCTTTTTCTGAAATTTTTCCGTTTATTAATGCAAAGCGGAAAGCAATCAGATACATAACAGCTACCTGAACGCTGTACGCTTTTGTACTGGCAACTGCGATTTCCGGGCCAGCATGAGTATAAAGTACATAATCACTTTCACGGGCAATGGATGACCCCTTTACATTTACAACAGAAAGTGTTTTGGCACCGCGTTCTTTTGCCAGACGGAGAGCGGCAAGTGTGTCGGCAGTTTCTCCAGACTGTGAAACGGTGATTAATAAGGTATGCTCATCAATAATCGGATTCTGATAGCGGAATTCCGAAGCAATATCAACGGTTACCGGAACACGGCAGAGACGTTCAATCATGTTTTTACCCATGAGTCCGGAATGCATTGCGGTTCCACAGGCTGTGATAACAATTCGGCTGACGTCCGTAAAAAGTTCATCGCCAACGTCATCTGCAGAAAAATCAGGAAGTCCATTTACCATACGTGGACGAATGGTATTGCGGAGAGCTTCCGGCTGTTCGTGAATTTCTTTCATCATGAAGTAATCATAGCCGCCCTTTTTTGCGGATGCCATATCCCAGCTGATATGATGGATATGAGGACCATATACTTCGCCATATTCATCCTTTACAATAATTTCATCCTTGGTTAATTTGGCAATATGACCTTCCTTTAATACGAAATAATGTTTTGTGTGGCTGACTAGGGCAACCATATCAGAAGCGATGATAGAACCGCGGTCAGTATGAGCGGCAACTAAAGGACTGCCGTTTCTTACCGCATAGATGGTTTCTGGGATATCGGAAAAAATAATACAAAAACCATAGGCACCAACCAGTTTTGAAATGGCTTTACGAATAGCAGCTTCCGGGTCACCGGTATAACAGTCATCAATTACCATTGCGGCGATTTCTGTATCGGTCTGGGAGATTGGTTCTTTTCCCTTTGCAGCAAGTTCTTCCTGTAATTCCTTGTAATTTTCGATGATTCCGTTATGAATCAAAGTAACTTTTCCGGCAGTGTGAGGATGGGAGTTTGTATCCGATACGCCACCATGTGTTGCCCATCGGGTGTGGCCGATACCGCAGGTGGTTACATCATTCGCAGCCTCTTTGGCAACTTTATCTTTCAAACAAGATACTTTTCCCACCGTTTTAATTGTTTTTATTCCGTTTGGCTGGCAGTAAGCAATACCTGCACTGTCATAGCCACGATATTCTAATGCCTGCAAGCCTTTTAATAACTCTTTTTTTGCATCGTCAAGACCTACATATCCAATAATTCCGCACATAGTAAATATCTCCTTTAACGCATATTTTAACAAAGACAAATTGTGTCTTAACAGCCATTTTCTTATTCTATGAAATGGTATCATTTCTTGTGAATAATGTCAAGAAATGCGATAAGATTAGTTGCGAATAACGGCAAGATACGTTATACTTAAAAGGAATATGACAAAGGAGAAAATTTTATATGAGTAGTTTTCATGTTGCACTGAAAAAAGTGGTAGATGACTCTTATGATGTTCAGATTGGCAGTGGACTGATGGATGATATGATTCAGGACATAAAGGGAGGTCTTGTTGGAAATAAAAAGAAGTTTGCCGTAATTACGGATTCAAATGTGGATGAAGGTTATGGCAGACCGGTTTTAGAGAAACTTCTTGCAGCCGGATATCAGGGAGATTTATTTGTATTTGCGGCGGGAGAAAAAAGTAAAGTAAGAAAGACAAAAGAGGAGATTGAGGATGCTATGTTGGCGAAGGGGTACCGCCGTGACTGCTGTGTCATTGCAGTTGGTGGTGGTGTGGTGACGGATTTGGCCGGTTTCTTAGCAGGAACGTTTGGCAGAGGTGTGCCGGTGATTCATTATGCTACGACTCTTCTTGCTGCGGCAGATGCTTCAATTGGTGGAAAGACAGCGGTGGATACCGATTTGGCTACGAATCTGATTGGTTTGATTTATCAGCCGAAGAAAGTTTATGTGGATATTGATGCGTGGAAGACACTTCCGAAACGTCATTTAATCAATGGACTTGCGGAGACGATTAAGCATGCTTGTCTTGCGGATTATGAATTGTTTACCTATTTAGAAGAACACTGGCAGGATATCCTTTCCTGCGACAAAGAAGCCTGTACATACATTTCCGAGCATAACTGTAAGGTCAAGTATGAGGTCGTGATGAAAGATGAAAAGGAAAATAATCTTCGTGAGATTCTTAATCTCGGACATACGGTAGGCCGTGCCATTGAGACTGTGAGTGATTACCGGCTTTTGCATGGTGAGGCATTGTCGATTGGTATGACGGCACAGGTTTTGCTTGGATATCGATCCGGCTATCTGTCACAAAAAGAGTGTGAACGAGTGATTGCGCTTCAGCAGGCAGTGGGACTTCCGGTTCGGATTCCGGAGTATATTGACCGTGAAGAATTAGTGAAAAAATTGTACACGGACAAAAAAGTAAGAGATGGCAGACTTCGATTTGTCTTTCAAAAAGGAATCGGCGATGTCATGACATTTGGCGAAGAAACGTACGCAAGATGCGTACCGGAGGAAGAAATTCGTGCAGTGTTAATGGATAATACTGTACTTTAAAATAGATTTATAATAACCCCGGGAAAACCGGAGAAAGAGGGATAACATGTTAGTAGGAATTATTATTGGTGCTGTTGTATTACTTTTAATTATTTTTGTAATCAGCAGCTACAACAAACTTGTGAAACAGAAAGTAAATGTCGAAGAGGCATTTGCTACGATGGATGTTTATTTAAAAAAGCGTTTTGATTTGATACCAAATCTGGTAGAAACTGTAAAAGGTTATGCAAAACATGAAAGTGAAACTCTGATTGCTGTCATTGAAAAGAGAGGGAGCAATTACGACAGCATGACTGAAGAACAGAAAATTGAGAGTGGAGCTGCTATTTCCAGCGTAATACCTAACATTATGGCGTTGGCAGAAGCTTATCCGGATTTGAAAGCAAACCAGAACTTTATGAATTTGAGCAATCAGCTGGAGGCAGTGGAAGAGGATATTGCCAATTCCAGAAAATATTATAACGGTACGGTAAAACGTTATAATATGTCGGTACAGACGATTCCGACCAATATTATTGCCGGTATGTTCCACTTTGAGAAGAAACCGATGTTTGAGGTTGAGAGCCAGGCAGAGCGCCAGAATGTGAAGGTGAAATTCGATTGAAAATAAAAAGTTTTCTGCTTGCAGGTGTTTTTATTGTTCTTTCACTTTTCTTTGCTGCTCCAATGAATGCGAAGGCGGCAAATTTTACCATTGATAAATATGAGGTAAATATGAAGGTGACTAAGGATAACACTTATCAAATAAAAGAGCATATAGAAGTAAATTTTAAGTCAAAAAGTCATGGTATATACCGTGATATTCCGCTTGTTAATGATGTAAAGCGTGAAGATGGCAGTTCGAACCGCATTGTGGCAAGAGTGGAGAACCTTGACTGCGGAGACGAGGAATATGAATCTTCTAGAGAAGGCAATAATCTGCATGTTCGCCTTGGTGATGAAGACGTAGAAATTACCGGCAAATATGAATATAACATTTCCTATAATTATGTGATGGGTAATGATTTGCTGCCAAATGAGGACGAGTTTTATTTTAATGTAATTGGTACGGGATGGGAGACTACCATTTCCAATGTATCATTTTCCATTGAGATGCCGGAAACTTTTGATGAAAATAACCTTGGAATGTCTTATGGTGCCTACGGTGAATCAAAACTGGATGGACTGTATTATTCTATTGATGGCAATACCATTTATGGTGAACTGGATACGGATGTTGTCCTTGGAGCGGGAGAGGGCGTAAATGTCCGCCTTTCATTGCCGGAAGGTTATTTTATAAAGGTAAAACATACCCCGTGGATGGCATATGTTGGAATTGTTTTTGCAGCATTAGCTGTGATTGTGGCATTTTTGCTTTGGTTTATTTTCGGCCGTGATGACCCAGTTATTGAAACGGTTGAGTTTTATCCGCCGGATGGCTTAAACAGTGTGGAACTTGCATTTGCCTATCGGGGATATGCGTCTTCAAAAGATGTCGTTTCTATGATTGTTGATTTGGCACAGAAAGGTTATATTGAAATCCATCAGGGACCAAACAAGAAAGATTTTACGCTGATTAAGAGATTAGAGTATAATGGCACGAATAAGGCAGAGAAACTCTTTATGGACGGTCTGTTTAGTTCTTTTGATCGTGTTGATAAAATTGATTTGGAAGATTCCTTCTATAAAACGATTAATTCGATTAAATCGGAAGTGAATTCCAGAGAAAACAAAGAGAAACTTTTTTATGCGAATTCCATTAATAAGGGCTGGATTTTGTGGATGCTGTCGATATTAGCTTGTCTTTTTGCTGGTTTTTATCCGGTCAAAAATTATGAGTATTCCACGATATTTGGACTTTTAGTTCCGCTTGGCATTGGTGTTGCCGTGATGTTAAGTTCCTTTTTTCTATTTAGAAAAGGGAAAATACTGCCTAAAATCGGTATCTTTTTGGGATTGTTGGCAGGTGCGGCAGTCGCATATTATTTCTTTATGAACTCGGCAATGCAGTGTGTTGACCCGTTGTATCGGATTTCCTACTTTATTGCCATAGGAGCTTCTTTTGTGGCAATGTTCTTCCATGATTTCTTGTCCAAACGAACACCGTATGGTACGGAAATCCTTGGACGAATTTTAGGTTTCCGCAATTTCCTGATTACAGCGGAAAAGGATAAATTAGAGGCTCTTGTGGAAGAAAATCCGGAATATTTCTATGATATACTTCCGTATACCTATGTCCTTGACGTGTCGAGTAAGTGGATGAAGAAATTCGAGTCTCTTACGATGTCGGCACCGAATTGGTATTCGAGCGAGGATGACCGCGCATTTGATTATATTATGTTTAGTCACTTTATGTCTTCGACCATGTCTACGGCGATGACAAGTATGACTTCGACCCCAAGTTCCAGCAGCGGCGGCGGATTTTCCGGCGGTGGTTCCGGCGGCGGTGGCGGCGGAAGCTGGTAAAAAATAAAAAAATGTTGCGTTTCTCGTATAATTATGATATAGTTTGATAAACTACGAATAAAGGGGAGTAGCTTGCGTTTTTAAAAACGTAATATGATATCGTCAATACACGAGCGGGTATCGAAAAGATGGCCCGGCTCCGGTACATATTCTACGAAGCGAGACTTTTATTGTGGCACAGTGTTTTATTTGTGTTGCGGTAAAGTCTCGCTTTTTTTGTGGCATAAGTTAAACTTACTTGACTGAGACTTTATGGTGGCAGGAAAAAGAATGGAGGAATGAAAATGAAAATGTGGTTAGATCTTTTGTTACTGGTGATTGGATTTGTCTTGCTGCTTAAAGGGGCAGATGCCTTTGTCGACGGAAGTGCCGGAGTGGCACGGATTTTTAAGGTGCCCGGTGTCATTATCGGACTTACGATTGTTGCGATGGGAACGAGTGCACCGGAGCTTGCGGTCAGTGTATCAGCGGGGATTTCCGGTTCCAATGCGATTGCAGTAAGCAATGTTGTTGGCTCGAATATTTTTAATCTTTTGATGGTTCTTGGTATTTGTGCGATGATGAAAGCCCTGCCGGTAGATTCCGGAATTAAGAAGAGAGATTATCCGATTTCTTTGGTGGCAACGCTTATTTTGTTGGTTCTTGCCGGTAATCTGTTTTTTGTCGGTAAAGTGCCGGATTATCGAAATATGAATGCGTCCGGCGGTGTGCTGTACCGCTGGAATGGAATTATCTTAATTGCGTTGTTTGTATTATATCTCGCATATACGATTTATCTCGCAAAAAAGAATAAAGAAACAGAAAATGATGAGGCAAAAAAGATGCCGATGTGGCAATGCCTTCTTTATATTATATTGGGTCTTGCAGCAATTATTATTGGAGGACAGCTTGTGGTAATTCATGCAAAAAATATCGCACTAGCGTGGGGCATGAGTGAAACATTAGTCGGTTTAACGATTGTTGCAATTGGGACAAGCCTGCCGGAACTTGTGACATCAATTGTTGCGGCGTCCAAAGGTGAGACCGGAATGGCTGTCGGCAATGTTGTTGGCTCGAATATTTTTAATCTTTTGTTGATTTTAGGAGTTTCCAGTGCCATACATCCGATTGCGATTTCAATGGCTTCTTTCGTGGATTTGTGTGTATTGCTTGCAGTAAGTTTGATTGCATTTGGTTTTGTAATTACAGGAAAGCGGATTAACCGGGCAGAGGGCTTTACCATGATTGTAATGTATTTAGCTTATACCGCCTTTTCAATCTGGCGCGGATGATGAATTTTTCAGGAGGAGATACGGTAGATGAAAGAAAATATTGTGCTGATTGGTATGCCGGGAGCGGGAAAAAGTACAGTTGGTGTTGTACTTGCAAAAAGATTAGGACTCTCTTTTCTTGACTCGGATTTGGTGATTCAGGAGAGAGAGGGTTGCATTCTTCATGAAATTATTGAAAAAGAAGGGCTTGACGGATTTAATGAGATAGAAAATCAAGTAAATGCATCTATTGATGTGAAAAGAACAATTATTGCAACTGGCGGAAGTGCAGTGTATGGAAAGGAAGCTATGCAGCATCTGCATGAAATCGGTGCAGTTTTTTACTTGAAATTATCTTATGAGGAGCTGAAAAATCGTCTGGGAGATTTGTCGGAGCGCGGCGTTTCTATCCGCAAAGGACAGACTTTGCTGGATTTATACGAGGAAAGAAAACCGTTATACGAAAAATATGCTGATTATGTAGTAGACTGTGAAGGAAAATCGATTCGTGAGGTTGTGGAAGAAATGACAAAACTTTGGAAGAAGGAGACAAAAAAGTGAGATATCCCATTGTACTATTTGACTTAGATGGAACATTGACAAATCCCGGACTTGGAATAACCAATTCGGTGATGTATTCTCTGAAAAAATATGGAATTGAAGGACAGTCACGGGAATCTCTTTACCGTTTTATCGGACCACCGCTGCACGAGTCTTATGAGAAATTTTATTCTTTTTCAAAGGAACAGGCGATGCAGGCCGTTTCGTATTACAGAGAATATTATGAAGAAAAGGGAATGTTCGAAAATGAAGTATATCCGGGAATAAAACAGCTCCTTCATGATTTAACAAAACAGGGTGTTCTCTGTCTCGTTGCCACTTCAAAACCAGAGATATATGCGAAAAAAATTCTCGATTATTATGAACTGAGCAACTATTTTTACTATATCGCCGGGGCAAATATGGACGGAACCCGCACAGACAAAGCAGAAGTTATTGCTTATGCCTTAAAACAGATTCCGGCAGAACATAATAATAAGAAAGTTCTTATGGTCGGTGACCGCTCCCATGACATCATCGGGGCAAAGAAAAACGGAATCGATGCCGCCGGTGTTTTATTTGGTTACGGCAGTAGAGAAGAACTGGAAGAGGCCGGAGCTGACTTTATTGCTGACTCAGTAGAAGCAGTTAGAAATATTGTTTTTCTTAACGCTGCTAAGAATTAGTGCAGGATATAGTTGATATAATTTGTGTTAAATATTTATGGATGTTTATTTCAGTTTCCACAATTCACAAAGAAAAGTTTATGTCTCATGGACGCTCCCGCTAAGACGAATACGCAGGGGTATCGGCATGCAAAATACGCAAGCCGGATACCCGCGCATTCGTACCCATGAGACATAAATCTTTTCTTTGTGAATTGTTGGAATCTTGAAAAACTAACATAAATTGTTTGATACAAACCATAACATATAATTCTTATTGACAAAGTGAAAGAGAAGAAGGCTGGTTTAAGTCAAATGTTCGCCGCCAGTTTTTTGATTCCAGTAATTTAGGAGAAAGGTTTTGTGACTCGTGGGTACAAACACGTGGGTATGAGGCATGCGTATTTTGCATGCCCATACCCTTACGCGTTTGTTAAACGGGAGTGCCCACGAGACGCAAAACCTTTCTCCTAAATTACGGACCAAAAAAATACTGCCAATGAACATACTTGACACCCCCTAACATTCATGATATAGTTGAAAACAGATTGAGGATATCTCAAGAAGGGGCACACCACCTCGGGTGTGGACTTTTTTGTGGTATCCTTTTGTTGTATCAGAGAGAAAGGAGAAACGATATGATTTGCTTGAATGGAAACCAGGTTTCAGACTGTGAAGGAGTATCACTGGAAGATTTTATTGCAAAACAAAATTTTGAGAAGAACAAAATTGCGGTTGAAATCAACGGTGAGATTATTCCAAAGAAAGATTACGAAACGGTTCAGATAAAAGAAAATGATGTGATTGAAGTGGTAAGTTTTGTTGGTGGAGGCTGATAAAACAACACTGTCAAAACCCTGACATGTAAAATGTAAATTCAAATACAAAGATTGAGAGGATAAGAACATGGAAAATAAAGATACTTTTATGCTTGGTGGACAGGAGTTTTCCTCCCGTTTCATCTTAGGATCCGGAAAATATTCACTGGATTTAATCAAGGCATCGGTTGAAAATGCCGGTGCACAGATTATTACATTGGCGCTTCGCCGTGCAAATCAGGATGGACGTGCAAATATTTTAGATTATATTCCGGAAGGCGTTACCTTGCTTCCGAATACATCCGGTGCGAGAAACGCTGATGAAGCAGTTCGTATTGCACGCTTATCAAGAGAAGTTGGCTGTGGCAATTTTGTAAAAATTGAGATTATGAGAGATTCCAAGTATTTACTTCCGGATAATCAGGAAACCATCAAGGCAACGGAAATTCTTGCAAAAGAAGGATTTGCAGTTATGCCTTATATGTATCCGGATTTGAATGTGGCACGTGATTTGATGAATGCCGGTGCTGCATCGATTATGCCGTTGGCTGCACCAATTGGCTCAAACAAAGGTCTTTGTACAAAAGAATTTATTCAGATTTTGATTGATGAAATTAACCTTCCGATTATTGTGGATGCCGGCATTGGAAAACCATCTGAAGCATGTGCTGCAATGGAAATGGGAGCTGCCGCAATTATGGCGAATACAGGTATTGCGACAGCAGGAGATATCCCGGCTATGGCAGAGGCATTTAAACTTGCAATTGAGGCAGGAAGAAAGGCTTACCTTGCCGGTACAGGACGCGTGTTAGAGCGTGGAGGAAGTGCATCTTCACCGCTGACCGGCTATATTCAGGATGGCAGTTTCAAAACGAAATAAAGATAGTTGGAGGACGACATGGATAAAGTAAATGAGAGTATATTAAGTGAGACAATTCTGGAAGATATGAAGGAAAACCGAATTGACCACATGACATATTTAGAGGGAATGGAAGTTTTGGATTCCGATGTTGAGAAAACGGTTGTGGAGGCAATGAATGCTTACGATTATGATTCTTATACGGCTGCGGATGTCCGCCGCGCGATTTATAAAGACAATCGTACACCCGAAGATTTTGCAGCACTTTTGTCACCGGCTGCCCTTCCTTTTTTGGAAGAAATTGCACAGATGGCACAGAAGGAGACAAGGAAACATTTTGGTAATTCCATTATGATGTTTACACCGCTTTATATTGCAAATTACTGTGAGAATTATTGTATTTACTGTGGTTTTAACTGCCATAATAAAATCCGTCGTGCGAAACTTGATGCCGAGGGAATTGAACGTGAAATGGTTGAAATTGCAAAATCCGGTTTGCAGGAAATTTTGATTTTGACCGGTGAGAGCGAGAAAATGTCGGATGTAAAATACATTGGTGAGGCTTGTAAGATTGCAAGAAAATATTTCAAGGTGATTGGCTTGGAGGTATATCCGACAAATTCTGAGAACTATGCGTACTGGCATGAATGTGGTGCCGATTATGTAACCGTATTTCAGGAGACCTATAATTCGGATAAATATGAAACGCTTCATCTGGCAGGCAAAAAACGTATTTTCCCATACCGATTAAACGCACAGGAACGTGCATTAAAGGGTGGTATGCGAGGGGTTGGATTTGCTGCTTTGTTAGGTCTTGATGATTTTAGAAAAGATGCATTTGCAACAGGAATTCATGCCTATTTATTGCAGCGGAAATATCCACAGGCAGAAATTGCATTTTCCTGTCCAAGACTTCGCCCGATTATTAATAATGATAGAATTAATCCGATGGATGTGCATGAAGCGCAGTTGTTACAGGTTGTGTGTGCTTACCGTCTGCTTTTGCCGTTTGCATCCATTACGGTTTCAACTCGTGAATGTAAGCGTGTCCGTGATAATCTGATTCAAATTTGTGCAACGAAGATATCTGCCGGTGTGGATGTCGGAATCGGTGGCAGAAGCGGAGAAGAGCAGGGCGACGAACAGTTTGAAATTGATGACACCAGAAATGTGCAGGAAGTTTATGATGCGATTTTGGAGCATGGACTTCAACCGGTTATGAGTGATTATATATATGTATAGAATAGCAGTAACAAACCGTCATCTGTGTGAGGGGGATTTCTTGGGAAAAATCCGGCAGATCGCACAAGGTGATAAATACGACGCGATCCTTTTGCGGGAAAAAGATTTATCCCATGAGGAATATGAAGAACTTGCTAAGAAAGTTTTGAAAATCACGAATTTGGCAGGGAAAAAATGTATTTTGCATAGGGATTACAAGGCAGCATTTTCTCTTTCTCATCCTTTTGTGCATATACCGCTTTCTGTTATGGCACAGATGTCTCAAAAAGAAAGGGAAAATCTTAGAAAGTCTGTGAAGGAAATGAGTACGTCTATTCATTCTCTTGAGCAGTTAAAAGAGGCAGAGGCATATTCGATGGATTTTGTAATTGCCGGTCACATATTTGCTACGGACTGCAAAAAAGATTTACCGCCGAGAGGATTATCATTTTTGAAAAATATTTGCGATAATTCAGAGGTTCCTGTCTATGCTATTGGCGGCATGACAAAGGAGAGAGAGCCGGAAGTTATGCGAAAAGGTGCAAGTGGGATTTGTATTATGTCAGGCTGCATGAGGGGATAGCCGCAAGTCTTGCAAACAATATCTGGTTGTGTTACAATGGCAGATATTATCGAATAAGTAGTTAGGAGTGGTAATTTTGCCTATTAGAATTCAGGATTCCTTACCTGCCCAGAAAATTCTGGAGAGTGAGAATATATTTGTAATGACGGAGTTTCGTGCGATGCATCAGGATATTCGACCGCTGCACGTGTTGATTTTAAACCTTATGCCGACAAAGATTGAGACGGAAACGCAGCTTTTGCGCAAATTGTCCAATACACCATTGCAGGTGGATGTGGAGTTTATGCAGACGAGCAGTTATAAGCCGACTCATGTGGCACCAAGCCATTTGGAAACCTTTTATCGTGTGTTTGATGACATCAAAGACCGTAATTTTGACGGCATGATAATTACAGGAGCACCGCTTGATTACACCAAATTTGAAGATGTGGATTACTGGGATGAAGTGACACGCATTATGGAGTGGTCAAAAACCCATGTTCACTGTACACTTTATATGTGCTGGGCGGCATTTGCCGGTTTGTATTATCACTATGGCATTGAGCGGATTGATAGAGAAGAAAAATTATCCGGTGTATACAAACACCGGGTGCTGAAAAAAAGTTCTCCTCTGTTTCGTGGTTTTGATGATATTTTTGACTGTCCACAGTCCCGTGCAATGACGGTAAACAGGGAAGATGTTGAGAAGGTTTCAGAACTGGAAGTGCTTGCCGTGTCGGATGTGGCAGGCGTGACGGTTGTAAAAACAAAAGACAGCAGACAGTTTTTCATGACGGGTCACTTAGAGTATGATTCGGATACACTGGCAAAAGAATATTTCCGTGATTTAGATAAGGGAATGAATCCGAGTGTTCCGGCCAATTATTTTCCAGATGATGACCCAGAGAAAAAGCCGGTTGTCCGCTGGCGTTCTGCCGGTCAATTGTTCTACAGTAACTGGCTTAACTATTATGTATATCAGAGTACGCCATATGATGTGAGAGACATTAATAAATAAAAAGTTAATAATGAATTTTTTTAGGGAAAGAGTGTCGATTTAAGACATTCTTTCTTGTTTTTTTGGGGGTATGATGTTATAATTAAATAGAGTGTATAGTTATATAATTACATAAAAAGGAGATTTGTTATGAGGAAGTCAATTGGATTGAAAATCATGGTGCCGTTTTGTATTCTTGCAATTGTATGTGGACTGTGTTCTACATTGATTTATTCAAAGATTGCACAGATGAACCAAGCAACCAAGTCGATTAGCGACAATTACATGACGGTAACGGAGAAGACAGGAGAGATGGAGTCAGATTTTATATTGCTTCAGTATAAACTGGCTCGCTATGTGACTGCATTTGATGACGATGATTTAAAACAGTTATCAAAGGATATTAAAGAAGCTACAGCACGCATGGATAAGAATATTTCTGTTATTGCAGAGAAGAGTTCTGACGGTGGTGAAGCCGATGCTGTAAAAGACTATAAAGCTGCGTATGCAACATTTAGTGAGTCTTACCAGAAATCGAAAAAGGCAATTGATGATTATGAACTGAATGGCATGAAGAATTTGAATGAAGCGGTAGAGCCTATCTACAAGAAATTCCAAAGTGCTATTGATGACATGCAGAAGGTGAACAGCCAGAAAGTAGAGGATTCACAGGGAGCACTTAGTGCAGCTGCAACACAGAGTACATTGGCATTTGTTGTCTTGATTGCTCTGTTGATTGTTTCTATTGTATTCTGTATTTTGATGGTTGTAGCGACAATCCTTCGCCCAACCAAACATGCAATTCGTCACTTGAACGGTATTGTACGAAGTATTGAACAAGACCACGGTGACCTCACATCCCAGATTCAGGTAAAAACAAAAGATGAAGTGGGAACTTTGGTTGTTGGAATTAATAAGTTCATTGATTTGCTCCGCGACATTATTATGGAAATCAAATCCGATGCCGTTGAGCTGCAGGGCAATGTAGAGCAGGTGTTTAATGGTGTAAATACATCGAATGGCGATATCAAACTGGTATCTGAGGTAATGGAAAAACTTTCTGCCGGAATGGAAGAGGTTGCAAACCATGCCGACCATTTGAATGACCAGGCAGGACGTGTTTATGAAGCAATGGAGCATATTGCCGGTGAGGCAAATAATGGTTCTGATTTCGCAAAGGAAATTAAAGACCGTGCGAATGCATTGCAGGAGAGTGGTCAGAAACGCCGTAAGATGACGGCAGAGATGGCAAGTGAAATTAATACACTGCTTCAGAGTTCTCTTGAAAAGAGTAAAGATGTTGAAAAGATTAATGTATTGACAAATGATATTTTGGAGATTTCTTCTCAGACAAACCTGCTTGCATTGAATGCATCCATTGAAGCAGCACGTGCCGGCGAGGTTGGTAAGGGATTTGCTGTAGTGGCTGATGAGATTCGTAAACTGGCAGATTCGAGCCGTGAGACAGCTAATAACATTCAGGAAATCAGTTTGGAAGTAAATTCTTCAGTAGGAGAGCTTGCAGACAATGCTAATAAGATGCTGACGTTTATTCAAAATGAGGTCATGCCGGATTATGATAATCTTGTAAATACCGGTAACCAGTATAACGACGATGCAAATCGTATTGATGCATTGATGCTTCAGTTTGCTGACAGTGCAACCGCATTGAAAGATACGATGCATGAGATGGCAACACTGATACATGAAATTTCAGAGACGATTAATGATAGTTCCAATCAGGTATCCGGTGTATCTGAGTCTGTAACTACATTGACGGATAGTATGATGGATATTCAGACGAGTATTCGTGTAACGGAGGATGTAAGCCGTCGTTTGGATTCTGAGGTGGCTAAATTTGTGACAGAGGCGGATGAGGAAGGTTTGACTGCCAGTGATTACGAAGATGCTGTAGATGAAGAATCCTATGACGAAGCAGAAGCAGCAGAGGATGTGGAAACTGAGGTAGATGATGATGTTTATCTTACGATTCCAGACGATGCAGAGGAAAGCGAAACTGTTGATGAAGCAGTTGAAACTGAGACTGATGAAGTTGAGGAATCTGCTGAAACAGAAGAGACAGATGAAGCGGCAGCATCGTATGAGGATGAGGACTTCTCTGAATTTGCTGAGTTTGGTTCTACGGATGAATACGAGCAGTTGGCAGAAGAGGATACCAATGAAGATGCATAAAATCTTCTGACATATAAGTGATATAAAGAGATACCTGACTGGTTTGTTCCAGCCGGGTATCTTTTGTAATATAAGATAATAAAACAGCCTTCACATCATCGGATGGAAGGCTGTTTTGGTATTTACAACAAAACGATTGTTTATTTATTATTCTTTTCTACTTCTGCCATCTTCATTGCACGAACTTTGGTAGAAAGACCAAAGAGGTTGATGAAACCTTCTGCATCATGATGGTCATACAAATCACCGGTTGTGAAACTTGCAATGCTCTCATTGTACAAGCTGTATGGTGAAGTAGTTCCGGCTTTGATAATGTTTCCTTTGTACAGTTTGAATTTCACTTCGCCGGTTACATATTTCTGTGTGGATTCGATAAATGCCTGAACTGCCTCGCGGAGAGGAGAGAACCATTTACCTTCATAACAAATCTGAGCAAGTTTGTTACCCATATCCATTTTCAATGTTGTTGTATCGCGGTCAAGGATTAATTCTTCCAGCTGCTGATGAGCTTCGTAAAGAATTGTTCCGCCAGGAGTTTCATAAACACCACGGGATTTCATACCAACAACACGGTTTTCTACGATATCAACAATACCAATACCATGTTTTCCACCTAATTCATTCAGCGTGCGGATAATATCGGAAACTTTCATTTCTTTTCCGTTTACGCTCTTAGGAACGCCGGCTTCAAATGTCATGGTTACATATTCACCTTCATCCGGTGCTTTTTCCGGTGTAGTACCAAGAACCAGAAGATGATCGAAGTTAGGCTCGTTTGCCGGGTCTTCCAATTCAAGACCTTCATGACTGATGTGCCATAAGTTACGGTCACGGCTGTAGCTGGAATCTGCGGAGAATGGAAGATCAATTCCATGAGCTTTGCAGTATTCAATTTCGGATTCACGGGAATCCATTGTCCATTTATCACTTCTCCAAGCTGCGATGATTTTCAAATCAGGAGCAAGTGCTTTGATACCGAGTTCAAAACGAATCTGGTCATTTCCTTTTCCGGTTGCACCATGGCAGATAGCGGTAGCGCCTTCTTTTCTTGCAATCTCAACAAGACGTTTGGCAATAACTGGACGAGCCATTGAAGTACCAAGAAGATATTTATTCTCATATACGGCATGTGCCTGTACACAAGGAACTACATATTCATCACAGAATTCATCAACAACATCTTCAATGTAAAGTTTGGATGCACCACAGAACTTAGCTCTTTCTTCCAAACCATCCAATTCTTCACCCTGTCCACAGTCGATGCAGACGCAGATAACTTCATAATCAAAATTTTCTTTAAGCCATGGAATAATTGCTGTTGTATCCAGGCCGCCGGAATAAGCTAAAATAACTTTTTCTTTCATAATAGGACCTCCGTATGTATTTTTTTGTATTAACCTTTCTCTAATATACACCACAAGTGAATATTATGCAAGTATAAAATCAATTATTTTCAAAGGATGACGAATAAATTCTAGTTAGGTATTGCATATTTATCGGAAAAGATGTATAATAATTGAGGTTTGTGTATAATATGTATAAATATGCATAAATGATGAATAAAAAGTGTGAACTGCCAAAGTACGGCGGAATGGAGGATGCTATGATAAAGGCTGGAATTATCGGTGCTACAGGGTACGCAGGACAGGAATTGGTTCGATTATTATTGCAGCACAAAGAAGTTGAGATTGTATGGTATGGTTCGAGAAGTTATGTGGATAAGAAATTTAGTTCCGTTTTTGGAAATGTTTTTCAGATTGTAGAAAATATATGTAAAAGTGATGACTTACATACTTTAGCAAAAGAGGCAGACGTGATTTTTACCGCAACGCCGCAGGGATATTTGGCAGGTGTTCTGGACGATGAAATTCTTTCTCAGGCAAAGGTGATTGATCTGAGTGCCGATTACCGAATAAAAGATGTTGCTGTTTATGAAAAATGGTACGGTATCACACATAAAAGCCCTCAGTATTTGGAGGAGGCTGTCTATGGGTTGTGCGAGTTAAACCGCGAGCAGGTTAAAAAGGCACGCTTAATTGCTAATCCGGGATGTTATCCAACCTGTTCAACACTTTCGATTGCACCGCTTGCAAGAGAAGGACTTATTGATATGGATACTTTAATTATTGATGCTAAATCAGGAACATCAGGGGCAGGAAGAGGCGCAAAAGTTCCAAATTTATACTGCGAAGTGAATGAAAATATTAAGGCATATGGGGTTGCGACGCACCGTCACACACCGGAGATTGAAGAACAGCTTTCCTATATTAGCGGAAAAGATGTTACACTTAATTTCACCCCGCATCTGATTCCGATGAACCGTGGTATTTTGATTACGGCATATGCAAAATATAAAGAAGGTGTGACAAAGGAGCAGATTCGAGAGGCTTATGTGAAAGCTTATCAGGATGAATATTTTGTCCGTGTACTGAATGAGGGTGTGTGTCCGGAGACTAAATGGGTTGAGGGAAGCAACTTTGTTGATGTAAATGTAAAAGTCGACGAGCGCACACATCGCGTGATTATGATGGGAGCAATGGATAATATTACAAAAGGTGCTGCCGGACAGGCAGTTCAGAACATGAATCTCATGTTTGGATTTGATGAGGCGGAAGGACTTCGGCTGGTGCCGATGGTTCCGTAAAGGAGGAAAATTACGATGAATACAATAGAAGGTGGCGTTACCGCAGCGAAAGGTTTTATGGCGGCGAGCGCAGAAGCAGGAATTAAATATAAAAACCGTACGGATATGGCACTTGTTTATACAGAAAGCCCAGCGGTCTGTGCAGGAACTTTTACAACGAATGTAGTAAAAGCGGCACCGGTCTGGTGGGATAAAGAAATCGTTGAAAGCAAAAAGGATGTTCATGCAGTTGTATTGAACAGCGGAATTGCTAATGCCTGTACCGGAGGAGAAGGAAAAGAAATTAACGAGTACATGGCTTCACAAATTGCAGAGGCACTTGGTGTTGCGGCAAAAGAGGTTTTGACAGCGTCAACCGGTGTTATTGGAATGCAGATAAAAAAAGAACCAATACAAAAAGGTGCAAAACTTTTAAAAGATGCGCTTGCGGATACAAAAGAGGCAGGTCTGCTTGCGGCAAAGGCAATTATGACAACAGATACCGTTCCAAAGGAAGCGGCAGCCAGTTTTGAGGTGGACGGAGTAAACGTAACAGTTGGCGGCATGAGCAAAGGCTCCGGTATGATTCACCCGAATATGGCAACGATGCTTAGCGTTACGACAACCGATGCAAAAATTTCACATGATTTACTGCAGAAAATGGTTTCAGAGATTGTATCGGATAGTTTTAATATGATTTCGGTTGACCGTGATACGTCAACAAACGATACTTATCTGGTACTTGCCAATGGCGAATCCGGTGTTGAAATAAAAGCAGGGACGAACGAATATGTAAAATTCAAAGAGGCACTGAGTTTTGTTGCAACAGATTTGGCAAAACAGATGGCTGCAGACGGAGAAGGCTGCACGAGGCTGATGGAAGTAAAAGCAGTTCACTGTAAGAATAAAGAAGAGGCAAAGATTTTTAGTAAATCGGTTGTGACATCCAATCTGGTGAAAGCAATGGTATTTGGCAAGGATGCGAACTGGGGACGTGTTTTGTGTGCACTGGGGTATTCCGGTGCAGACTTTGACCCGGATGTAATCGATTTGATTTTGGAAGCTGAGGATGAGCAGATTGTTTTAGTAAAAGATGGTGTGCCGACAGATTACAGTGAAGATGAAGCAACTATTCTATTAGGAAAAGATGCGGTTACATTTATTTGCGACATGAAGCAGGGTGATGCATCGGCAACTGCCTGGGGATGCGATTTGACTTATGATTATGTAAAAATAAATGGCGATTACAGAAGTTAGAGAGGACAAAAAGATGGAAGATAAGATGAAAGAAGTTGTACTTAAGGCGGAAACGCTGATTGAGGCGTTGCCTTACATCCGTGATTTTAACGGAAAAAAAGTAGTTGTAAAATACGGCGGAAGTGCAATGTTAGATGAAAAATTGCAGGAATCAGTGATTAAAGATGTTGCTTTATTGAAACTGGTTGGTATGCAGCCGATTATCGTTCACGGCGGAGGAAAAGAAATCAGCAAATGGCTTGGCTATATGGGAAAAGAGAGCGAATTTGTAGAAGGACTTCGTGTGACAGATGCTGATACGATTGAAGTAGCAGAAATGGTTTTAAATAAGGTAAATAAGCATTTAGTCCAGATGATGGAGAAACTCGGAGTAAAGGCAGCCGGCATCAGCGGAAAAGACGGCGGCACAATGCTTTGTGAGAAAAAAACAGCCGGTGGCAGAGATATCGGTTTTGTGGGAAAAGTAAAATCCGTTAATTCCGATTTGATTGACACTTTGATTGCCAAAGATTTTATTCCGATTATTGCACCGATTGGTATGGATGAAAATTATCAGGCATATAACATCAATGCCGATGATGCGGCAAGTGCAGTGGCAAAATGTATTCATGCAGAAAAACTGGCATTTATGACGGATATTGAGGGTGTCTGCAAAGACCCGAAAGACCCGGAGACATTGATTTCTGTATTGACAACCGATGAGGCAAAACAGTTAATTGAGGATGGAACCATTGGCGGTGGTATGATTCCGAAAATAAGAAATTGTGTGGAGGCGGTAGAAGAAGGCGTAAGCCGTGTCCATATTCTGGACGGACGCAGACAACATTGTCTGCTGCTTGAGTTCTTTACCAAAAAAGGTATTGGTACAGCAATTATTGATAACCACACAACATTGTATCCGCATGAGCAGGATTAGGAAGGAGCATGTGATATGAAACAGATGATAGATGAGTCGGAGCAGTATTTAGTTCATTCGTATAACCGTTATCCGGTTGTATTAGACCATGGAGAAGGCGTGAAATTATACGATACAGACGGGAAAGAGTATTTGGATTTTGGTGCCGGAATTGCCGTTTGTGCATTGGGCTATGGAGATAAGGAATACACAGATGCTTTGAAAGCACAGATTGATAAAGGAATTCATTTTTCCAACTATTTTTATTCGGAGCCATTATTACAGGCAGCCAAAGGTCTTGCAAAAGCAACCGGACTTGACCGTGTATTTATGGCAAATAGTGGTACGGAAGCAAATGAGGGTGCTTTGAAAATGGCACGAAAATATGCCATTATGCAGGGACATGAAAATCGTCATGAGATTATCTCGATGAATAAGGCATTCCACGGACGAAGTATGGGTGCATTGTCCGTTACCGGTACCGCAAAATACAGAGAGCCGTTTGAACCGATGTTACAGGGTGTTACATTTGCTGATTACAACGATTTAGAGAGTGTAAAAGCAGCGGTTACAGAAAATACATATGCCATTATTGTAGAAGCCGTTCAGGGCGAAGGTGGAATTTACCCTGCTAATGCCGAATTTTTACAGGGAATCCGCAAATTGTGTGATGAAAATGACATCATTATGATTTGTGATGAAATCCAGTGTGGTATGGGACGTTCGGGTAAGATGTTTGCGTACCAGAAATACGATATTGTGCCGGATATTGTGACGATGGCAAAGGGAATCGGAAATGGTATTACAGTAGGTGCAATTGCGGCAAAAGAAGAAGTGGCAAAATGCCTGGTGCCGGGAGACCATGGCACAACATTTGGCGGAAATCCACTTGCCTGCGCAGCAGTAGCAAAAACACTGGAAATTTTTGAAAAGAGAGAAATTCCAAACCATGTAGAAGAAGTTGGAGAGTATCTTCATGAATGTCTGCAGAAATTGGTAGAGAAAAAAGAAATTGCTGTTGAGACACGTGGTATGGGACTGATGCGTGGCTTGGAGCTTTCGGTTCCTGCCGGTCCTTATATTACAAAGGCATTAGAAAAAGGCGTTATTTTTATGAGTGCAGGCGCAAATGTAATTCGTTTTATCCCACCACTTATCATTGAAAAAAGCGATGTGGACAAAATGATTGCGATTTTAGATTCTGTTCTGGATGATTAAAAATGGATGAATAAATGCACCTTTCTTGGGGAAACTTTACGGTAGAATCGTTTACCGTGAAGTTACTAAGGAGGTGCTTTTTATGTTGGGAATTTTAGTGGCAGCCATTTCAGGTGCCATCATGAGTGTACAGGGTGTATTTAATGCCGAGGTGACAAAACAGACGAGTATCTGGTTGTCATCTGCGTTTGTGCAGATTAGTGCGTTTGTGGTCTGTGTACTGGCTTGGTTTATTACCGGAAGAGATGGTGCCATCAGCAGCTTGTGGCATGTTTCGCCTAAATATATGCTGTTAGGTGGTGCGCTTGGTGCTTTTATTACCTATACGGTGATTTACAGCATTAATGCGATTGGTCCTGCCCGTTCAGCGATGTTTATTGTATCGGTTCAGATTGTCATGTCATATCTGATTGAACTTTTTGGATTATTTGGTATTGATAAACAGCCGTTTGAGTGGAGAAAGTGTATTGGCGTAGCTGCGATTGTTGCAGGAATTGCCATTTTTAAGTGGAAGTAAAAAATAAGTAAATTTGCCATTGTAAAAATGAGATAACATTGGTAAAATAGTAGAGAAGCACTCTTTTTTCCGGCCAGAAAGGAAAGAGTGATGAGAAATAACAAAAATAAGTTAAAAATGGTTCTTTTGATTGGAGCTTTCTTTTTATGCGGTATTTTGTATTTTGCACAAAATGTCGGTCAAAAAAAGGAGGCAGTTGTAACGGAATCGTTTGCTGACCAGTCAGGAGAAACAAAGAGCAGCAAAGGGACATCGGATTCAAAAACAGAAGCTGTGGTGTATATTTACATATGTGGCGAAGTGAAGAATCCGGGGGTATATACTTTTGCAAAAGAACCTCATTTTATCGATGTTGTGGAAAAGGCGGGCGGCTTTACTAAAAAGGCGGATAAACTTTCTGTTAATCTGGCAGAGGTCGTCAAGGATGGAACACAGCTTACGATTGGGAAAAAGGGGAAAAAGAAAACTGCACAAGAGGAACAAAGTTCCCACGGAATGTCATCAGCAGGCGGGGCAGAAAAGATTAATCTAAATACGGCTTCAGCAGAACAACTGATGAAATTAAGCGGGATAGGGGAATCCAAAGCAGCACAGATTATTTCCTACCGGGAAAAAAATGGTGCATTTAAGAAAATTGAGGATATTATGAACATTACCGGAATTAAAGAAGGGGTGTTCGGAAAAATCAAGGATGATATTACAGTGTAACTGTAAAATTTGTGGAGGCAGATCAGATGGCAAAGAAAGTCTTAGTAGTGGATGATGAGAAATTAATCGTAAAAGGAATCCGTTTCAGCTTAGAGCAGGATGGAATGGAAGTAGACTATGCATATGATGGTGAGAGTGCCTTAGAGGCGGCTCACGAAAAAGAATATGATATTATTTTGTTAGATGTGATGTTACCAAAGATGTCAGGGTTTGAAGTCTGTCAGCAGATTCGGGAATTTTCGGATGTTCCGATTATTATGCTTACAGCAAAAGGCGATGACATGGATAAAATCCTTGGACTCGAATATGGAGCCGATGATTATATTACGAAACCATTTAATATTTTAGAGGTTAAGGCGAGAATCAAGGCGATTATTCGACGAAGCAGTAAGAAAAACCAAAAAGAATCCGACGGGTTAGAAGTGTATGGAAGCCTGAAGGTGGATTCGATGGGCAAACGCGTTTATATCAAAGACAAAGAGATTAGTCTGACAACACGTGAGTACGAATTATTGAGTCTTTTGGTTCGAAATCCGAGAAAGATTTACAGCAGGGATAATCTGCTTCATGAAGTATGGGGAGCTGCTTATCCGGGTGATGCAAGAACCGTGGATGTTCATATCCGAAGACTCCGTGAAAAAATAGAAGAGACACCAAGTGATCCGGCATTTATACATACAAAATGGGGTGTTGGTTATTATTTCGAGAATAAAGAGTAAAATTCAAGCTTTTAAAAGCCTGCGGGCACAAAGTATGGCCGTACTGGTTCTGATAGGAATCATTCCGCTCGTTGTATTTACGTTGATATTTATCAATACATACCGGGCAAAAGCTATTTCACAACGTATCAATGAATTGCAGACACGAGGTTCCATTATATGTAACCTTGTTGTTTCTTCTGCATATTTTACCAGTGATTCAGGGGCAGAAGTAGATTCCGAGCTGACACAAGTCGCAGATATTTTTGGAGGCCGTATTTTGATTGCGGATTCTGATTTGAATGTGACCCGTGACACATATGGTCTGGAAGAAGGCAAAGTGATTCTTTTGGAGGAAGTTGTCCGCTGTGTCAATGGTACGGACAACAAATATGTAAGTCATGATAAGGAAATGGTAGAACTGGTTCTGCCGGTGCATAATCCCGAAAGCAAATCAATTGATGGTGTTGTGGTGATGAATTTTTCTCTGAGCCGTGTAAATGTTTTGTATGATTCGATGCAGTCGATTGCGATTATTTTAGTGTTGGTACTTGGGCTTATTATTATTGTCATTTCGGTTTTGTATTCCGGTCAGATTGTAATGCCAATGAAAGAAGTTGCCGGTTCAATTGCAATGATTTCATCGGGTGATTTTAATGAGACGATGCAGATAAATGGATATGTGGAGACCGAGAATATTTCGGATAAATTTAATTCCATGCTCAGTGTGCTGCAGAATTTGGAGGATGCAAGGCAGGAGTTTGTATCGAATGTCTCACATGAATTAAAAACGCCAATTACTTCGGTTAAAGTATTAGCCGAATCACTGATTGGACAAGAAAATGTTCCGGTTGAGCTTTATCAGGAATTTATGGTGGATATTAACGAAGAATTAGAGCGGATGAATAAGATTATTAATGATTTGCTTACGCTTGTAAAAATGGATAAAAATGCTTCCGAGATGAATATTTCAGAAGTGAATATTAATGAATTTTTGGAAGTTATTCTGAAGCAGCTTCAGCCAATTGCAGATAAGAGAAATATTGAAATGATTTTTGAGAGTGTACGAGCTGTTACAGCGCAGGTGGATGAAGTGAAGTTAGCGATGGCATTTCGCAATTTGATTGAAAATGCTATTAAGTATAATTATGATAATGGATGGGTTCGTGTCTCATTAAATGCAGATCATAAATTCTTTTATTTGAAAGTGTCGGATTCCGGTGTTGGTATTCCGGAGGAATTACAAGACAGTATTTTTGAGCGTTTTTATCGTGTGGATAAGGCACGATCCAGAGAAACCGGAGGAAACGGCTTAGGACTTGCGATTACCAGAAATGCAATTTTGTTACATCGCGGTTCCATTAAAGTCCATAGTATTGAACAACAGGGGACTACGTTTGCCGTACGCATTCCTTTAATGTATTCAGAATAGGAGGCTGTTATGAAAAAAATTATAATGTGGATGTTTTTTATAATGGCGGCTGGGATTCTGGTTTCCTGTAACACAAATAAGGAGGAAATGGATTCGTATTCGGTTTATTATCTGAATCAGGATATGACAGGACTTGAAGAAGGAACAATGGAATTGCCACATAAAGAAAAGGATTCCACTTCGGTTGTTGCTGATTTATTAAAACAGCTTCAGACAGCAGGTGGAGATGCCAATTTAAAAAGTCCAATTAGTGAAAATGTGGATATTTTGGATTATGAAATAAAAAATCATCAAATTGCTATTTCATTTTCTGCGGCTTATTATGAAAGAAGTGGTGTGGAAGAGACGTTGTCCCGTGCTGCTATAGTGGAAACACTATGCCAGTTAAGTGAAATTAATTATGTAGAATTTTATGTAGAAGATCAGCCGTTGATGCTTTCTGGGAATGCAGTAGGGCCCATGAATTCGGATGATTTTGTGCAGAATTTAGATGCTTTGGGTAAAGAAAGGAGCAGACAGGTTACGCTGTATTTATCAAATCAGACGGGGGATAAACTGCGTGCTGTAACGGCATCTGTGACCTATAATGCGGCAACGCCGCTGGCGGAGCTGCTCATCAATGAATTGATACAGGTGGATGATGTATTAGCCAGACAAAAGGGAAAATTAAAGGGTGTGAAATCGGCAATACCGAAAGAAACGGTAGTGAATCATTTGACGATACGTGACCAGATCTGTTATGTGGATTTGGGAAGTGGATTTAATGATTTACTGGCAGGAATCAGCAGTGAAGTGACGGTGTATTCAATTGTGAATACCTTATGTGAACTTTCCAATGTGAATCGTGTACAATTTACCATTGATGGTGAGCCACAAGAACAGTATGGGGAGATGGATTCATTTCATTCGGTATTGGAGCGTAATCTGGATATTGTGGAATCAGAGAATGATTAACGAAATAAAGAGGGAGGAACCGGGTGAGGAGAAGACTGCTTTGTGTGGTTTTATTATGCATAGTTTTAGGGATTGTGTGTGTTTATTGGAGAAATTGTACATATGACTGTGCTCTGTTAGAGCAAAAATCAATTGTTTTTTTATGTGAACTTGAGGAATTTGTGCAGAAAGAAAATAGTTATACAATTCTTGTCCGGGATGCGAAAAGTAAGAATACACTTTTGGCTGAACGGATAAAATTGTATGCAAATGAGAAGACAACGATGCCAAAAGAGCTGCACATTGGCAATATTTTGTCTGTTACAGCTTCGATACATTCATTTGAGAAACCGGGAAATCCCGGACAATTTGATGAATATAAATACAACACGGAATTAGGAATTACCGCACAGGGATTTGCCGGTAAAATAGAAATAAAAGAGAATACGGTTAAAAATCCGGAAGATTTTCTACATCGCTTGAGAATTCGTTTGCAGGATGTGGTTTCTTTGTGTTGTGATGAAAAAACAGCGGGGATTGTATCCGCAATGGTTTTAGGTGATAAAAGCGGGTTGTCTGACGAGGTGAAACAGTTATATCAGGAGAATGGGATTGCGCATGTGCTTGCCATATCGGGGCTGCATATTTCACTCATTGGAGCCAGCTTGTTTTTTATCCTGCGTAAATATTTTATGCCGATGCAGGGGGCGGCTGTTGTAACCATGGTACTTTTGTTCCTTTATGGTATTTTAACCGGCTTTTCCATCTCGACAGAACGGGCAGTTATCATGATGGGATGTATGCTTTTGGCAAGGCTTGCCGGAAGGCATTATGATGGATTGAGCGCACTTTCTTTCAGTGCGATATGCCAGCTTTTGATTCATCCTATGGTTTTGTTCCAGACTGGTTTTTTGCTTTCTTATGGAACGGTGCTTGGAATCTATATTTTTGTGAACGTGTTTTGTGATGCGTGGGAAAGTAAAAATCCGATTTGGATGTCAGTTGCCGGAACGGCTGGTATTGAACTGGTTACACTTCCTATTCTTTTGACGGCTTATTATGAATTTTCGATTTTAAGTATTGCCGTTAATGTACTGTTTCTGCCGCTTATGGGAGGGATTCTAGTGACTTCACTGGCTGGAATCGGATTAGGAAGTATTACCCTTTTTGCGGGAAAATTCTGCTTTGGATTTGCTCATTTTTGTTTTGCATTATTTGAGTGGGTCGGAAATTTGTTTGTAAGGATTCCGGGAGCGGTTGTTATCACAGGAAAACCGGCAGTCTGGCAGGTACTTTTATATTATGGAAGTGCCGTTTTGTTTTTAATTCTGCAAAAATGGAGACAGAAGAAAATATTTTTATTGGTTCTTGCCTTTGGCATTTTTGTTTTATTTCAGCCGGTTTATAATAATTTTGATTTGCAGATTACTAATTTAGATGTCGGTCAGGGAGATTGCAGCTGCATCCGCACAAAAAATCATACGATTTTAATCGATGGAGGCAGTTCAGATGTAAATAAAGTAGGAAAATACCGTATGATTCCTTTTTTGAAATCGCAGGGGATTTCTTATGTGTCATATCTTTTTTTGACACACAGTGATGAAGACCATACTAATGGTGCTGTCGAATGGCTGTGTGCTGCCAATCAGATGGGAGTGAAAGTTGGAACCGTTATTCTGCCGAAATTAAATGAAAAAGAAGAGGCGTACTGTACGCTATTAGACGAACTCCGAAATAAAGGATGCAATCTTATGTTTATGCAGCGTGGCGATACGGTAACAATTGATGAGTTACGGATATCCTGCCTGCATCCCTATCCGGATTATGAATGGAAATCGGCAAATGATTCTTCGCTTGTTTTGAAGGTGAATTATCAGAATTTTACCGGATTATTTACCGGAGATTTAGAGGCGGCGGGAGAGAAGGAAATTATAAATAAACTTTCCCATGTAAATTATTTGAAAGTTGCACATCATGGCAGCAAGGGAGCGAGTTCAGAAGCTTTTCTTGAGCAGGTAAAACCAGATATTTCCGTTGTTTCGTGTGGGAAAAAGAACCGTTATGGACATCCGCATAAAGAGACGTTAAATCGTCTTGAGTATATAGGTTCTAAGGTGTACCGGACGGATAAAGAAGGGGCGGTATCCGTAGAATGTCAAAATGGGAAATGGTACCTTTCTATGTGGAAAAAAGAAAGTGGTAAAAAACGCTTGCTAAGTGACTGGTGATTATATTACAATAACGGTTATAGGAGGAATTACAAATGAACTTTTTAGAGGAACGGATTCAAAAAGATGGAGTAGTAAAAGAAGGAAATGTGTTAAAAGTGGATAGTTTTCTGAATCACCAGATGGACATTGATTTGTTTGAAAAAATGGGTGAAGAATGGAAACGACGCTTTGCCGGAAAACCGATTAATAAGGTAGTAACGATTGAGGCGTCCGGAATTGGAATTGCCTGTATTGTTGCTAAATATTTTGGAACGCCGGTTGTTTTTGCCAAGAAATCAAAAAGTATTAATATTGATGGCGATATGTATGTGGCAGAGGTGGAGTCATTTACTCATAAATGCAAAAATCAGGTAATCGTATCAAAGAAATTTTTATCACCGGATGACCGAGTGTTAATTATTGATGATTTTTTAGCGAATGGATGTGCCCTGCAGGGGCTGATTTCGATTGTGAATAGCGCCGGTGCAACGGTTGAAGGAATTGGTGTTGCGATTGAAAAAGGATTCCAGATTGGCGGACAGACCATTAGAAATCTTGGTTATCAGCTGGAATCACTGGCGATTGTAGATGCCATGGATGCAGAAACCGGTTCGATTACATTTCGTGAGCAATAATTACGCAGGAGAAAGAGGATAAAATGAATAAAGAGAAAAAAACAAAAGCTTCCATTGACAATATTTATACATTAAATGGTAAAGTGCCGCTTGGTCATGCCGTGCCGTTTGGCTTACAGCACATTTTAGCAATGTTTGTGGCAAACATTGCGCCAATTATTATTGTGGCAAACGCCTGCAAATTATCAAACGGGCAGATTGCTATGTTGATTCAGAGTGCTATGCTGATTGCCGGAATTGGTACGTTAATACAGTTGTTTCCAATCTGGCGTGTTGGTTCGGGTCTGCCGATTGTAATGGGAATTAGTTTTACATTTGTATCTATTTTATGTTTTATTGGAACGACTTACGGATATGAGACGATTGTGGGTGCTGTTTTGATCGGTGGTATTTTAGAAGGAACGCTGGGGTTGTTTGCAAAGTACTGGCTGAAGTGGATTTCACCGATTGTAGCAGCGAGTGTTGTTACAGCAATTGGTTTTTCTCTGCTGTCGGTTGGTTCTGCTTCGTTTGGCGGTGGAAGTGGAAGTGAGAACTTTGGTTCGGTGCAGAACTGGATTATCGGAACTGTGACGTTACTTAGCTGTATTTTGTTTAATTTATTTGCTAAATCTTATTTTAAACAGTTGTCAGTTTTATTTGGACTTGTGGTTGGATATATTCTGGCGGTTTGTATGCATCAGGTGGATTTTTCTGCACTTGCAAATACGTCAATTATTGCATTTCCGCATATTATGCCATTTAAGATGGAATTTAATTTAAATGCCATTGTATCGGTTACGTTAATTTTTCTTGTGTCGGCAACGGAGACGATTGGAGATACGTCGGCACTTGCCTCATCCGGATTAAACCGTGATGTAACGGTGAAGGAAACAACAGGTTCGATTGCCTGTGATGGTTTTGTCAGTGCATTATCTGCCTGCTTTGGCTGTCTGCCGATTACTTCTTTCAGCCAGAATGTTGGTCTTGTGGCAATGACAAAAGTTGTGAATCGGTTTGCTATTGCGACAGGGGCTGTTATTATGATTTTAGCAGGTATTTTTCCGATTTTCGGTGCTGTGCTTGCAACGCTTCCGGATTCTGTCCTTGGCGGGTGTACGATTATGATGTTTGGTACAATTGTAGTCAGTGGTATCCAGATGATTGGAAAATGTGGATTTACCCAGAGAAACATTACCATAGCTGCGTTGTCCTTAAGTGTGGGAATCGGTTTTACCCAGGTGCCGGAGATTTTTGCAATTTTTCCGCAGATTGTGCAAAATGTATTTGCTCAGAACTGCGTTGCAGTAGTCTTTTTGGTGGCTGTAATTCTGAATCTGGTACTGCCGAAAAATATGGAAGCAAAAGTTTGAAAATCTTAAAGACAAGCCGTTGTTTTTTTGATATAATGTTACTGCAAACAGAAATGATTACTTTTGGAGGTTATTAAATTATGGAACAGATTAAAAATCCTGTATTGCCGGGGTTTAATGCAGACCCGTCAATCATTCGTGTCGATGACACGTATTATATTGCAAATTCTACATTTGAGTGGTTCCCGGGGGTTCGCCTGCATGAGTCCAAAGATATGGTTCACTGGAAACTGCTTCCATCGGCATTGTCAACAACGACACTGCTTGATATGAAAGGAAATCCGTCTTCAGGCGGTATCTGGGCACCGGATCTTTCCTATGCAGATGGTAAGTTCTGGCTTGTTTACACAGATGTTAAAGTAGTCGAGGGACCATTCAAAGATATGATAAACTATATCACGACAGCAGAAGATATTCATGGTCCTTGGTCTGACCCGATTCGTGTGAATGGTGTTGGTTTTGATGCTTCGTTATTCCATGATGATGACGGAAGAAAATATCTTGTTCAGCAGACATGGGATCACAGAGAGTATCACCATGCATTTGATGGCATTACATTGACAGAATTTGATACAGATACGATGCAGTTAAAACCGGAGACAGCAAGAAATATTTATAATGGTACAGAGGTGAAATTGGTCGAGGGACCTCACTTGTACAAAATTAATGGATATTATTATTTGTTTGCTGCCCAGGGCGGAACAGTATATACTCATCAGGAAGTGGTTGCCCGTTCCAAAACACTTGATGAATTAAGTTTCGAGACAGAACCGGATGGTCCATTTATCACAAACTTTGATACACCATATTTGGAAATCCAGAAACAGGGACATGGCGCACTTGTTGATACACCAAGTGGTGAGTGGTATTATGCAAGTCTTTGCGGACGTCCATGGACTCATGAGAATCAGTGCTGCATTGACCCACGTGGTTACTGTACTCTTGGACGTGAGACAGCGATTCAGAAAGTATACTGGGATGAAGAAGGATGGCCTCGTATTGAAGGCGGCCATGGCGGAAAGGTTCTTGTAGATGCACCGAAAGATGCAATCAAAACAGATGCACCGTTTGATCATTCCATGCATGATGAATTTGATACTGAAAAATTACATAATGAGTGGAATACTCTTCGTGTTCCATTTACGGATGCAATGGGAACGACAGGAGATGGCAAACTGACTCTCCGCGGACAGGGTTCTCTGAGCAATAAACATGAGTTGTCACTGGTTGCAAAACGCTGGCAGGCATTTAACTTTGATGCTTCTGTAAAAGTAAGTTACAATCCATTTTCCTATCAGCAGATGGCAGGACTTACGAATTACTACAATGACAAGCATTGGTCTTTTGCATTTATCACATGGAATGAGAAAAATGGACGTGTTATTGAAGTTGCTCAGTGTAACCGTGGCGGCTATACATCATTCCTTCGCGATGATGCAATTCCAGTACCGGATGGCGCAGATGTCTGGTTCCGCACAAAAGTTAGAAAACAGACTTATACCTACGAATATTCATTTGATGGTGAGAATTACAAAGAAATTCCGGTAACTTTAGACGCAGCAATCTTATCAGATGACTATGTACTGCAGAGTTATGGTGGATTCTTTACCGGTGCATTTGTTGGTATGGCATGTGTTGATTATGCCGGATACAATACAGTTGCAGAGTTTAGAAGTTTTGATTACAAAGAGTATGAAGACTAATTAGAAATTTGTAAAAGCGAGTCGGTCACAAAAATGCTGGCCGGCTCGTATTTTTGAGAGGAGTCAGGTATGCTTCGCATTGAGGATGAGTTAAAGAATAATCAAATATCCCGTTTCCAGCTTTTATATGGCGAGGAGCGTTACATGGTTCAGTATTATCGGAATCAGTTGATTGAAAAACTATCAAATCCGGATGATGAGATGAACTGCACATTTTTTCGTGATAAACCGGAGCCATCCCAGATTGCCGAGGCGGCTCAGATTCTTCCTTTTTTTGCTGAAAACCGTTTGATTGTTGTAGTGGACAGTGGGTATTTTAAAAGCAGCAGCGATATGGCAGATTATGTGGAGTCATTTCCAGAGACCACATATATCATTTTTGTGGAGCGCGAGATTGATAAGCGCAACCGCCTTTTTAAGTGGATGAACAAAAACGGCTGTGTGACCGAGTGTACAAGACAGCCGGAACATATGTTGAAAAGGTGGATTGCCGGTTACATGAAAAAAGCAGGGAAAAGCATTTCAACAAAGGGTGCCGAGCGGTTAATTGAGCGAGTGGGAACGGATATGGAAATGCTCAGTAATGAACTTGAAAAATGCATCGGCTACGTGGGTGAAGATAAATTGATTGATGTGCCGGAAGTAGATGCAATTTGTTCGGGAGTAACGGTTTCCAAAATGTTTGACATGATTGATGCCGTGGCACTTGGCGAGAAAAATCGTGCGATGAAATTGTACGAAGATTTGTATACCAACAAGGAATCGCCGATGTCCATTTTGTTTATGTTTTCGCGTCACATCAACATTTTGCTCCAGGTGAAGGAGTGTAAAAACCGCGGACTTCGCTCAGGAGAAATTGCAAAAAAATGTGGGGTTCCTCCGTTTACAGTTCCTAAGTATGAAAAACAGGCGGCACTTTTTAAACGCAGTAAATTACTGGCGATGCTGCAAACCAGATTGGAGTTGGAAGAGCAGTTTAAATCCGGTAAATTGTCGGACCAGTTAGCGGTGGAATTGTTTTTAATCGAGGCACTTAACGGGGAGTAGAAAAGTTGTAATTTTCTATTGACAAATTACCTTATTCTGATAAAATGGAATATGTTGTGGAGACGTATCGAAGTGGTCATAACGAGAACGACTCGAAATCGTTTTGCCTTCACGGGCACATGGGTTCGAATCCCATCGTCTCCGTTTTCATTCCCTCGCTGTGTGCGGGGGTTTTTTATTTAAAGAAAAACTTTGTTTCTTTTTCCATAATATGATATGATAATAGTAACATATTTTTGATGGGAGCGGAGGCTTCGGAACGGAGGTTACTATGGATAAAAAGGCAAAAAAATGGGTTGTTGACTTAAGTAATCCTATGTTAAAAGCGTATATTAATTATGGGCATGGTCTGGAGGAGGATGGAGTCGTAAGAACAGAAAGAGGAATTGAGTGTTATGCCAAATTTGAATCCGGTTTATATCCAATGTATGCATTGGAATTTAAGGATTATTTGGAACAGCAGGAAATTGCGGTTGAGGATGTACAGGAAATACATTTAGTTGTAGCAGCGTATGATGAACAGGGTGAGGAAATTGATTTTTCAATCGAATATGAGAAATGCGCGCTGGTTTCAGAAGATGAATTGAATGGTTACAGCAATTCAGATATTTTACCAACAACGAATTATAAGGTTATTGGCTCAAAGGAAATTACAAAAATAAAACTTACAGATTACAATGGCTACAAAGCGGATGGAGTTTCTCTTTCGGGTCATGAGCTTCACGATGCGGTTGGTATTAACATTCAGTTTACAAATGGTGAAATAAATAGAATACGGAAATTCATTCTGTTGAATATGGAATTGTTGCTGCCAGCAGACGAAAGGACGGAGCATTTACAAGAAAATAATGCCAGACAGGAAACAGTAGCAGAACCAAAAGTTTTAATTGCAGATTTGGAAGACAAAGATATTGTAGGCTACATGAATCTTGGAAAAGGAATTGTTGAGGGTGGTGTGAACAAACTGGATGGTCTCATGCTTTTTGAAAATGAATACGATGAGGAAGTTAATTGCATGCTTGCGATTGATTTTAGCAGGTATTTATATAAAAAGGGTATCCGTATACAGGATGTCACCTCATTTGAAATTCAATTTGGTGTATATGATGCTTCCGGCACAGAACTTGATTTTGAGGAAGATTATCAGAAATGTGCGTTTGTGTCTGCAGAAGCGTTGAATGGTTATAGTGATTCTGATATTTTAGCAGAAGGAAACTATAAATTGATTGGTTCAAATGTTCACACAGTATTTGATTTAACAGTTTATGATGGCTCTATGCCACACAAGATAGAAGAGGGCGTTGGATTTAATATACAGGTTTTAAATGGTGACAGAAGCCAGACTAAATATGTCTCATTAAACAACTTAAAGTTTAATTATAAATAGGCAGTTGACAAATAAGTGGTTCTATTATACCATACCCGTGTAGTAAAACATACGACAAGGGGTGCTTATATGATAGAAGTTGTGATTGCATTGTGCTTTGCATTAGGAGCATGGTTTTATTCTATTTTGCGATATTATGATTTGTGGAAACGCGGGAAAGTACCGGTGGTCTTTTTCGCGTTTTTACATATCATTTCTATCGTGGTTGTGTTTCTTTATGAAACCGGAATATCCGCAATGATTTCTGATGTAGTTTCTGTCATTATGCATGCATATGCTGTAATATATGGCAGTGTTATGCTTCTGACACCGGTTTTGTGTTTTTTTCGTGGTATTGTACGTTGTATCGGGAAAAAAGCAGGATGCAGCGGAAAAATATACCGCTTCTTCAATCATCCGACCAAATTGATTCTTGGATTTTTTGTCATCACTTTATGTGCCGGTGCCGTTATTTTCTGGAAAAGCCGGTGCATATCATGGGAGGAGACTGTGATTTTGCAGGAGAATAAGAAAGAGCCTGTTAAGGATACTTCTATTGTTTATATTTCCAATTGCTTTGTAGGGAGTGATATGACCGCTCATGCATTTGATTCTCTGGTAGAAAAGGTCAATGAGAAAAAGCCTGATGTTATTTTGTTAGGAGGAAATTTGTTTGGCAAGCATACAAAAGAGGAAACGGTAGATAAAACGCTCGCAGGTATCAAAAAAATGAAGGCGGCATTGGGCATTTATATGGTGGAAGGATGTGCAGATTCTGCTCTTGTGGAGCAAAAGAAAGAAAAATTTTCTAGTGCAGGCGTGCATCTGCTTTTGGATGAAAGTGTATTTTTACATAATGGGCTTCAGATTGTTGGCTGCCGTGCGGCTGACAAAGAGGAAAAGCCGATGTCGTATACTTTATCCTTACTTGATAAAGAAAAGCCAAGTATTGTACTTGCAGGAGAGGCGATGGAGGAAAAACTAAAGGAAGAAAAGAAGATTTCTCTTGTCCTTTATCCGAAAAAAATAACGGATACCGGTAACGGTGGAACAAGTGGTATAAACCAGATGTTTCCACGCAATGTACTGGCATCCGCAAAAATCAATTTCATACAGATTAAGAAATAATTTGTCAGGCGAGCGGTTTTAAGACCTCACCAATTGGTTCATGCAGGATAAGATTTGCACGATTATCCTTTGAAGTTTTATCCTTATTAATGAGTACCAGCTTATCGCCCTGATAGTAGTCAATTAACCCGGCGGCCGGATAAACAACCAAAGAGGTTCCTCCGATAATCAGCAAATCAGCGTTGCGGATATAGGAAATGGCACGTTCCATAAGCGGCATATCAAGCCCCTCTTCATAGAGAACGACATCCGGTTTAATGACACCGCCACATTCGCAGTGAGGAACACCGTCCATAGCTAAAATATCCTCTAAAGAATAAAATTTATGACAGTGTGTGCAGTGATTTCGCAAAACAGAGCCGTGAAGTTCTAATACTTCCTTACTTCCTGCTTTTTGGTGCAGACCATCAATGTTTTGTGTAATAACTGCTTTTAGTTTGCCCTGCTTTTCCAAATTGGCAAGAGCAATGTGAGCGGCATTAGGCTCGGCGTCAGGAAACAGCATTTTATCCCGGTAAAAGCGGTAAAATTCTTCCGGGTTACGGATATAAAAACTGTGGGACAGAATCGTTTCCGGCGGATAATCATAGTTCTGCTTATATAATCCATCAACACTTCTAAAATCCGGAATTTTACTTTCTGTCGAGACACCGGCACCGCCAAAAAATACAATGTTATCGGATTCATCAATCCATTGCAGTAGTTGTTCTTGTCCTTTACTCATACGTTAAACCTCCCTTTTGTAAATCCAGTGACTATTTTTATCTTAGCACATTAGGGGCGAAATGAAAAGGTTTTCGTATAAGCGGAGTAAATCCATTTGGACTGATTTTTGATTTTACATCTCAGTCGGATTTGCAGTCTTTTTTTGCTCTTTTTAATCGTTGCTGCCGTATTTTTTTTGATTGTTTTCTTTTTCCATTTTCCCTTACCATACCGATAGGAGATAATTGTCTGGTATTTTTTGCTCTTTTTTTTCCAGGTGACTTTGTATTTTTTCTTGCTTTTCTTTACCTTAACGCCATATGGTTTCTTCGGTTTTGACACAGACTTTTTAGCCGCCGGTGCAGGCGAATTAGAAACAGTCGGCGTACTTGTCGCATCCGGTGTACTTGTGAATGCCGGCGTGCTTGTAGCAGGAATGGCTTTGGCAAGTGTAACGCAGAACAGGGTTCCACTGTCGTTGGAATAGTATAAACGCCCCTTGTTATCGGCTGTAATACTGGACAGGCAGTATTGTTTTGCCTGTGGAATATACAAAGCGTGAAGGGAGGCGCTTGTTTTTCCTTCTGTGTCTTTAAATGCGTACAAACCACCCGGCAAAGCATTCATGGAGAAATAGACCGTTACTTCTTCGGTAGAAGAACTGCGGGTTGACACAAGAGGAGAAGATTTGACTTCAGCATTTTGAAATCCTTTTACCTGATAAATAGGTTTTAAAGTCAGGGCATCCATAATACAGACATAGCCATATTGGTCTGCCATACATCCAACATATAAACGATTGTTATAAATAGTTGGTGTACTGGTGCAGGTAATAAAATTGGCACCACTCATAATTTTACCGGAGGAAACCTTTGTGATTTTTTGCTCCGTGCATTGTATCTGAAATAATGTGCCGTCTTTTGCCACGGTATAAAGGGCGTCGGTTTCTTTGTGATAGGTCAGACTGGCACGGATGTTTGCCGTAGTTGTCAGAACGGCGGTATCATATACAACCGGTTCCGTGAGACTGTGGCTTACTAAAATGCCGTTATCACCGGTGAAATAAAGTGCACCCTCATAGACAATGGCACCGCTCCAATAGTAACCGCTCGGATGGTCTGTATCTTCATAAGTCCAAACAGTTGAGCCATCCTTTGCATTCAGGCAGTAGAAGAGACCTGTAGTTGTACCGTTTGACAAAACATTTGTCGTGCCGGCATAGAGATATCCGTCCTGATAAAAGGTAGTCGAAAGAGACTGCCCGCCAAACGACTCGCTCTGCCATAGACTTGTCATTGAAGTGATGTCAACACATTCCATCGTGCCATTTGCCAGCGGAATATATAAAAAATGCTCCTCAAGAAGCATGTTGCAGACGCTGTTCATTTTTTCTTTTAAAGTAGTTTGTCTGAGAACCTGTCCATTTGCATAAGACAGTTCATAAAGTATATTCGAATTTACAACATAGATGCCGTTTGTTCCCATAATCGGAATCGAGTTGTATGAGATTCCCTTTATGGAAAATTTGTTTGTCCAGATAGCACCGCAGTCAGCGGTATCCTCCGGTGTTACAGAGGATACCACGTTAGCACCATCCATTCCCTGCTCATTGCGAAAAGTCGAAAATGCACTAAGGAAGATGGCAGCGGTGAGTATCAGACATAAAAATGTCTTTTTCTTCATCTTATTTTACCTTGAATTTTACCGGTTTTGTTGCTTTACTGAAAGTAGCTTTGTCAGATTTTACAACATAAGCTGTCAGTTTTACATAATATGTTCCCTTTGTTTTCTTAAAGGTGTATTTTGTTTTTTTCGTATCTGCCACTTTTTTGTATTTGCCGTTCTTTTTCTTGGAAAGTGTAATGCGGTATCCTTTTGCATTTGCTGCCTTTTTCCAGGAAACTGTTACGGATTTTTTCTTTTTCTTTGACTTTTTCACAACAACTTTTACCTTAGTAGGTGTTTTCGCGGCTTTTTTCACGTCCTTGTTACCCGATGGAGCTGGTGTAACAGTAGGAACCGGAGATGCCGTTGGTTTAATGGTAGGAGTTGCTGTTGGTGTAGCGGTAGGAGTTGCCGTTGGTGTGGCAGTAGGAGCAGCTGTTGGCGTAGCGGTAGGAGTTGCTGTTGGTGCGGTAACTGCAGCAAGCACTTTCACAATTGCGTATGGTCTGGAAATGTTGGAGTGTTTACCGTCGCTGTCCAAACGATAAGCGGAGAGTACATAAGTACCTGCTTTATCAAAGGAAAGAGTAGCAACACCGTTATCATCGGTCTGTGCTGTGGCAACCGCATTATCCTTTGTTGCTGTACTGGTTTCATTTTCATGTTTTGCTGCTACAACAGTTGCTTTACTAATTGCCTTAACAATCGGATTGTAATTCTCGTCGTAACCTACACCTTTCAGTGATACAGTAGTTTTGCTGGAAATTGTTGTGGTTACGGTGTTGTTTTCAAAATAACTGTAATTTGTTTCTACGTTATTTGGCCATGTGCCGCCGCCCCAAATTCCATAGATGGTGACTGCATCATTATTTTTTAATGAATAGGAGCCCATACCGACACCTGTGTCTGTGTTATTCACAGTGTACATCCAGTTTACACCGTCTAAACCGTCAGAAGAAGCACTGCCGTCGGATTTGCCATCGATATTAATACCGGTAACGTACAAACCGTACTGGCCTTCACTTGCCATAATGTAATTTTTCATTGTTTCTGTTGTGGCACCTTTTTTCTCAGTAAGATACTTAGCCAGCGCATGAAGCGGGGTAAGTGTTTTGGTACTGAGGCCGATGCCATAATCTTTTTTGTCTGCATCTGTCAGGGTAACTTCAACTGGAGTAACTAAAGTTGCGTTATCCTGCTCAAGACGAAGTGTTACTTTGACTGCATCCGCTGCTTTTGCTGCATAGCCATGAAAGACGCTTACTGTCATAACAAAGACTAAGAGAACGGATAAAAGTTTCTTTTTGTTTTTCATAGAAAAACCTTCTTTCTCGCGTATCGCGTATTTTTGTTCTGGTATTGCGATAACATAAGAAAAGTCCTGTATTCCCGAAAAAAGGGCGTACAAGGACCTGTGATGACTAGAATGAATAGTCAAAACATTTCCTCTCCCTCCGAAAGGTCACATTTCACACCATAAGGCAGGTCTTCCGACTCAAGGTTCATCTGGAAGGTTTAACCAATCTTGTACGCCTTCCCGGCATCTGCCAGTGACATTTATGTACAAGCCATCCCCTAATACGGCAGCGGGGGCTGCGGCGGATTCACACCGTCTTCCCTATTAATCTCAAAAGAACCTCATGGTTACTAATATTATTTATACCATCGCAAGATATTATACCAACGCTTGACAGATTTGTCCATTGTTTGTTACTCTGTCATATAAGAAGTTTTTTGGAGGCTTTCAGATGAAGTGGAATCAAAAAGGAATTATCGCCTGTGTGATACTGTTTTTCGTTATCATCGGGGCGTTAGTGATACAGGGCATACAAAAACCGAATAAAGAAATAAACCCACACTATGCTTCCGAAGAAGATGTGGTTTCTGTGGAAAAAAAGGAGACGGCAAAACCGGAATCAACAAAAACGGCGGAGCCAACGAAGAGTCCGGAACAAAAACAGGCAGTAAGCACAAGTACGCCAAAAGAGAAAATTAAAGGTAAAAATACGTCAAAACCGACCGCTAAGGCGACATCTGTGCCGAAAAAAGATAAAACAAAAAAGGCAGAAAAGAAATCTAGGAAAAATGTAGCAAAAAAGCCGGTTTCTACTGAAAAACCAGCTGTCGTAAAACCAACGGAAAAACCGAAGAATGAAGTTTCTTTTGAAATTGAGTGTAAGAAGATTTTGAAGAAAAAAGAGTTGTGGAAAAATGGGTTAGAAGAGGTGATTCCGGCATCCGGAATTTATTATTCCGGTAAATGTTCCTTCACGGAAAAAGAGTCCGTGTATGATATATTGAAGCGAATTACAAAAGAGAACAACATTGCTTTAGATAGTGAGTATACGCCGATGTATGGCACGTATTATGTGAAGGGAATTGGCGGTCTGTATCAGTTTGACTGTGGCAGCGAGAGCGGTTGGATGTATTCGGTCAATGGCAGGACGCCGAATGTGGGAGCGAGTAACTATCAGGTATCAAATGGCGATGTAATTGTATTTTATTATGTTTGCGAGTATGAATACTAGAGGAGGAAACCATGAATGCGATGGCACGAAGGCATCCGGCCGTTTTGTTTGCATATTATATCATGACACTGGTTCTTTTGATTGTGGCAGGACAGCCACTTTTATATGGACTGCTGTTATTACTGATGGGAATTGATGTTTCGCTAAATAGAGGATTTCTGAAAATGCTTAAATCCTTTGTGGGAAGTCTTACTGTGGTGGCACTTTGTGTGGTTGTGAATCCACTGCTCAATCACCGTGGTATGACGGTACTTTTCTATTTGAATGAGAATGCCGTGACAAAGGAAGCGGTGCTGTATGGCTGTTATATGGCGGTTGTTTTGTTAGGAACTATTTTTTTGTTCTCTGATTTTTCATATGTGATGACTTCAGAAAAGATTATGACGATGTCAGGAAAAAGATTTCCATCTTTTTCGTTGCTTTTTTCCATGATTCTTCGTATGGTGCCTAAGGCAAAAAAAGATTTTTCACAGATGATTTCACTGCATGGAAATCGTCCGCATGTGTGGTCTGCACTGCTTGGTAAAACGATGGAAGATTCGGTAGAACGAAGTATGGCAATGAAAGCGAAGTCGTATGGAAAAAAGGGACGCACATCGTTTTATGCACGTAAATGGAATATGGGAGATTATGTATTTTTTGCGATTGTATGTATGATGAGTGTTTTTGTGATTGGAAAACAAATAATGGCACCTGCACCGGTTTGGTTTTTCCCAAGTATACACATGGAAATTTTGCCGGCATGGGAGATTTTGATTTGGATTTTATATCTTGGCATCCCGATTTGGATGAACGGAAAGGAGGAAGCAGCATGGCTTTTATCGAGGCGAAAGATTACCGGTTTTTCTACCCGGATGAAGTAACACCAGCGGTTTCGGTGGAACAGATGAAAATAAAACAGGGAACGATTACCTTGCTTGTCGGTCCGTCCGGCTGCGGAAAAACAACTTTATTACGCAAACTTGCCGGTGAAACGGGAATCCGCGGAAGAGAAGAAGGAAGCCTTACCAATCAGGCGAAGGGCTGTGCATATGTGTGGCAGAACCCGGATAATCAGATTGTGACAGACCGGTTTTCTTATGAGATTGTATTTGGACTTGAAAATATCGGGATGGAACAGCAGCAGATGAAACGGCGGTTAGCAGAAGTGATTAGTTCATTTGGGCTTGAAAATCTGGTCACGCGGGACACGATGACATTAAGTGGTGGAGAGAAGCAGCTTTTAAACATTGCTTCCGGTCTTGCCATGAATCCGGAACTTATGATATTGGATGAACCGACCAGCCAGTTAGACCCGGTTGCGGCGCGGAGAATCTATGATTTAATTCGGCAGATTAATGAAGAATTTGGGGTAACGATTGTAATTGCGGAGCAGCGGCTGGAAGATTTGGTTGCTTTTGTGGATGAAGTGATATGTATGGCAGACGGAAAAATTGAGAAAATAGGGGAGCCAAGGACGATACAGTCCCGGTTGAAGGACACGATTTTCGAAGAATTTTTGCCGTCATATCTGCAATTGGAAGATGGACTTTTGACAAAAAAGGAAGCAAGAGTCTGGTTTGAACAAAATTATGAAAGCGCAGTGATGACGGATGGGAAAGAAGAAAAAATTGAAAGAAAACAAACGTCATCGCAGGACTTTTCTTTGAAAAACATATCGTTTCGCTATGAGAAGAAATCACCGGATGTGTTAAAGGAAACAAAGGGGCGTTTTGCGGCAAATACCATTTCGTGTCTTGTGGGTGGCAACGGAAGTGGAAAGACGACTTTACTGCGGCTGATGGCAGGGCAGTTTCGACCGTATCATGGAAAAATGAGTTCGGTAAACTTTTCTTATCTGCCGCAAAATCCGATGTATTTGTTATTAGAAGAAACAGTGCAAAAAGAATGGGATAAAATGAGCCAATGCTCGAAAGATTTATTTTTGCGGTTTGGTTTAGAGGGACTAAAAAAGCGGAATCCACAGGACTTGTCGGGTGGGGAAAAACAGCGGCTTGCGCTTTGTGTTACACTCGGAAAAGAGGCGGATTATTATTTTTTGGATGAGCCGACCAAAGGAATGGATGCAAAATCAAAAAAGATATTTGGTGAGGTTTTAAAGGAGTGGACAAAAAAGGAAAAATCCATTGTTATGGTGTCGCATGATATGGAATTTATAGCGAAGTACGCTGACGAAATATCACTTTTGTATCAGGGCGAAATCATTGTGCAGTGTCCGGTGAGAGAATTTATGGAAGAAAACCAGTTTTACACAACAGGGATGAACCGGGTGACCAGACGGGTAAATCCACACATAATAACCATTGAGGATGTGAAGAAATATGCAAAAAGAAAAAATTCGCAATAGTATCCTTGGCATACTTGCCTTTGTATTGCTTTTTTATGAAATCATTGTGTTAAAGGGAGAAAATTATTATCTTGTGAGTATGGCGGTTTTACTTATTGCTTTGTTTGGCTTTTTTGCTCACTTTGAAAAAGAACGGCCGGGCGTTATGCTGCTTACGATGATTGCGTCGCTTTGCGCGCTTGCGATTGCCGGAAGAATTGCTTTTTTCTTTCTGCCGCAGATAAAACCAATTGCGGCTGTCGTAATTTTGGCGGGTGTGAGTTTTGGAGGTGAAGTAGGTTTTGTGACAGGGGCATTAAGTGCTTTTGTTTCTAATTTTTATTTCGGTCAGGGCTCATGGACCCCGTTTCAGATGGTGGCACTTGGTCTGGTAGGTTTTTTTGCCGGCGTATTTTTCTACGGACGAGAGAGTAAGCGGTGGCTTGTAGCACTCTATGGCTTTTTTGCTGTCGTTATCATCTACGGAGCCATTGTTGATTTAAATACCATCTTTTTTACTTCACAGCAGCTTTCCTTATCGGTGGTTTGCTTTGTGTATTTGTCAGGACTTCCTTTTAACCTGTTGTTTGGAGCAGCGACTGCCGGATTTTTGTTCTGTCTGTATAACCCCGTTCTTCTTAGGATTGAAAGAATAGTAAAGAAATACCGGTTGTTTGACAAAAACGAAGTTTAATAGTAGAATGATATGATGTAACGTATCTTTTGAAAGGGGATTGCATAGATGAAAAAAGTTGCGGTAATTACAGATAGTAATAGTGGGATTACTCAGTCAGAAGCAAAGAAGCTTGGCATTCACGTTGTGCCAATGCCTTTTTTTGTAAATGGTGATACATTTTATGAAGATATTAGCATGAGTCAGGATGAGTTTTATGGATATCTGGCGCAGGGCGCAGATGTAATGACATCACAGCCGGCACCGGATACATTAATGAAACTGTGGGACAGTGTGTTAGAATGTTATGATGAAATCGTTTACATTCCGATGTCGAGTGGATTGAGCAGCTCTTGCGGAACTGCCATGATGCTTTCTTATGAAGAAAAGTATGAAAATAAAGTTTTTGTTGTAGATAACCAGAGAATTTCGGTTACACAGAGACGCTCCGTAATGGATGCCATTGAACTGGTGCAGAATGGTTATGATGGCAAACAGATTCAGGAGATTTTGCTTCGTGAGAAGTTTGAGTCCAGTATTTATATCATGGTGGACACACTTTCTTATCTGAAAAAAGGTGGACGAATTACACCGGCAGCTGCAGCTATCGGAACCGTATTAAGAATCAAACCGGTTTTGCAGATTCAGGGAGAAAAGTTAGATGCTTATGCAAAAGTAAAAACTTTGAAGGCGGCAAAAAGCACAATGATTAAGGCAATTCGCCATGACTTTGAAGAACGTTTCCATGACCCGGATGGGGATAATTTTTACATGCATGTTGCTTATACGGCGGATGATACCGAGGCACAGGCGTTTCGTAAAGAATTAGAGACAGAATTCCCGGGACATGAGGTGGATTTTGTTGACCCGCTTTCCTTAAGTGTTTCGTGTCATATCGGACCGGGCGCATTAGCAGTTGCAATTTCAAAAAAAGTTCCGGAATTAGGATAATAGAAGAGAGAAAAATGAAAAGAACCGCCTGCACCGGTATGTCCGGTACAGGCGGTTCTTTTGGGGGTGAAAGGAGAATAAAAACTAGTTTGTCTTCTTTACATAAACGTCATTGTCATCAATGTCGTCATCTTCGAAATCATCCTCAAACTCGTCATAATCAAAGTCACCATCAAAATCAGCGTACTTTGGATTCATATAACGGTATACAGCAAATGCGATAGCAGCTACAGCAGCAACTGCACCGATAATAGCCAAAATCCAAAGAACAAAACTTTTATTTTCTTCCTCTGCTTTTTTCTTGTTTAACAACTCAGTAATTTTAGCGTTGTTTATCATTTCCTCAAATTTTCCTGACATAATAAAAACCATCCTTTCTCAAAAAGATTCTTTAACCATATTGTAACACGAATAGTTATGGAATACTATACTTTTTTTATCAAATTATAATTTTGTTAGTTTGGCAAACGAAGAGCGCAGTTTTCTTTGACCAAATCCATCAAACTCGATGACAACTTCATAATCATTTGTTAGTTTTGTGAGAGAGCGGACAACGCCCTGACCAAATTTCATGTGTGACACCCGGTCGCCAACCTGATAATCTGGAGCACCGGCGGGTGAAGTGCTTCCCAGTCCCTTTTGGATGTAAGGGTTATTGGCAAATGGGTTTTTGCGGTCTTTTGTATAAAGAGAAGCTTTTGTTCTCGAAAATTCAGTTGATTTACTTTCCGTTTCTGGTTTAAAAACAGCACCATATGTTTGTTTTACTAAGTGACGTGGAATCTCATTAATAAAGCGTGATGGACGGTTAAAATTCATTTCTCCATTACGCATGCGCTGATTTGCACTGGTGAGCGTCAGTTTTTTCATGGCACGGGTAATTCCAACGTAGCAGAGTCTGCGTTCTTCTTCCAGTTCGGATGGATCATCACCAAATACTGCCGAAGCCCCTGGAAATATTGTTTCTTCCATGCCACAGATATAAACATTTGGAAACTCCAGTCCTTTGGCACTGTGGAGTGTCATCAAAAGTACCTGTTCAGCGTCATCGGATACCGTGTCGATGTCTGCTACAAGAGCGATGTCTTCAAGCAGGTCATTTAACGTGCCACCATTATTATCTTCCTCATATTGAACAATCTTATTCATCAGAGATTCAATATTTTCGATGCGGCCATTTGCCTCGTCGGTGTCTTCTGCCTCTAATTCACGGACATAACCGGTTACATCCAAAAGTTCCTGTGTCATATCTTCCAGCGAATACATCTCATCGCGTAATTTCATGCGGAAATGTTCAATTAAGCTGACAAAAGAATGAATTTTTGCACTGGCGCGGGTGCATCCAGGAATTTCATCCACGCGGCGGAGTGCTTCATAAAATGGCATTTCCTGAGAAAAAGCATAGTCCGAAATACGTCCGATGGTAGTCTGTCCGATGCCTCGTCTTGGAATATTGATGATTCGCTTAATCGCGATATCGTCTGCACTGTTATTGATTGTTTTCAGGTAACAGAGAATATCTTTAATTTCCTTTCTGGCATAAAAGTTGACAGCACCGATAATTCGGTAAGGAATTCCTTCATAAATAAGTTTTTCCTCAAATACACGGGATTGTGCATTAGTGCGGTATAAAATAGCAAAGTCGCTGTAGGCCATACCATCTTTTACCTGACGGTGAATGTCAGCGGCAATGCCCTGAGCTTCTTCATATTCATTATCGTAGCGCCCATAGGAAATCGGAGCACCGGCATCGGCCGTTGTCCAAAGTGTTTTTTCTTTACGCATGGAATTATGTTTAATTACTCCGCTGGCAGCTGCAAGGATATTTTTAGTAGAGCGGTAGTTCTGCTCTAAGCGGATTACTTTCGTTGCCGGAAAGATTTTTTCAAAATTCAAAATATTGTGAATATTTGCACCGCGGAACCGGTAAATCGACTGGTCATCATCACCAACCACACAAAGGTTCTGGTAGCGGGATGCCAGCAAACTTAATAACGTAAACTGTGCGGTGTTTGTATCCTGATACTCATCTACCAGAATAAATGGAAAACGCTCTTGATAATGGTTTAGTATTTCCGCATTTTGCCGGAATAATTGCACAGTAAGCATAATTAAATCGTCAAAATCCAAAGCATTGTTCTGCTTTAAGCGCTTTTGGTATTCTTTATAAACCCGTCCGAAAATCTTTTTGTTGTATTCCTTTGCCACTTCGTCAGCATACTGTTCCGGCGTTTTTAACTCGTCCTTTGCCGAGGAAATAGCATTTAAGAAAGTGCGTTCTTTATATTTTTTTGTATCAATATTTAACTGTTTGCAAATATCTTTCATCAGTGATTTCTGGTCATCACTATCATATATCGTAAAGGCGTTATCGTAACCCAAATGGTCGATAAATCGTCTTAAAATACGAACACAGGTGGAGTGGAAGGTGCTCACCCAGATACTGCCGGCACCATATTCAATAATGTTATTCACACGCTCGCGCATTTCGTTTGCCGCTTTATTTGTAAAGGTAAGGGCAAGAATGTGGTAGGGCGGTACCTGATGTTCCTCAATTAAATATGCAATTCGGTGGGTGAGAACACGGGTTTTGCCGGAGCCTGCACCCGCTAAAATAAGGAGCGGTCCCTCAAAGTGGAGAACCGCTTCTTTTTGTTTGTCATTTAATCCTGCAAGTAATTCGTTCATAGTAACCTCAATTCTATCCGTAATTTATTTGTCTTTTTTCTGCTTCGCTTCATCAGAAAGAGTTTCGTCAATTAAACGCTCCACTAACTGCTTTTTGAGGTAAGCATCAAAACTGAGCAGACAGATAAAAGCGAAACGGGAGAGAAAGTCTGCTTCGTCTTCATCCTTAACATCCGGAAACAGATTTTGTGAATACTTAAATCGTCTCAAAATGTCTTTGGTAAGATTATCTGTCTGTATGCGTTCCATCTCAAAAATGACGCGGTAGATTTCTTCCAGTGAAATATCCCTTGATTTTTTGTCATAGAACATATCCGTCAGCGGGCGGAAGATTTTCTGCGTATCATTGATTGATAATACATTTTTAAAATAGTAAATAAAAATCAGAAGATACATATGCTCTTTGGAATATTTCTTCTTGACCGGCGGCGGAAGAAAATCATTTTTTGTGTAGTTGTTAATCATGGTTTTTGTAAGTATTTTATCGTCATCCAGACGCTTACACGCAGCAAGATGTTCATCCATAAATGTCGTAACCTGATCCATGTATAAATCAATATTAGGGATGTCTTCCGGATTTATGTAATCAATCTTTTTCAGTTTTCCGATGATATCCATAATGCTTTCTTCGGTTGCGTTATCCATTCTGGTACCTCTTTCCTAATGTCATTTAAGTTTAAGTATAGCGGATTTTGGTGAGTAAATCAACTGATAAATTGTTTTCATATCATGCCCAAATAGGGAACTGTAGTTTCCCATTCGGGACCGCTTTCGCTTAAGTGAACACACGTAACGGTGCATGAGGGCATACCACGCCCTCTACGCACCGACGGTGTTCAAAATCCCTCATGGTGAAACTACAGTTCACTATTTGGAGATGCTGTGAAAAAATTTAAAACGAGTAGAGAAGGGGGAGGTTGGTGCAAGCGTTGGATGTTATTTTTAGTGTTCAATCGCTGTGGCTAAATATTCGATTATGCTATTCTCGAAATTCCAGTAGTTTACCAAGAAAAGATTTGTATCACGTGGGTAAAAATGCGCAAGTATCTGGCGTGCGTAGTTTGCATGCCGATACTTTTGCGTATTTGTCTAAGCGGGAGCGCCCACGAGATACAAACTTTTCTTGGTAAACTACGGAAATCGAAAAAGCATATCGAACATTCCCCACAACCACAACCATTAAACATTAAAAAATGACATTTCCATCAATCTATGCTATACTATGGCAATAGCAAATTTTACGAGGAAGGGTTACTATGAAAAAGAATGAATTTTATGAGGGGATGGTTACATCTCTTAAGTTTCCAAATAAAGGAATTGTTTATGTAGAAGATGAGGATGCCTATGTACAGGTGAAAAATACACTGCCGGGGCAGAGAGTGCGTTTTCAATTAAAGAAAGTGAAGAAAAAAAGACCGGAGGGAAATCTGACGGAAGTTTTGGTGCCTTCGGAGATTGAAAAAGCAGTGCCGCCGTGTCCGCATTTTTCAGAATGTGGCGGTTGCGCGTACCAGACGCTTCCGTACGAGGAGCAGAAGAAACTGAAACTGAATCAGGTAAAAGCTTTATTGGATGCTGTGTATCCGTATTTTCCATTGGATGAATGTGTAGAAAGTCCTAGAATTTGGGAATACCGAAACAAAATGGAGTTTTCTTTTGGGGATGAAGTGAAAGATGGTCCGCTTACTTTGGGACTTCATAAACGAGGAAGTTTTTATGATATTGTTTCCGTCCCTGACTGTCAGATTATTGATGAGGATTTGCGTAAGGTGTTAAAGACAACGCAGGATTTTTTCCGAAATGCGAAACTGGATGGAAAAAGTATTGATTTTTATCATAAAATGCGCCATGAGGGCGTGCTTCGCCACCTGCTTGTCCGCAAGGGATTAAAAACCGGGGAAATGTTAATCTGTCTTGTGACATCTTCTCAGGGAGGAATCGATTCCGCGGAAGGGAAACAGTTACTTGAGAAATACAAAGATATACTTCTTGCGTTAGAGACGACAGGGATGTTTGCCGGTATTCTGCACATGACAAACGATAGTCTTTCGGATGTGGTAAAAGCGGATGCGGTAGATATTTTATATGGAAAAGATTATTTTTACGATGAACTTTTAGGACTGCGTTTTCGCATTACGCCGTTTTCCTTTTTTCAGACAAATTCTGCCGGAGCAGAGAAATTGTATTCGCTGGCAAGAGAATACATTGGTGATTTGACCGGGAAAAAGGTATATGACCTTTATAGCGGAACCGGAACGATTGCGCAGGTATTGGCACCGGTTGCAAAAGAGGTGACAGGCGTTGAAATCGTGGAAGAGGCAGTTTATGCAGCGGCAGAAAATGCCAAAGAAAATCATCTGGATAACTGCACATTTTTGGCAGGAGATGTATTGACGGTATTGGATGAACTGACGGAGGCACCAGACGCAATTGTGTTAGACCCGCCAAGAGAGGGCATCCACCCAAAAGCAATTCGCAAAATTTTAGATTATGGATTGTCTTCATTTGTTTATATTTCCTGCAAGCCAACTTCGCTTGCCAGAGATTTGGAAGTGTTTTTGGAATATGGATATCAGCCGGTTAAGGCAAAATGTGTAGATATGTTTCCGTGGACACGCGGGATAGAAACCGTGGTTCTTTTGTCTAAAATAAAAAGTGATTGATTGGAGTGGAAGACATTCTTTTATTTAACATATAGGAATCGAAAATCGGAAACACTGTTTACGATTTTTGAAGAGGAGCACCCGTTCATAGTGACATGGTCCTATTATTTTCAACTGATGAGAATTCGGATAAGAGAGTAGTATGTGTGCACTTATGACAATTGTTCGTTGCCAGTTCCTTTGGATTCCAGTAATTCCGTAAAAAAGCTTTGTGACTCGTGGGTTTGAGTACGTCGGTATGAGGCGCTGGTAGTTTCAGTGCCCATACCGCTATGCACTCAATAAGTGAGAACGCCCACGAGACGCAAAGCTTTTCTACGGAATTACGGAAAACAAAAAAGTGCTAACAAACACTTGCCACAAACTTTTTTATCCATAAAGCATCGTTCTTTTCAATATCTTTATATATTTTATATAATTCCAGCAGAAAAAATAAAAAAACATTGAAATACTTATCTAATAGTGATATAATTATGACTAAATATTACATAAAGAAAGAAAATAAACTGTATGAAAAAAGTAATCGTTATAGGGGCGGGCCCGGCAGGACTTACGGCGGCGTATGAGATACTAAACCGGACGGATTCCTGCCAGGTGCTTGTATTAGAGGAAAAAAATCAAATTGGTGGATTAGCAAAAACGGTAGCCTTCCAAGATTATCGAATGGACTTGGGAGGACATCGTTTTCTTATGGTGAATGAAAAAGTTTTGGATTGGTGGAATCAATTTTTGCCTCCGAAAGGAGGAAATTATATTAAACGGATGTTTCGTAGAAAACAAAAGTCTAAAGTATATTATAAGGGAAATTATATTAGTCATCCGATTCGATTTAATCATAAATTTCGTCGTCAGGTTGGAGGTTTAAACACAATAAAATGTATGGGTGACTTTGTGAAAAGCCGGTTGAAGCAAAGGAAAGAATATACCTTAGAGGATTATTATATCAATCGTTTTGGACCAACTATTTATCGGATTTTTTTACGCGACTATATGGAAAAATGCTGGGGAGAATCGCCTGAAAAATTATCCTGTGAACAGGGGGCAATGCAAGGGGAAAAACAGATTCAGACAGAATATTTTCTCTATCCGAAACTGGGTGCCGGTCAAATGTGGCAGGAGGTTGCAGAGAAGATAAAAAAAAGAGGTGGAATTATTGAATTGGGAGCAACGGTAGACTCACTTGTTTTAGATAATAATATGCTGAAAAAAATCAGTTATATAAAATCAAATGGAAAACGGGTATTTGAGGAGGCGGATGTTGTCATTTCAACGATGCCGTTAAGTTCATTGTTTGCCAATATGACGGGAAACGTTCCGATTTCTTTGCGGACGATTGCCGATGGGTTAAAATACCGTGATTGCGTAATTATGGGATTGTGCATTAAGTGGCCGGAACTGTCGAATGGAGCAGTTTCCATTGAAAATTTTCCAGAGTGCATGATTTATGTGCAGGATCCGAAAATAAAACTTGCCAGAATTCAAGTATATAATAATTGGTCGCCGTATCTTGTAAAAAAGAAAAATGAGTTATGGCTGGGGCTTGAATTTTTCTGCAAAGAGGGGGACGACTTCTGGAATTTGTCGGAAGATGAGTGCGCAAAAATCGCTGTGTCCGAACTGAAAAAAATTGGCTTTATTGAATCAGGCAGAGAAGTAATCTGCTATCATAGAGAGTATGTTCCGAAAGCTTATCCGGCGTATGCAGGCAGCTATGAAAAGAAAGGGGAACTGCTTTCCTTCGTTGATGGAATTAAAAATTTATATACAATTGGCAGAAATGGCTCCCACCACTGTTACAGGATGAACGAGGTTGTTCTTAACGCCATGCAGACGGTGGATAAAATCTTTGCCGGACATCAGAAATAATGATAGCGGGGGCGCATTTTAATGATGCAGGCGGCGGTAACGATTAAGGTGAGTAGTTCTGCTAAAAGAACCGATGACCAGATACCGTCAATCGCAAAGAAAACGGGAAGAATTAAGACGGCGCTGATTTGGAATACAAGTGTTCGCAAAAAAGAAATCAGTGCCGATAAAAGGCCGTTGTTTAACGCTGTGAAAAATGAGGAGCCGTAAATATTAAGTCCACACACAAGAAATGTTGTGCAGTAAATTCGAAAGCCGTGTCTGGTTAATTCAAATAAATCTACATCATATCCAACAAAAATGCGGGCAAGAGGTGTCGCAATCAACTGGGCGAGTATAAACAGGAAAACGCCGCAGACACCAATAAAACGCAGACTTTTATTCAACAAATTCTTTAATTCTTTATGATTTTGTGCGCCATAGTGGTAACTGACAATAGGAGCACTGCCGATGGAATATCCAAAATAAATCGCAACAAAAATAAAATTAACATACATAATCGTTCCGTAAGCAGCTACACCGTTTTCGCCGACAAAACGCATAAGCTGAAAATTGAATAAGGTGTTTACGATAGAACTGGATAAGTTTGTCATTAATTCCGAGGAGCCATTTGTACAAGTCTTTTTTAAGATAAAAGGATACCATTTGGTTTTTCCTAAGCGAAACGGACTTGAGTTTTTGGCAGCAAAATAAATTAATGGTACAAAGCCGCCGATACATTCGCCACAGACGGTTGCAATGGCGGCACCGACAAGTCCCATGCCAAACACGGCGATAAACAGGTAGTCCAGCACCATGTTCGTAACACCGGCAAGAACAACGACGAGTAAACCAAGTTTTGGCTTTTCCGCCGTGACAAAAAAGCACTGAAATACATTTTGCAGCATAAACGGTGTTAACGATAAAAATGTAATGCGCCCATACAGAGTACAATAGTCTAAAAGGTCTCCGGAGGCGCCAAGTGCGATGCTGACCGGTCTTGCAAGTAAAATTCCAAGGATACTTAAAATGATGCCGCCAAAAATCGTCAGATAAATAAGCATGGAAAAATACCGGTTGGCTTCTTTTTCTCTGCCTTCACCAAGAGTTTTTGCTACGATGGCACTGCCACCGGTTCCGACCATGAAACCAAGGGCGGAGAGTGCCATAATAAACGGCATAATGAGGTTGATTGCGGCAAACGCTGTCTTTCCGGCATAATTGGACACAAAAAGACCATCCACTACGCCATAGATGGATGTGAAAATCATCATGACGATAGAAGGAAAGACAAAACGTAATAATTTTTGATAGGTAAAATGTTCAGATAACTGAATTTTCATGCTAAACTCCTTATATAAATCGTATTGCCTACTGTAACATACAAAGGCAGGTCTGTCAAACATTGGCATTGATTTCTTTGCACAAACGGGGAAAGCTGTGCTATAATACTGATTTGGAAGAAAAATCAGAAAAAATACATTGGAAATGGAGCAAATCATGAAACAGCATCGAAAGATGTTCCAGTATGTGGAAGAAATGCTTTACAGCTATGACCGCAGAAAGGGCGATAAGAGTAAGAACAAAATTGAATACGACCGATACGCTCACACACTGCGGGTTTATCAGTGGATGCTCCGCATTACGAGAGAGTTAAAGGATGACAGTTTAGATGTTGAGTCCTTAAAGATTGCAACGATTTTCCATGATGTAGGATATGCCGTGCAGGGAGATGAAGGACACGCCAAAGAAAGTGCCGCAATTTGCAGGGACTATTTGGAACGGCGTCCGTATACACCCGAACAGATTGATTTTATTTGCTATTTGATTTTAGAACACCCAAATAAGCGGCTTTTGCATGAGAAAACAACGCCACTGGAGCTGGTTGTTCTGATGGAAGCGGATATGTTAGATGATACCGGAGCAATGGGAATTGTGCTCGATTCGTGGATTACGTCCAAAGAAGAAAATCCATCGTTTAATGAGGTTTGCAGGCATTTTGAAAAATATACCTACCGTCATATGAAACAGATGGATTTTGTGACAGCACCCGGCAAGCGCTTCTGGCACGAAAAGAGAACGCTTGTGTATGAATTTCTGAGGCAGTACCGCAGAGATTTAGGGTTGATGGATTAGTCAAGCGGCTCGTTGCTTTTGAGTGTCGTGTGAAACCGCTTGTGAAGTGGTTTCCCCTGCGTCACACTTTTGTGAAAATCCAAAATCAATTCATTCGCTAAAGGAATCGATTTTTTATAGTGCTTTAAGAGGGCTGCATTGGTCTCTTTTGCGTAGGATTTGGCACAAAGTGTCATCATGTGCCCCTCAAGCTGTCGGTAGTGGAATGTGATTTTCATAAGCAGACGAATTAGAAAGCGTTTCAAAGAGCAGCCACAGGTTAGAAGCTTCTTATAAAATCGCATACCGGAAAGAGCCCGTTTGATTTTATGTTTTGATAAAGCGAATGGGCGGTACACTTCATAAATGGCATGGATGGTGGTTTTATCTTTTGGAATCATATGCCAGATAGGATAGGAGATGGCGTTGAAACCATCTTTTTTCAGTAAAAAACGGTCAAACTCATTTTCCATTACCAGATGATTTTTTCCGGCTTCCGTAGATTTTGGAATGATATAGGTATGACATTCGCTGTCCAGCACAAAATGACAGATATAGCCGAGTAAATAGGCATAGGCGGCAGAGTCTGTTCCAAGTTTTCGGATGATGGGCAGTTCGTAAGCCAGAAAAGCATCAAACGCATGGCTGTGCTGGTGATAGCCTAATTGGTTCGTTTTACATTTTAATAAGGGATGATAAAAAAATAAAAAATCCGGTCCCTGCAATCCGATACGGAATGCGGCAGGGTGTCGGCGAATGGTATTTTTAAGTGGTTTGGGAAGCATTTTTTGTACTTCTTTGCCAAAGGAATTATGGGCATAAATACAAGGCATATTAAAAATCTCCTTTCCATGTATGAAATTAGGATTACAAATTTCACTTATAAGTATACCAGACAGGAGGAAAATATGTGCGAAAAAATGATAAAAAATGAAAAAGATGGTGTGGTATATTTAACATTCCCTCTTTTTGAGAAGGCGGGAATCAAACACGGATTTTCTACGAAACTGGGTGGCGTCAGTGTGGGAGACTGTGCGACTATGAATTTAAGTTTTACAAGAGGCGATGATGAGAAAGCCGTGCTTGAAAACCATAGAAGATTTGCAAAAGCTGTCGGTTATCCGGTGGAAAATGTGGTGCTTAGTAATCAGGTGCACGAGACAAAAATTTTACGCGTTGATGAAAAGGATTGTGGCAAAGGTGTTGTCAGAGAATCGGATATCATCGGCATCGACGGATTGATTACGAATGATAAAAAAGTAGTTTTGATGACTTTTTTTGCGGATTGTGTGCCGTTGTTTTTCTATGACCCGGTAAAAAAGGCAATTGGGGCAAGCCACTCCGGCTGGCGGGGAAGTGTAATGCGAATCGGAGAGAAAACAGTGCGCCGCATGGAAGAGGAATTTGGCTCCAATCCTAAAGATATCCTTGCGGTAATCGGACCATCGATTTGCAAAGACTGCTACGAAGTGAGCGAGGATGTTGCGGCTGCATTTCAGAAGGAATTTAAGGAGGAGCAGTGGCAGGAAATTTTAGAAGAGAAGCCGGCACATAAATATCAGCTCGATTTATGGCGGGCAAATGAAATTATATTAGAAGAAGCCGGTATTCCGAAAGAACAGATTGAGGTGAGCGGCGTATGCACTTGCTGTCATTTCGACTGGCTGTTTTCACACCGCGCGACCGGTGGAAGACGGGGAAATTTAGCAGGCGTCATAACTTTGATGGAAGGAGAATGAGACCTTGAACCGCAGAAATTACCAGAAGGAACTGGATGAATTATTAGCATCTTTTTCAGAAAAAAAACGATTATTTCTTCATTGCTGCTGTGCACCATGCAGCAGTTATGTATTAGAATATCTGCATGATTTTTTTGATGTTACGGTATTTTTTTATAATCCGAATATTTCGGAAGAGAGTGAGTATCAAAAAAGAAAAGAGGAGTTAAAGCGTTTTTTGCAGACGGCGCCTTTTGGAAAAGAAATTCATATGCACGATGCCGATTATGAACCGGAGCTTTTTGAAAAAATGGCAAAAGGGCATGAAAATGATCCAGAGCGGGGACCAAGATGTGCAAAGTGTTTCAGACTCCGGTTAGAGGAAACCGCAAAATATGCAAAAGAGGGAGCGTATGATTATTTTTGTACGACACTTTCCATCAGTCCTCACAAAAATGCGGATTTGTTAATGCAGATTGGAGAAGAACTTTCTGAAAACTACGGTGTCCCTTATCTACCATCGGATTTTAAGAAGAAAAATGGGTATAAAAGAAGTATTGAACTGTCAAGAGAATACGATTTGTACCGGCAGGATTTTTGTGGCTGCCGGTTTTCAAAAAAGGCAAAGGAGGACATGCTGCAATGCGAGTGAAACAATGGATTTCTCTTTTCCTGTGTGTCGTAATCCTTCTTCCTGGATGTGCAGCTTCTGAGGAAAAGAAGACAGAGCGTGAAATTTTTGCCATGGACACGATTATGAATCTGACTTTTTACGGAGAAAACGGAGAACAGGCGATGGCGGCGGCAGTTTCCGAAATTCAGCAGTTAGAGAAAACGCTTTCTGTTACCAAAGCAGACAGTGAGATTTCAAAAATTAATGTTGCAGGCGGGAAAAAAGTCACAGTTTCGGAAGAAACGTATGACTTACTTTCTGCTTGTATTCAATATGGAAATGACACGGATGGGTTGTTTGATATTTCAATTTATCCGCTTGTGAAGTTATGGGGATTTACGACAGAGAAATATCGTGTGCCGGATAAAGCCGAAAGAGATGCTGTTATAAAAAAGATTGATTATAAAAAGATAGAACTTCTTCCGAATTGTCAGGTGAGGATTCCATCCGGCATGGCAATTGATTTGGGAGCGGCGGCAAAAGGCTATCTGTCCCAGAAAATTATTGACCTTTGCAAAGAGAAAAAAGTTGCTTCCTGTATTCTTTCTTTAGGTGGAAATGTGCAGACAATCGGCATGAAACCGGATGACACGGAATACACGGTAGGAATTACGGACCCATCCGATGGAAGCAGTATTTATGGTACGGTAAAGGTAAAGGATAAAGCGGTTATTACTAGTGGAATTTATCAGAGAAATTTCAAAAAAGACGGAAAAATGTATCATCATATCATGGATAAAAGAACCGGTATGCCGGCAGACAATAATCTGGCATCGGTTACGGTAATTGCGGAAAATGGGGCGATGGCGGATGCGTATGCGACCGCACTTTCTGTTATGGGAGAAGAAAAGGCAATTGCTTTTCAAAAAAAACACCCGCAGATTCAGATTATTTTGATACGCAAAGATGGTACCTTTTACCAATCTGAAAAAGCGGGAATGATAAAATCCTAGATAAAGTGGTAAATAATAGCGGCAACAATAATTCCGATGATACTGCCAATGGTGAATTTGATTGTCAGTCCGAAAGTCAGAACCAATACGCCTAAGTTTAAGGTAAGTGGTTTTGCTAATCCGAAACTTTTTCCAAAATTCAGCCACGACAGGCCGGCAACTCCGCTTGTCAGCTGGCTGATAAAACTGCCAAGAACAACCCCTGCTAAAATCAGTAAAAAGAGTGCCCAACCGTTTTTTCCTGCTCCTCTTGCCATGATGTACCTCCTTATGTAATCGAAATCTATCTTTTAGCATACACTATTTTTTAGAAATCTGCAAAAACTTTTTAAGAAAAAAAAGGAAATAAAATCCTTATGTTGTAATTTTCCTAATGTAGTTGTTTTTTGCTTAATCCCGAAAGGCAGGAAAGAGTGGATATGACAATACGTGAAAATTTAGAAAAAAGAGAACATGACATACTAAGTCCATATGCGGCATTTAGTGATGAGTCCAAGGGGCGTGATACATATGAAGAGCAATGCGACCTGCGCCCGGTTTATCAAAGAGACCGTGACCGGATTCTTCATTCCAAATCGTTTCGGCGGTTAAAGGGAAAAACACAGGTGTTTCTTGCTCCTGAGGGAGACCATTACCGCACACGTATGACGCATACGTTAGAAGTGTCACAGAATGCAAGGACGGTTGCAAAAGCACTGCGTCTGAATGAAGATTTGACGGAGGCAATCGCGCTTGGACATGATTTAGGACATACGCCATTTGGACATGCCGGTGAACGGGTTCTGAATGAGATTTACCCGGGAGGTTTCCGTCATCAGGAACAGAGTGTCCGCGTGGTGGAGTGCCTTGAAAAGGCTGGCGAGGGATTAAATCTTACGGTTGAAGTGAGGGATGGCATCCGAAACCATTCAACTTCGGGAAATCCGTCCACACTGGAAGGAAAAATTGTAAGACTCTGTGACAAGATTGCGTATGTTAATTCAGACATTGACGATGCAATCCGGGGAAAAGTCATTAAAGAAGACGATATTCCGCGTGAATATACCGAGATTTTGGGAAATACTCTTAGAGAACGTCTCAATACGCTGATACATGATTTGATTCGGAACAGCATGGATAAAAATGATATTATTCAGTCGGATACAATGAGAGATGCACTTGCTGGTCTTCGTGCTTTTATGTTTGAAAATGTATATGTAAATTCCGTTGCCAAGGCGGAAGAGGGAAAAGCCGAGTATATGATTGGCCAGCTATATAAATACTATATTGACCATGTGGAAAAACTTCCCGATGAGTATTATCAGATGTTAAAGAGCGGTCATACATCGGTGGAGCGTGCGGTCTGTGATTTTATTGCAGGAATGACGGACCGGTATGCGGTAGCCACGTATCAGGGACTGACAATTCCGCGCACGTGGTCTGTGCTATAGGGAAGAAAATTAACGGAGTGATGGCATGTATTACGAAGAAGATTTTGTGGAAGAAGTCAGACAAAGAAGTGATGTTGTCGATATTATTTCTTCCTATGTAAATCTGAAACGGACTGGCAGCAATTATGTTGGTCTATGTCCGTTTCATAATGAAAAGACAGCATCCTTTTCTGTGAGCCCGTCAAAGCAGATGTATTATTGTTTTGGATGCGGCGCCGGTGGCAATGTATTTACCTTTTTAATGGAATATGAAAACCTTACGTTTGTGGAGGCTTTGGAGCGGCTTGCCGAACAGGCAGGGATGGAACTTCCGGAAAAGGGAAATTCCGAAAATGACAGGAAACGCCGGGATTTACGGGATTCGATACTGGAAGTGAATAAGCTGGCAGCTAATTATTATTTTGCCTGTCTGAAAAGTGAGCAGGGAAAAATTGGTTATGAATACCTGACAAAACGTGAGTTAAAACCGGAGACCATTGTACGGTTTGGGCTTGGATTTGCAGGAAAAGGCGGCAGTCCTCTTTACCAGTATGTAAAATCCAAAGGATATCCCGATTCGGTACTCAAAGAAACCGGACTTTTTACCTATGATGAAAAGCGTGGTGTTTATGATAAGTTTTGGAATCGCGTGATGTTTCCTATTTTAGATAGGAACAACCGCGTGATTGCTTTTGGCGGCCGTGTGATGGGTGATGCCAAACCCAAGTACTTAAATTCGCCGGAGACGATGGTGTTTGATAAAAGCCGGAATTTGTATGGTTTGAATTTTGTGCACGGTAAGCAGAGTGAGGGCATGATTATCTGTGAAGGTTATATGGATGTGATTGCGCTTCACCAGGCGGGATTTACAAATGCAGTAGCATCTCTTGGTACGGCATTTACGAGCCAGCACTGTAGTTTGTTAAAGCGGTATACGGATCTGGTATATCTGTGCTATGACAGTGACGGTGCCGGTGTGAAAGCGGCGATGCGCGCGATTCCGATGTTGAAGGAAGCAGGCATCCGTGTCAAGGTAATCAATATGCGGCCGTATAAGGATCCGGATGAATTTATGAAAGGGCTTTCGCCGGAGGCGTTTAAGGAGAGGATTGAACAGGCAAAATCGAGTTTCTTTTATGAGGTGGACAATCTGATGAAAGAATATGATATGAATGATCCGGAATCCAAAACGTCATTTATGAATGAAGTGGCGAAAAAATGTTTAACCTTTGATAATGAAATCGAGCGGACGAATTACATGGAGGCATTTTGCAGAGAATATAGCGTAAGAACCGAGGATTTCAAAAAACTGGCTGCCTATCACAGTGCCAGAATGGTTGGCATTGATTATGAGAAGAGGCGGCAGGAGCGTTCGGCGAAGACGGCAAGACAAAAGGAGGACGGTATTGCGAAAAGCCAGGGCGTATTTCTTACATGGCTTAGTAATGACCCGGTTTTGTTTGAAAAGACAAAAGGGATTTTATCCGCCGAAGATTTTGTAGATGAGCCGTATCACGAAGTGGCGCAGATGATTTATGAGCAGTATGAAACTACCGGCAAAGTAGAGCCGGCCATGATTATCAGTAAATTCCAAAGCAAAGAGGAGCAGTCTCTGGTAGCCGGAATTTTTAATAAAGAATTAAAAGAAATCAGTAAAGATACCGAGCAGCAGAAAGCACTGAATGAAGTTGTGCACAGTATCAAAAAATACAGTCTGGAATACCGGAGCAGACATGTGACGGATATGAAAGAACTACAGACTCTTATGGAAGAGAAAAGAAAGTTACAGACATTACAGATTTCATTTTAATAGAGCCGTTGTATGACAACAGAAATGGAGGAAAAGATGGATAAGGAAAATACAAATGTAGACGAACAGCAGAAAATGCTGACGATTATGAATGAGCTTGTAGAAATGGGCAAGAAAAAGGAAAATGTACTGGAACTCAGTGAAATTGAGAAGGTGTTCATAGACAAAGGATTGGAACTTGATGACGACAAGACTGAGAAAATTTTTGAGTATTTAGAAAACAAAGGGATTGTTGCAATGGTGCCGGAGAGTGACACCGAGGATGACATTATCCTGGATGTCGAAGACGAGCCAACGGAGGAAGAGCTGGAAAATATCGAAATGGCAGTTCCGGATGGTGTCAGCATTGAGGATCCGGTTCGTATGTATCTGAAAGAAATCGGTAAGGTGCCGCTTTTGACTGCCGAAGAGGAAAAGGATTTGGCGATGAAGATGGAAGCCGGTGATATGGATGCAAAAAAAAGACTGGCAGAGGCAAACCTGCGTCTGGTTGTCAGCATTGCTAAGCGCTATGTCGGACGTGGTATGCTGTTTTTGGATTTGATTCAGGAAGGAAATTTAGGACTGATTAAAGCGGTTGAAAAATTTGATTACCGAAAAGGCTACAAATTCAGTACCTATGCTACCTGGTGGATTCGCCAGGCGATTACAAGAGCGATTGCGGACCAGGCAAGAACGATTCGTATTCCGGTTCATATGGTAGAGACGATTAATAAATTAATCCGTGTTCAGCGTCAGCTTTTGCAGGAATTAGGACGTGAGCCGTATCCGGAAGAAATTGCAGAAAAAATGGGACTTCCGGTTGAGCGCGTACGCGAGATTCAGAAGATTTCACAGGAGCCTGTTTCCCTTGAGACACCAATCGGTGAAGAGGAAGACAGTCATCTGGGTGATTTTATTCAGGATGATAATGTACCGGTGCCGGCAGAAGCAGCAGCTTTTACCCTTTTGAAAGAGCAGCTTGTGGAAGTTCTTGGAACACTGACTGAGAGAGAACAGAAAGTTTTGTGTCTCCGTTTTGGATTAGAGGATGGACGTGCCCGTACACTCGAAGAAGTCGGCAAAGAATTTGACGTAACAAGAGAGCGTATCCGTCAGATTGAAGCGAAGGCACTCCGTAAACTTCGTCATCCGAGCCGCAGTCGTAAATTAAAGGATTATTTGGACTAATGCAGCATACAATAGAATTGTCTGCGCGCATGGCAATGAACGCTTCACTTGTGCCGAAAGGAGCAAAAGTGGCGGATGTCGGCTGTGACCATGGTTATGTTTCTCTTTATCTTGCTTCGAAAAAAGCATGTAAAAAAGTTATTGCCATGGATATTAATGAGGGACCACTTGCTCATGCAAGAAAAAACATTGAAAATGCAGGTCTGAGTGATTGCATTGACTGCCGTTTGAGTGATGGCATGCAGGCGTTAAATCAAGGCGAAGTCGATACCGTTTTAATTGCCGGTATGGGCGGTATGTTAGTTTGCCGGATTCTTGACCAGTCGCCGGAAGTTATGCAGGCTGTTTCTACACTTGTAGTTCAGGCACAGTCCGATTTATGCGAAGTCAGAAAGATGATTCATAAGATGGGATTTTTCCTTGAAAAGGAAAAGTTTTGTATGGACGCCGGTAAACCGTATCTTGTGATGCGTGCAAGAAGGGGAGAAGAAAAAACTCCTTATGAGCCGGCCGAGTATGAATACGGACGACTTTTGCCGGAAGCGGGTGATGCCGCTTATCGTAAGTATTTACTGGATGAACGGGATAAAAAAATGAAATTGCAGGAAACCTTAAAAATGCAAAAGACATCCGGTGCCGGAGCCCGTGTGGAAGAATTAACGGAAGAGATTGCGGGGCTTAATTGGATTTTAAATAAATTCTAATTTGTTTTCCTAACGGAAGGGAGGAATTGCAATGGAAATTACATGGAGAGATAAAACAATAACATGCGAAGAAGGAACTACGCTGTTTGATATAAGCAAACAGGTGGAAAAAGAATATGAGTTTCCAATTATTGTTGCAAAAGTGGATGGTGTGATTCAGGAATTATACCATGAAGTAATTGATGGGACGACGGTTTCTTTTTGTACAACAAAAGACAGTGATGGCAAGCGTGCTTACATACGTGGTATGTCAATGCTTTTACTGAAGGCAATTCAGGAAGAAAAGGTATTTAAGGAAGAAGACCGGATAACGATTGATTTTTGTTTAGACAGTGGTTATTACTGCCATTTAAATTCGAAAGAAAAACCGACAAAAGAACTGCTTGACCGTTTGGAAAAGCGAATGCGCGAAGATGTAAAAAAAGATATCCGTTTTGAAAAAGTTGTGATGCGCACCAGAGATGCCAGACGGATGTTTGATAAAATGCATATGTCAGATAAGAGCAATCTGTTGAAATACCGCAGAAATTCGCGTATGACGGTATATCATTTAGGCGATTTTACAGATTATTATTATGGTGCCATGCCATACAGTACCGGTATTCTGACTCATTTTCGTCTGGAACTTTTTGAAGATGGTTTTGTCTTTGTGGTTCCGAAAAAAGAGGCACCTGTTACAATGCCTGAATTTAAACCAAGCATAAAACAGTACCACACGATGCAGATGGCAAATGAGTGGAGTGAAAAAATGCAGGTTTCTACAGTTGGCGAACTCAATGAAATTATTGTGAATGGTGGTTTTCAGGAGTTGATGCTGACGCAGGAGGCACTGCACGAAAAACGAATTGGTGATATTGCGGTACAGATTGCGGAGCGTGGCTGCCGTATTGTGACAATTGCGGGACCTTCGTCATCCGGTAAGACAACATTTTCTTATCGTTTATCGACGCAGCTTCGCACCCTTGGTCTGAAACCTCATCCGATTGGTTTGGACGACTATTTTGTAAATCGAGAAGATACACCAAAAGATGCCAACGGAAAATACGACTATGAGTGTCTTGGTGCGATTGATACGAAGCAGTTTAACGAGGATTTGACGAATCTTTTAGCTGGCAAACCGGTTCAATTACCTACGTATAATTTTATCAGCGGTATGAGAGAATACGACAAACCGATTATGCAGCTTGGCAGTGAGGATATCCTTGTCATTGAGGGAATCCATGGCTTGAATGATAAACTGACATATTCTATCCCGAAAAAGGATAAATACAAGATTTATATCAGTGCACTGACGACATTAAATATCGATCACCACAATCGGATTCCAACGACGGAAGGAAGACTTTTGCGCCGGATTATCAGGGATGCAAGAACCCGTGGCAATACAGCCCAGAAAACCATTTCTATGTGGGATTCCGTCCGCCGCGGCGAGAGTCGGAATATTTTCCCTTATCAGGAAGAGGCAGATGCGATGTTTAACTCGGCACTGATTTACGAACTGGCTGCCATGAAACTTTATGCAGACCCGCTACTGTTCCAGGTGACTAAGGATTGTCCGGAATATGCGGAGGCACAGCGCCTGCTTAAGTTTTTGGATTATTTCTTACCGATTGATCCACATGATGTTCCACTGAATTCCATCTTGCGCGAATTTATCGGTGGTGGTATATTATTAGGGTGATTTCATTATGAGCAGCACAAGTGACCGCGCCCATTCAGACGAAAGGGAATGGGTGAGGAAAGTCCGAGCTTCACAGGGCAGGATGCCGGATAACGTCCGGTGGAGGCGACTCCCAGGCTAGTGCAACAGAAATATACCGCCACGGCTTTGCCCGTGGTAAGGTTGGAATGGCGAGGTAAGAGCTCACCGCCTCTCTGGTAACAGGGAGGGCATATGTAAACCCCATCCGAAGCAAGACCGAACAGGAAGCGATACGGCGGCCCGTCGTGCTTTCGGGTAGGTCGCTAGAGCCTGTTGGCAACAGCAGGTCCAGATAGATGGTCACTCAACGACAGAACTCGGCTTATCGTGCTGCTCATATGAATTAAATAATAGAATTTTAAGGTAGATGGAGAGCACCCGGAAGGGTGCTTTTTTATTGCAGAAATAACACGATCAATAAAGAATGAGAATACTTTATTTGCAAGAAAAAAGGAAATAATCCTTGTACTTTTCCAATGATATTTCAAAAATACAAATTTATAATCTTTTTTATCAGCAGTAAAAAAGAAGGAGATGAGTGTTATGTTAAAAAAAAGCATAAGTATATTACTTGCTTTTGTAATGCTTTTTTCAATGATTCCCGTTATGAAAAAAGCAGAGTCTAAGGCAGTCAGTAAAGAAGAAATTCCTGATGGGTATACACCGATCTATGATGAGGCGGATTTAGCGGGGATAAATAATGACCCTAAGGGAAAATACATTCTTATGAATGATATTGATTTATCAGAAACAAAAAAGGGAGGAGAGATAGATAATGGAAACGGATGGAGACCACTTAAAGAATTTAGTGGTGAATTAGATGGAAATGGTTACTATATAAAAAATATGCACATATATGGAACATTAAAAGAAGGAAATTACGGTCTGTTTGAATACTTATCCGGCACTGGCTCTATTAAAAGGCTGGGAATTAAGGATGTAGATATTGATATAGATGGCGTTGAATCCTATGCAGATGTTGGAGCTCTTGCGGGAGGTTGTATTGGAGAGGTGGAACAGTGTTTTGTCACGGGTACAGTTTCAGGCTGTGCAGTTTCTTTAGCATCCGGTTCTGCTAGTGATAAGGGGCTGGATATGGGTGGATTTTTTGGATATTCTGGTGATTATGAAAGAGGCGAGATTACAGATTGTTATAATGGAGCAGATATAACTGTTTCGAATAATCAAAAAGTAAATGCAGGTGCTTTTTACGGTACGGGCAAGGTGGATACAACGAATTGCTACAATGTTGGAAAAATTGCAGATGGTACAGGGACACTGTTTGATAATGGATATACGAGAAATTGTTTCTATCTGCAGGGGAGTGGAACTGGAGAGGAAGGTTCTCCTTTAACCGGATCTCAAATGAAAAAGAAACAATATTATACAAAATTTGATTTTGAAAATGTATGGGAAATTGATTCGCTTCATAAATATCAGTTTCCGCAGCTGAAAGAGTGTGTGCAGCAAAGAGTACAAAATTTAAAAATTGTTGAACTGCCCTCTAAGCGGGAATATTTTCAGGGAGATGTGGTAGATTTAACAGGTGGAACAATAAATGTCACCTATGAGGATGGTTATGAAGTTACAGCTCCGCTTACGGATGAAATGCTGGGAAACTTTGATATGACAAAGATAGGGGAGGTTAGTGTCCCGATTGTGAAGGGTGGAGCCACAACATCTTTTTTGATAAATGTAAAAGAAATTGAAGTTAGTTCACTTTCCCTGAATCAGGACAAGTTGTCACTAAAGCCTGGAGACGAATATCAATTATCAGTTATTATTTCTCCGGCAAATGCTTCTAATAAAAATATTTTGTGGAATTCATCAAATGACACTGTTGCAACAGTAGATCAAAAAGGATATGTAAAGGCATTAAAGTGTGGGACTACGATTATAACGGCAACGGCATCAAACAAGAAGAAAACACAATGTACTGTTGTTGTAGAAACACCGGCAGATGCAGTTGAAATAATTCATGATAGTAATAATCAAACCTTTTATGCAGAAGATGAATCTTATGATAATGTAATTGTTTTAAAAGAAGGGGAATGGTATCAATGTGGCATAAGGAAGTATCCGAGTGATTCTTCGGATACTATAAAATGGGAAACAAATAATTCTGTGGTTGCCCAGGTTTCGTCTAGTGGAATGATTCAAGCAAATTCTATGGGGACAGCAACCATTAAGGCTACGGCAAAGAGTGGTGCGCGTTCTTCTGTGAGGGTGTTTGTGAGACGGAATATTAGTAAATGTACAGCGGATGCAATACCAAATCAGGAATATAAAAATAAAGGAATTTATCCAGATATTGTTTTACGGGACATGGGCGTGATACTGAATTATCAAAACTATAATGTTGAGTATAAAAACAACGATAAACCAGGACAGGCAGTAGTGGTAGTTACAGCATCCGGAAATGGATATTATTATGGTCAAAAGGAGATATATTTTATTATTTCTGCTCCGGCGGCAACAGCAACGCCAGTACCAAAACCAACAATAAAACCACAGCCGGTAAAAAGCAATCCATCGAATTCGGGTTCGCAAACAAATTCTTCCGCGAATCGAACGAATAACCAAAATATCAAAGTAATAAAAGCGGCCAGAGTAAAAATTAAATCTGTAAGAAATTTGAAAGGAAGAAAGATAAAAGTTACCTGGAAAAAAATTAAGGGTGTTAGCGGGTATGAGGTTGAAATTGCCAGAAACCGGAAGATGAGTAAAGATTACTGGGCGAAAGATACAAGCAGTAATTCTATGATTTGTAAAAAACGTAAAAAGAAAAAATATTACTATGTAAGGGTTAGAGCTTATTATGAAACTGAGGATGAAATAATAGATAGCAAGTGGAGTACAGTTAAAAAAATTAAAATTACTAAATAATTATTATGGAGGATACAGTTATGATAAAAAAGATTTTAATAGGTGTTTTGATATTTTTTGTTTGTTGTGGTTTGTTGTCCATGTGTGATGATTCGGAAGAAGAAAATACGAGTACACCACAACAAACGGAAACAGCACAAAGTGAAACAGAAACCACATCAGCACCTGAAGCAGAAACTACAGAGGAACCAACAAAAACAAATAATTTTAAAATTGGTGATGAAATTCCATTTACAAGTGATGATAACCAGTTAAGTTATGTTGCCAAAATAACAGATTGGGGTACAAAAGTAGAGGGTTTTGACCTTACATCCTATAAAACAATTACATGGTTTGAGTATGAAATAAAAAATACGGGAGATACGGATATAGAATTAACTGAAAATATTTTTAATATTTATGCAGATAATCATAATATATCTAAAACCTATTCAGACAAGGGAATAATCCGTGAAAAAATCTCACCTGGAAGAGAGTTGTCAGGGCAGATTCAAGGAGAATTAGACCCAGATAACTATGATAAAATTGAGGTGCAGATTAATGATGCAAATGTTGTAATAAAAGATGCGGAGGAGACTTCAAACGCGGAAGCTTTGCAGCCGAAAGATGTTGAATTTGCTGAATGTGACTCAAAACAAATAAAAGATTTTTCAGGTAAATACTCAGATGGGGCAGGAGGAACTCTTAAAGTTGAAATGTATGAAGTGCCAGAGGAAACAATTGTTGCAAATATGGAAACAAAAAATACAGCGGGAGGAAATGATTATGAGGGAGAGCTAAATGAAATTAAACCAAATGTTTATCAGGCAATATGTAATGCACAAGGACAAGTTGTTGTTAGTTTTAAACGGGGAAGTAATAATAACATTTTAGCGTATGCATATAATGATGGAAATATATTCTTTGAAGGAAAACTCATTGGAAAATAAAACAAATGCTGTAAGAAAGTACAGAAGCGAGCCTGTGAAAAAATTTCTGTAAATTATATAATATCAAGGTCTTCTATGATAAAATACAAATCATAGGAGGCC
>CAKRGF010000004.1 GCA_934322085.1 uncultured Eubacterium sp.
GAAGATGATGTCCGAGGAAAGTGGCGAAAATTATAAGATGATTCAGCGCTATATATGGCTTGCCAGATTAAGTGATGCGCTGCTGGCTTTGGTAGATAATGGTTAAAACGTTACATCCATTAATACATGCGGGTATACTTGGTAACAAGTATACAGAATCAGATCAAGAGTATATGGATGATTTTCATATTCAACCTATTGATGCAATAATTATTAATTTTTATGGATTTAGTGAGGCTGTAGATAATAATGAAAGCTTGGAAATAATACGACAAAATATTGATATTGGAGGAGCATCATTGTGTCATGCGGCCAGAAAAGCTTTTATTAATACGGTTTTAATAGCAAATCCGAGTGAATATGGGAAAATGATTGATAATATATCTCAAAATGCTGGTTGTAGTACAATGGAATATCGACTCAATGCCGCTAAACGTGCGTCAAAACACTTAACAAAAATTAAGAAACGATGAAAAATTTGATTATGTATCTTGTATACATGTTTTGGAACATGTATATGATATTAACCAAAGTGTTTCTGAATTATATAGAGTTTGTAAATATGAAGCAATAGTAGCCTTACCAACTTGTCTGAATGCGTGTGTGTTTGCGAGAATAGGAGGGGCAGATTACTACAATTTTAGGAAGAAAAGTATTCCATGTATGGTGCTTGGAAGTATAAAAGTGATGATGGCATTTGCAACAAGAAAAGAGGGAGTTTACGAAAATAATGGTGAAAAAGGAGAAATTGTTAAACATCTATTGCGCTTTCCTAGAAAAGGAAAAGAGTTGATGACTAGTCATGGATTTTCTGTTGTTAAATATGGAGCAGATGGGTTTTGCTTTCCATGGTTAAAGTGCTTAATACGTTTACAAAAAATATTAGATAAATTTGCATATATTCCAGTAATGAGAAACTGGGGATTCGGTACACATTATTTTTTGAAAAAACAAACTAACAATCAAGTCTAGAACATAGCGCTGAACAAGAATTGATTGTTTTATGTGAACATATCGAAGTGTTCCGGTCCAAGAGCAAAAATTTGCAGCCTGCATTTTTGGCGGTTAGAAAATCCTTTGGTTCATCGCCTACAAAGAGAATTTCATTTATAGGAATATTAAAATGATTAGCAATATAGAAAATACCGGCTTTATTTGGTTTTCTATACCCACATGTTTGAGAAGAAACATATAAATCTAAGTGTTCTATAAGTGAAGCAATATCTTTTCGGAAAAGACTGTCAGGCATTGCTGTAGGTAAGTCTGTAAGAGAAGCAATTAGAAAATTTTTTTTTAAATTCTGTAGGGAGGCAATCGAATCAGGGTAAATAATTGGAGAAAGTTTTAAACCTTCAAAGAAAGATTGGATTACATCATTATAGTTAATAGAGGTTTTTGACCAATGACGTAAACACTGGGAGAAAATGTATTCAGGAGATAATTCGTTTTCACGGTAATTATACCTAGGATTATAGGACTTCATTATATTAACTGATTGTTGTATATCATTATTTGATATGTTTTGACTGAGAGATTTGGCAATCTTTTTAAAACCTAAATAATAGAATGAGTCCCATGTGAAAGGCATACCTTCATATTGCATTAATGTTCCACCCATGTCAAAAATAATGCACTTCATTTATAGGCTCCTTTCTGCTTGTGTCACTATAAACATTATAAAATGAATTGCCTAATAAGTCAATAATAATATTTTATTTGAGTTTCCCCATTTTTTTTCAGGAACTAAATCATCTGCAAAATAAAAAAGCAAAAACACTGCACTAATGTTATAATTAAATCACGACAAAATAAATAAAACAAAGGAGTGTTTTTGCATGATTAATTATAACAGATTAGGATATGAAATTAAACGGGATTTAGCAAATTTCTCAGAAAAAATTTCAAATGGATTGAAACGACCACAAAGCAAATTTCTTTTACAGATGATTTATGGTATTTTAGCCGGAAACAAACTTCATTTGAGCGAAATTGCCCGCTCTTTAAACGAAAATATTACACTTAAGAAAACCATTGACAGACTTTCAAGAAATTTGTCTGCCTTTAAGGAAAAGGAAACGGTTATGAAAAACTATATTTCGGAGGTTAAGAAACAGATAAACGAGGAAAATGCTGTGATTATTATTGATAATTCTGACATTACCAAACCATGTAGTCCGAAAATGGAAGCGATTTCCGATGTCCACGACGGGAGTACTGGGGAAATCAGAAAAGGATATTTTACTGTGGAAGCTGCCGTGCTTTCACAAAACAAAAAAATGCCACTCCCCGTCTACGAAAAGGTCTTTTCGGCGGCAGAAAAAGGGTTTATCAGTGCAACGCACGAGAATCTACAATGCTTGAAATCATTGTCTGCACATTTCTCAAAGAACTGTGTCCGAACACTTGACAGAGGATTTGACGCAAATGATTACTACAGAACTTGGTGGTTTGGAGCCATCGACTGCTAAATTGCCATTTCTTGGTTATTCAATTTATAAGGCAAAGTACGAATCGGCATCCAAAGATTATCTGGCAGATTATTGTAAAAAGGAATTTAATTCAATTCCAAGTAATGATGTAATCTGTGGTTTTATGGCAGTAGAACTTGCTTGTGAAGCAGCAAAGAAAGCAAATTCAACAGAAACCGATGCTCTTCAGGAAGCATTATCAAACAATACATTTAATCTGGCAGGTTATCCTTATAAGATGAATGAAAGTGGTGGTAATGGTGCAGATTTCGACTGGGGATGTGGACAGTTTCAGCCAAAAGATTTATCCAAGGCAGATGCATCTGGCGATGACTGGGTAACGTTATGGCCGGAAAAATATGCAACATCTTCTGAGGCAATTACATTTGAGGGATGGAAGTAATTGCCACCCGGAAAGAAGGGAAGACATGAAAAATTATGTAATTACAATTGCCAGAGGTTTTGGCAGTGGTGGTAAAGAAATCGGGAATGAAGTTGCCAAACGGCTCGGGATACCTTGTTATGAAAAGCGGATATTAAAAATGGCGTCTGAATTCAGCGGTTTGAATGAAAAACTATTTTTTGATATTGATGAAAAATTGAGAGGGTCTTATCTGCACAAAAAAATGAAAGGAATGCTCGATTATTCTGCTGTGCCAGATCCAGCCAGTAAAGATTTTGTGTCGGACGAATCAATCTATCAGCTGCAGGCTTATATTATAAGAGATCTGGCAAACTTTGAGTCGTGTGTTATCGTAGGGAAATGTGCCAATAAGATACTTGAACAGTGGCCTAATGTTATCAGTATTTATATTGAAGCTCCGAGAGAAAAATGCCGGCAGTCCATTATGGAGAAAATGCAGGTTTCGGAAAAGGAAGCAGATCGTCTAATAACAAAAACAGATAAGTATCGTGCAGAATATTATAAATACTATACCGGTGGAGATTACTGGACGAATCCGACAAGTTATGATCTTACGATCAACACTGGGCGGGTAGGGCGCGATAAAGCAGTCGATCTTATAATTGATTACCTGAAAATGCGCTTTGGTGACAAACCAAAATAAACAACTCTACGTTCCGTAGATTGCCCCTCCTACTTCGTAGGTTTAGAATGAAAATAAAAAACTAGGAGGGAATCTGATTTATGGACAATATGACGGCGAAAGTAAGTTGTTTTGCAAGGGCGTATCATCACAAGAATAATTCCGTACACATATTTAATGATGGTGCTACGGAAGCTATTTTAGGAAAGGGTTATGAAGAAATTTCGAAAAGCATGATAGATGGACTTCCTTTTTTCTTCCCTGCAATCTTGCCGAAATCTCATGGAAAAATAAACTAATCAAGGCCGGATATGAGAAGAGGGGAAAAACTTTTGGAAGTTTATTGTGAATCAGTTATTATCTTCAAAAAGAGGATTTTGAGAAACTCCTTATGAACATAAGTGAAATTATGGCAGTGGATTAAGCAGTATGTTTTGATTATCCTTCGATAGAGCAGAGCAGTGAGACAAGAACAAATCAGATGCTGGCATCTGGAGCGGGAGAACAGATGAAAGCATCAGAAGGAGTTCACTATGTGTTAGCAAAGAAAGTCCGTTAAAAAACGAAAGGCAAAGCCATTCCGGCTTTGTCTTTTGCTATATACATTACATAAAATCGTGAAAAAACACATAAAATAGTAATAAGTATTGAAAGAAAGGGGGATTAGTGGTAAAATTACACTACTAAATTTTGTGCAATGCACAAAAATAAGGAGTGAAAAGTATGGAAATTAAGAGAGACCTATATCTTGAACAGTTAAAAATAAGAAAAAATAATGGAATGGTAAAGATTATTACTGGTATACGAAGATGTGGAAAGTCATTCTTATTATTTGTTTTGTTTAAGAAATATTTGTTGGAGAATGGCGTAGACAAGGACCATATTATTGAGATTGCATTAGATGGTATCGAAAATGAGGAACTTAGGGATCCTAAAAAGTGTTTTCAATATATAAAAAATGAAATGAAAGATGAGCAGATGTATTATCTGCTTTTGGACGAGGTACAATTTATGCCTCGGTTTGAGGAGGTGCTGAACAGCCTGCTTCATATTCACAACATTGACATGTATGTAACGGGAAGTAATTCAAAATTTTTATCAACTGATATTGTGACCGAATTTAGAGGAAGGGGAGATGAAATTAGAATCTATCCTTTATCTTTTGCGGAGTTTTATACGGCTTTTGGGGGAGATTATGATGACGCATGGAATGAGTATATGATATATGGTGGACTTCCACAGGTGGCACAATTTTCAGAAGAACGTCAAAAGGCAGAATATTTAAAAAACATATTTACAAATGTTTATATTAAAGATGTGGTTGAGCGTAATAAGATTCATAATGTTGATGAAATAAATACTCTGATTGATATTTTGGCATCTGCAATAGGAGCACCGACTAATCCAACAAAAATATCAAATACTTTTAAAAGTGATCGAGGCATTATTTACAGTAATAAAACAATATCAAACCATATTGATTATTTGATAGAAGCATTTCTGATTTCAAAAGCCAACAGATATGATATAAAAGGAAGAAAGTATGTGGGGGCAAATTTAAAATATTATTTTTCTGATGTAGGACTCAGAAATGCCAGATTGAATTTTAGACAACAGGAGCCGACGCATATTATGGAAAACATTGTGTATAATGAGCTGCTTGTTCGTGGATACAATGTGGATGTTGGTATTGTGAATGTAATGGCAAAAAATGTGGATGGTAAGAGAGTTCGTAAACAGTTAGAAGTTGATTTTGTGGTAAACCAAGGAAGTCAGAGATATTACATCCAAGTGGCTTATGATATGACTTCTGAGGAAAAGCAAACGCAGGAACTCAATTCATTAAGGAATATTCCGGATTCATTTAAGAAAATAATTATAATAAATGGAACAAAGAAGCCTTGGAGAAATGATGAAGGATTTGTAATTATGGGAATGAAATATTTTCTTCTTAACGCTGACAGTTTGGAATTTTAAATCGAAAGTAAGTTATGCAGGTGGAGCTACCGCTCCACCTTTCCTTTTTTGTTGAAATGAACATTAAAAGGTTTACAATAACGGTTTATTTTCGCAAGAATTCTTTTTTTTGCTTTTCCTTTTGCCGGAGTCGGCTGATAGTTATTGATACTGTTGGTTGAAGAAACCTTGCATGGAATGATTTTTACATCATTGGATTTCTGCAACTTGCTCTTTTTGAAAGTAAAGGTTTGCTGGTAAATCATAGTGTCTTTGTCCGGTGGATTTGTGTTGCCGCCAAAGCAGAAGTTTGCAAGGCTGTAAACGATATAGGCACCTTTGTATTTTTCGATTCCCTGCAGGACATGCGGGTGGTGGCCGAGGACAAGATTGGCACCTTGTTTTACGGCATAGTGGGCAATACTTTTCTGAACGGCATCCAGAGAACTTGTCTTTTCAATACCGGCGTGCATGCTGACAATAATAAGGTCCGCTTTTTTCTTTTTCAGTTTTTGAATACCGCTTTTTATGTAGTGTTTGCTGGAGGATACACCTTCGAGGCCGTTGACCGCAATCATACCAATTTTTTTACCTTTCGTTTTGTAAATCGAAACTTTACCGTAGGAAGCAAAAGGCATCTTGTTTTTCTTGAAAACAGAGATTGTGTCATGGTAACTTCCATTTCCAAAGTCACGGCAGTGGTTGTTGGCAAAAGAGACGGCATCTACATTTCCTTTTTGCAAAATTTTCAGATAAGAAGGGTTTCCCTTAAACGCAAAAGTTTTGTCGGCACGTGTACTTCTTGTCGTTAGAGTACCTTCAAAATTGACAAGTGTTAAATCATCTTTTTTGAAAATGTTTTTAACATTTTTAAAGAAATAAGAAGGCGTTTTTTGTTTGTATTTTGCATAAAAATTAACGCTTGCCGGAGATTTATAATCGGAACCGAGTGTACAGTCTCCGGCGGCACTTATGGTGATTTTTGTTATGCTTTTTTTCTTTTTTGTTTTCTTTTTCGGAGCAGTAGTTGGTTTGCTTGTAACTGCCGGTGTCTGCGTGGCAGAAGGTGTTGCCGTGCCGGCTGGTTCTTTAGTTGCTGCAATATTAGTTTGTTCACTGCCGGCATTTTGTGCAAAGGCAGAAATCGGTGAAAAAATTGTTGTGCATAAAAGAGCAGCAAAAACAGATAAGGCTGTTAATTTCTTGTTCATTTTGAATCCCCCTGTGTTAAAGTTATGATATAATTATAGTTCCAATTTTTTTTAGCATACAACAAAAGGGAATAAACTGTCAATTATTTATAAGGGTGTTTTCCAATTTGAAAAATAAAAAAGGTATCGACGTTTTGCGTGTGTCAATCGTATCTATAGTGAAAGGAGGAGAAAAAAGAATGAATACTTTGGACGGTACCGGCCAAAAAAATAATTTTACACAGACTTATGAAGCCTATGTGAATGACATATATCGTTTATGCTTTTCTTTTATGAAAAATCACATGGATGCGGAGGATATTGTACATGAGACGTTTTTGAAATATTATCATCTTGACCGCACCTTTGATTCGGAACAGCATAAAAAAGCGTGGTTGATTGTTACGGCGTCAAATGCGTGCAAGGATATGTTGAAGCATTGGTGGAATCGTAGAAATCGTTTGGAGGATTATACGGAAATAGCGAAGGATTCGCATTCCGAAATAGATGGGATGATGAGTTTGATTTTGGAACTGCCGTATCAGTATAAAATGGTAGTTTACCTATATTATTATGAAGGGTATAACAGCAGGGAAATTGCGGACTTGCTACATAAGTCAGAATCAACAATCCGGACGCGTCTGCAAAAAGCAAAAAAATTATTAAGAAAGGAATTGGAAAAAGATGGATATTAGACAATCATACGAAAAAATAAATATTTCGGAACAAGCTAAGAATCAAATTAAAAATGATATTCTTGCTGGGGAAAAAACGGTTAGGAAAGAAAATTGCAGTGGTGCATATAAAAAATATGGGAAAATTGCGGTGGCTGCCGCATTGGCACTGGTTCTTATTGTGCCTTCGGGGGTAATGGCAGCCGGAAGGTTGTACCGATATTTTACGACATCTATTCAGAAGGACAAATATTCGGTTACTGCTGAAATGAATCAGACCAAAGGGAAGAAAATGAAGTATATAAAAGTTTCAGCGGACTTTGGCGAAAGTTATCACAAGACAGAAAGAAATAAAGAATTTCAATGTTATGAGAATCGTGAGGGAAGTCAAAGTGGTAAAGATTTTTGGTATTCTTTGCAGTATTTAGAGGGAAAACAAAAGGAGATACTTTCAACTTATGATGTGAAGGAAAATGAAACGATGAAAATTAACGGCCGCTGTGCGGTTTACTGCCGTTATAATCCGGTTGTGGGAAGTAAGTATCTGAAGAGCAAAAAGACTGATTATGGACAGACACTTTATATTTTTGTGGAGGATTATGGTTATCTGATTGAGATGGCAGCACAAACAGGACTTTCAAAAAAAGAGTTTGTTCATTTGGCAGAAAAGATTCAAATTACAAAAGCACAGTCAAAAGCTGAGGCGGCTGATTTTATTCTTTACAGCAAGCGAAGCAGGGGTGCATGGAATGTGCAGCAAAACCTGACGGCGGATGAAAAAATTGATGCAAAGCATTACTCAACAAATGGAACAGCTCAGGTTAAAAATGCAGTTTATGAAGTAAAAGATGTTAAGGTTTTGGATTCGGCAAACCAGCTGAAAACGGACGCATTTATTAAAAAACAGGCTTCATTTTTAAAGCATGTGAATAACGATGGAAAATTAAATGCGTATGAAAGAGAACAGATTCGATATGGAAATGGAATCACGGCACCGGAGAGAAGTGTGATAGAAACAAAGACGGTTCAGCCAAAACTGGTTTATGTTACACTTGCAGTTAAGAATTCGGCATCCGTTTTAAAAAGCGGCAAGTTTCCGGTTCCTTCTTTGCAGCTTGTGACGAAAAAAGGCAAGCAGATTTTCCGGAAAACATATGAGGACTATGGCAGACCAAATTATATTTCAAAATCCTTTACGGATGGTATGCCATGTTATTTGGAAGAAAAATTAACCGGGAAAAGCGAGTGGTTTGTAGAAGGTTCTAAGGGAACCATTCAATTGCACTTTGCATATCTCGTGGATGAAGATGAACTGGATGGTATGGCACTGAATTTGAATGATTGGTCAAAAGACTGTGAGTATTTGGACATCTCGCAGAGGTAAAAATGAATAACAGGGCAGGGAAATTTCTTGTTGAGAAAAATACACACAAATAAAACTGTGTGTATTTTTTGACTTGACAAGTTACCAGTCGGTAACTATAATAAAGGTAACCGATTGGTAACTATTAGGCGAAAGGAGGAATTTTATGGAGGAAAAGAGCACGAAGGAACGGATTTTAGAAGAGGCATTACGGTTGTTTGCAAAAAATGGATATCTGGGAACTTCGATGAATGATATTGCCAGACAGTTAGGAGTTACGAAGGCAGCGTTATATAAACACTACACGAGTAAGCAGGAAATCCTTGACAGCATTGTGAACCGGATGGATTCGCTAGATTATGAGCGCGGGAAAAAGTATGAAATGCCACAAGGAGACAGCGAAACAGTCATAGCAGGATATCGGGAGGCGGACATAGACAAGATTAAGCAGATTACGAAGGTACAGTTTTTGCATTGGACAGAGGAAGAATTTTCAAATTGTTTTCGCAAGATGCTGATGCTTGAGCAGTACCGGGATGAAACGATGGCAGCATTGTTTCAGAAGTATCTTGTTTCCGGGCCGGTATCTTACATGGAAACAATTTTTAAGGGATTAACAGGAAAAGAAGCAGAAGCAAGGCAGTTAGCACTGGATTTTTATGGTCCAATTTTTCTCATGTACAGTTTGTACGATGCAGCAGATGGAAAAGAGGAAATTATAAAAATGCTGGAACTGCATGTAGAGCGTTTTTCTAAAATGCTGTAAGGAGGAAGAAAAAAATGAAGCTTTATTTTGGAAATACAACGACAACGATAACAACACTGATGATTTTATGGCTGCTTGGATTTATCGGTTATACGATTTTTCAGAGAGCAAATATCCTTTACTGGGGAAGACGCACTTTATTTGTACTCGTATTTGGCTTAGTTATCTGCTGTTTTGCGGCAGCCAGAGACGGGTTGGATAAGACAATTCAGCATACAATTGACGGCAGCTGTGCACCGGGAATTTTTCCACTTTTAAGTATTCCTAATTTAATCGGGTGCATTGGTGCGGCTATCATTATTATTGCTGCCATTGCTACGCCGATTGCTAAATCTCAGGCAGCACGTGAAGTTTGGTTTTATTTTATGTCGGGTGGTGCTCTTTTGAAGATTGTTGTTATGGAGGTATCAAGGATTCGGTTGTGATGTTTTTTTCTAGTTTCCGTAATTGACCAAGAAAAGTTTACATCTCGTGGCGCTTTCGCTCAGACAAATCCGCAGAAGTATCGGCATGTGTCGTTTACATGCCGATACCCTTACGCGTTTGTTTAGCGAGAGCGCCCACGAATTACAAAGCCTTTCAGCCGAATTACGGAAACCCACTAAATTGCCCTCACACTATCATTGACAACAAATACATAAAATGTTTATAATCTATATGGATATATGAAAAAAAGATGGGGTGGAGAAGAAAGATAATACTAAAGGGAAGGTTAAGGGATATTTTATGTATGAAAAGGAAAAGCAGAGGGAGAACCATCTGATTGTGTTATTAGTGTACACATTTTTCTCACTTATTTTGACGGGAGAATCACTTTTGCTTGGCTGGGAAGTGGGAGCAATTGTGCTTTTGCTGACGGCGTTGATTGGATGCTGGGTGATTTATATTACCGATATGGTTTCCGGAGGAATGAGGCTGTGGCTGTATTTTGCGCTGACGATGATATCTTGTTTTTTTTATGGGATTCATAAGACAAGTGTGTTTGATTTGGCACCACTCATGATTCTGATTATGATTCTATTTTCAATTACGGAAAAGACAAGTATTATCAGACTTTGTGTGATTACTTATTATTTGACGATGTGCTATGATTTTGTTTTTGTTCTTAATCATGCCATTGAACTTACAGCACTTACAGTGACTAGGACGCTTTTGCATCTTGGTCTTGTTTTGGTATCTGGGTATCTTGTGAATCTTGTGTTAAAAAGGCGGAAATCAGAGCGTGTTTATTCGGATACCAAAATTGAAAAATTAGAAGAAACAAATCGCCGTGTCGAGGATTTTCTTGCCAATGTTTCTCATGAATTACGCACACCCATTAATGCGGTTACAGGAATTTCTACAGTCATGCTGCAAAAAGAAGAAGAACAAGAAAAAAGAGAGCAGCTATCTTCGGTACAAATGGCTGGAAAACGATTGTTTGGTCAAATTGAGGATATTTTAGATTACACAGAAATTGATACGAACAAAATCCGGCTGAGCGAAGAAAATTATACACCTTCTCTAGTGGTAAATGATTTGGCTTCAAAATACCGGGGGAAAGAAGAAAAACAACTGGAATTACTTTTTGATTATGATACAAAAATTCCACCGGTTCTTTTTGGCGATGAGCGGAAAATAAGAAAGATTTTAAAACATCTAGTGGATAATGCGATGAAATTTACGCAAGAGGGCGGTGTCTATGTCAGAATTTTTTCATTAAAAAAATCTTATGGAATCAATTTGTGTATTGAAGTAAGTGATACAGGTGTCGGCATTGCGAAAGATGAATTGGAAAGAATTACGGAGCGGTTCTACCAAACAAGTACAGGAAGAAACCGAAAGGTGGGGGGACTTGGGTTAGGATTGTCCATTGTGTACGGAATGGTCCGTGTGATGAATGGTTTTATGCGGATTGAAAGTGAAGAGGGCAGGGGAACTACGGTTACGGTTAGTATTCCACAGCAGGTGGCAGGGGAAGATACGGAACAGCCGCTTATTGATAATAAAAACTTGTGTGTTGCATGTTTCTTGATGACGGAAAAATATGAAGTGCCGCAAGTAAGAGAGTATTATAATAAAATGATTGCGCATATGGTAAAACAGTTTGACATCCCATTGCACCGTGTTACGAACCGGGACGAATTGGAACAGTTATTAGAAGTGACACCGGTGACGCATTTGTTTGTGGGTGAGGAGGAGTATCGCGCAAATAAGAATTATTTGGAAATGACAGATTCAAAAGTGCGGATTGTTGTTGTGGCGGGAAAAAATATTACTTTGCCACAGGAAAAGCGGATAGAAATAATCCGGAAGCCACTTTGTACACAGTCTGTATTAAAAATTTTAAAGGAAAAAGAAAGTAGTTTGTCAAAAACAAAGAAACGAAGAATGATATGCCCGGGAATTAAGGCGTTGGTTGTGGATGATGAGCCGATGAATCTGACTGTTGCAAAGGGAATTTTTGAAAATTATCAGATGAAAGTACAAACTGTAATCAGCGGAAAAGAAGCAATTGCGGCTTGCGAAAAGGAAATGTTTGATATTATTTTCCTTGATCATATGATGCCGGAGATGGACGGTATTGAAACATTAAAACGACTTCGTAAAATGCAAAATGAGAGTGGTCACGAATATATTATTGTTGCATTTACGGCAAATGCAGTCAGTGGAGCAAAGAAAATGTTTATGGAGGAAGGTTTTGATGAATTTGTTTCAAAACCGATTGAGACAATGACACTGGAACGGGTTCTTTGCAAGCTGCTTCCGAAATCGTCGATTACCTATGTCAGTGAGGAAAAAGAGGCTGTAAAAGCGGACGAGAGGAAAACGAATTTTGACAGGAATGCCGGGTTGCAATACTGTCGTGGAGATGAAATGTTTTACAGGGAATTGTTAGCGCAGTTTCACAGTGAGTCGGTGAAAAAGAGACAAATGATAGAAGCGGATTATGAGCAGAAAAATATGGAAGATTATCGGATTCGTGTGCACGCCTTAAAGAGTACGGCGAAGATGATAGGAGCAGAGAATTTGTCTGATCTGGCTAAAGATTTGGAAATGGCAGCGAAAGAAAAAGACTGGGATTTCATTGAGAAGAATCACAAAGAAGTTCTAGACCAGTATGCAGCGGCGGTTGTGGAAATCGGCAGCCTGCTTGGTACTGCGTTGGAAGAAGAGGAGTTCTCTGTAACGCAAATAAATAGCGAAAAATTATTGGAAGAATTAATGATTTTGATGGAAAAATTGCGTGCTTACGAAATAGATGAGGCAGAAAAAATTATTCAAAAACTGCAGCATATAAAGTGCGCAAACTTGTCGGGGAGGGAATTGATTGAGAATATCAAACAAGATGTCACGGATTTTGAATTTGACCGGGCACTTAATAAAACAGAGAAGCTTTACAAACGTGTGGAAAGAGGTGAATGCGAATGAATCCAAAACGATTGATACAAGTGTTTAACAATCATGAATTAGGGCTTCAGGAACGATTGTTCCGCCTTCTGGTCACGATTGGCTTAATGGGACTGGCAATGGGAATTCTTGTTGGTCTTGTGTTAGGAGAAAGTATGGCAAACACCCTTTCACTTCTTGTGGTATTTGCGCTTGCGGTTGCGATAACGTATTTTTCCATCCATTTTCATAAAATTCAAATAGGAGCAGTGCTGATTTCCGTTTTGCTGATTTATTTTGCACTTCCTTTTAATTTCCTGACAAGTGGAGGAATTTATGGAGGCGGCCCGATTTGGCTGATGTTTGGCGTTGTTTTTGTCTGTCTGGTAGTTGAGAAGAAGGCAAAGTACATATTGATTGCCAGCAGTTTCTGCCTGTATGGTGCATGTTATCTGACTGCTTATTGGAATCCCAGAATTATGGAATTTCACACGATCCAGGCAGCCTATGTCGATTCCTTTTTTACACTGGCGGCAGTGACGGTTCTTGTGTGCAGCATGATTTTGTTTCAGAATGCGATGTACCGGAAAGAAAATAAGATTGCAAAGGAGCAAAAAAAGGAAATTGAAGAATTAAACCGAATGCAGAATCATTTTTTCTCAAGTATGAGCCATGAAATCAGGACACCAATTAATACCATTATTGGACTGAATGAGATGATTTTAAGAGAAGAAATTTCCGATGAAGCAGCCGGCGATGCCAAGAGTATTCAGGGGGCAAGCAAGATGCTTTTGACGCTGATTAATGATATATTGGATATGTCAAAAATTGAATCGGGCAAAATGCAGATTGTTCCAGCCGTTTACGAAACAGGAGATATGTTATCCGATGTTGTGAATATGCTTTGGATACGGGCAAAGGAAAAAGGGCTTGAATTTCATATCAATGTGGACCCTTTGCTGCCATCCCAGCTGTTTGGTGATGAAGTGAGGATTAAACAGATTCTTATTAATGTATTAAATAATGCGGTTAAATATACAAAAGAGGGGGCTGTTACTTTATCCATTCAGTGCAAAGAGCAGGAGAACGGAAATGCATTAATTTCTTATTCGGTGACGGATACCGGAATGGGAATTAAAAAAGAAAGTATTCCGTATTTATTTCAAGCATTCAAACGCATTGACGAGAGTGAAAACCGCTATATAGAAGGAACCGGACTGGGACTTTCGATTGTGAAGCAGTTAGTTGAACTTATGGGTGGTGATATTTCCGTAAACAGCGTATATACAAAAGGTTCCACATTTATCATTACAATTCCACAAAAAGTGGTAAGCAATGAAGAGATCGGTGAACTGGATTTGGAGAGCAGACATGGTACAAATCAAAGAGAATCGTACAAGCAAAGTTTTGAGGCGGAAAAGGCACGCGTCTTAATTGTAGATGATAATGAAATGAACCGGATGGTGGCAAAAAAATTGCTTCGTGACACAAAAGTTATGGTGGATACGGCAGAAAGCGGAGAAAAGTGTTTAAAGAAAAGTCTTCAGACAAGATATGATGTTATTTTTATGGATCACTTGATGCCGGAAATGGATGGTATTGAATGTCTGCATGCAATTCGGACGCAGACGGGTGGTTTCAATCAAAATACGCCGGTTGTGGCACTGACAGCAAATGCCGGAAGTGAAAATAAAGCACTTTATTTTCGTGAAGGCTTTGATGGGTATTTGTTAAAACCGGTCAGTGGCGTGCAATTGGAGGAAGAACTTCTAAGACTTCTTCCCAAAAATCTCGTAAGACAGTTCAATACAGAAGGGACCGCAGGAATGATAGAGGCTCCGATTTTAGAGCACAGGAAAAAAGTGCCGGTTATGATATCGACGGATACCACATCCGATTTACCGGATTATCTCATAGATGGAAATTTAGCTGCTGTAATGCCCTATCGCGTGAAAACAGAGGGTGGTGAATTTTTAGATGGTGTGGAAACGGAGACAGATGGTATCCTTGCCTATATGAAAGAGCGTGGTGAAATGGTGCAGTCGGAGGCACCAAAAGTAAGTGATTACGAAGAGTTTTTTGCCGAACAGCTTACGAAAGCGCAGTCTGTTGTCCATATTTCCATGGCAGAAAGTGTTAGTCCCGGATTTGTGAATGCGCTGGAAGCGTCAAAGGCGTTTGATAATGTTATGGTTATTGATTCCGGACAATTGTCAAGCGGTATGGGACTTATGGTTTTGTATGCCCTATCTTGTGCTGCCGGCGGAATGGGCGCCGGGGATATTGTGCAGAAACTTAAGGCTTATAAAAAACAGATTCAGACAAGTTTTATTGTAAGCGAGACGGGATATCTGATGCAGGCAGGAAAAATTTCGGAAAAGGTTCATAAACTATGTCAGGCATTTATGCTCCATCCTGTAGTTGTTCTAAAAAATGGCAGGATGAAAATAAAGAAAATTTATGTTGGCAGAAGAAAAACGGCATGGAAGAAATACATTACTTCCACGTTTAATAAAGAGCTTCATATGGATAAAAAGATGCTGTTTATTACCTATGCAGGACTAACGAATGATAAGTTAAAGGAAATTACAAAAGAAGTAAGAGAAAAAGATGCAATCGAGAACATTATTTATCAAAAGGCATCTCCGGCGGTTGCCATTAACTGCGGACCGGGTACCTTTGGACTGTTATTTGCAAAGATGGATGATGAATAAAACGTATGAGGTGATAGCAAGATGAAAACAATATTAGTTGTAGATGATGATAAACTAAATCTTTCGGCAGCGCGGAAAGTGTTAAGTGGCGAATATAAGGTAATCCCTGTTGTGAGGGGAACACAGGCGTTATCATATTTGGAAAACGGGGAATGTGACATGATTCTTTTAGATATCAGCATGCCGGAAATGGATGGCTTTGAACTGCTTAGAAAAATCCGGACGATGGAAAACTGTAAGGATACTCCTGTAATTTTTCTTACGGCTGACAATGATACCGAGACGGAGACACGCTGTTTTAAAGAAGGTGCCATTGATTTTATTGTAAAACCTTTTGTACCGGCTGTCATGCAGTCGAGGATTGGAAGAGCACTTGAACTGGAAGAACTTCGGCGCGGTCTTGCGGATAAATTAGAGAAGAAAACCCGTGAAGTATCGGATATTAAAAGTAAATCTTATCAGGATGCCCTAACCGGTCTTTGGAATCGCGCCTATACAGAGAATGCAGTAAATGAAATGATTTCACAAGGAGAAAAAGGTGCTCTCTTTATGCTTGATATGGATAATTTCAAAGCGGTTAATGACAATTACGGTCACATTGCCGGGGATGAAACGCTTAAAATGTTTGCCGGTACTTTAAAGAAATTTGCCGGGGAGGGGGATATTCTTTGCCGGATTGGTGGTGATGAGTTTATGATTTTTGTAAAAGGTGTTACAGAAAAAAGCGAACTTGGCAGCCGGGCGGCAGATATTATTTCTGATTTTCAAAAGAAATTTGCCACATTGAGCTTTGAAACCGAGTGTTCCGTTTCGATTGGCATTGCACAGACGCCGGAAGATGGGTTGGAATTTAATAAACTTTACAATTCAGCAGATAAAGCGTTATACTATGTGAAGCAGAACGGAAAAAACGCATATCATTTTTTCAGTGATAAGTTACAGAAGGAGAAAAGCCGTGCCGGAAAAATTGTTGATTTGAAATACATTAACAGTGTGATGAGCCGCACAGATGATGGACAGGGTGCATACTTTCTTGATATAGATAGTTTTCATCATGTTTATAATTTTATCTGCCGTTTTGTGAAGAGAAATGAAAAAGATGTTCAAACCGTTTTATTTACGGTAAATGAGGAAGATCAGGAAATTGATGTAACAGAAATGGAACTGATTTTGGAAACATTAGAAAAAGCAATTTATACGTCCTTGCGCAGGTCGGATGTGTCGACGAGATATTCCAGTAAACAGATTGTGGTAATTCTTATGGATACGGATGAAGTGAATGGAAGTATGGTTGCTGACCGGATTCGGGATTGTTTCTATGAACTGTATTCGCATCAGGAGGTGCAGATCGATTATGACATCGCGTGCATCAGTCGATAGAACTTATATTGCAATTGATTTGAAATCGTTTTATGCTTCAGTGGAATGTAAAGAACGAAACCGTGACCCCTTGACCACAAATCTTGTGGTGGCAGATCAAACAAGGACAGAAAAAACAATTTGTCTTGCTGTTTCACCTGCTCTAAAAAGTTATGGAATACCAGGGCGGCCACGGCTTTTTGAAGTGGTCGAAAAGGTGAAAGAGGCAAATCATAAACGCCGGTATCAGGCACCGAATCGAACATTTCTCGGTGCTTCGGATGACAGTGTGGAACTTGAAAAAAATAAAACTCTTGCTATTGATTATATTGTGGCGCCACCCAGAATGGCATATTATATGGAGTACAGCACAAAAATTTATGATATTTATTTGAAGTATATTGCGCCAGAGGATATGCATATTTATTCGGTGGATGAGGTGTTTGTGGATGTGACCGATTACCTTTCTACTTATAAGATGACGGCAAGAGAACTTGCTATGACGATGATACAGGATGTTCTCAAAACAACCGGGATTACAGCGACAGCAGGAATTGGCACCAATATGTATCTTTGCAAAATTGCGATGGATGTGGTGGCAAAACATATTGAGCCGGATAAAAACGGGGTGCGGATTGCGGCGTTAAATGAGATGTCGTATCGGAAGCTCCTCTGGAATCACAGACCGCTTACCGATTTTTGGCGTGTAGGTCCCGGCTATGCAAAAAAACTAGAAGCAAATGGGCTTTATACGATGGGGGATATTGCCAGATGTTCCATTGGAAGACCGGATGAGTTATACAATGAAGAACTTTTGTACCAGTTGTTTGGTGTGAATGCGGAACTTTTGATTGACCATGCATGGGGGTATGAGCCGTGCACAATTCAGGATGTTAAGGCGTATAAGCCGGAGACGAACAGTGTGAGTTCCGGTCAGGTTTTGCAGTGCCCCTATGATTTTGATAAAGCGAAACTGGTGGTAAAGGAAATGACGGATTTGATGGTGCTTGATTTGGTCGATAAAAGACTTGTTACAGATCAGATTGTACTCACGGTAGGGTATGATATTGTAAATTTGACAGACCCGTCAAGAAATCGAAGTTACAAAGGAATTGTGACGACGGACCGTTATGGAAGAAAGGTGCCCAAACATGCACACGGGACAACTAATTTAAAAAGGCAGACTTCATCTACTGCTATAATTATGGATGCGGTAATGGAATTGTATGACCGGATTGTAGATAAAAAGCTATTGATTCGCCGGATTACCATTACAGCGAATAAGCTGGTGAGTGAGGATTTGGTGCAGGAGAAAGAAAGCTATGAGCAGTTACAGCTTTTTACGGATTATGAAGAAGTAAAACGAGAGCGCGAGGAAGAAGAGGCTGCGCTTGAAAAAGAAAAACGAATCCAGCATGCGATGCTTGATATTAAGAAAAAGTTTGGGAAAAATGCTATTTTAAAGGGAATGAATCTGGAAGAAGGTGCAACTGCCAAAGATAGAAATTCACAGATTGGTGGACACAAGGCATAATTGGATCAGAAAAAGGAGGTCAGGAAATGCTGAATAATGAAATTAGTCATAAATACGATGACATTCTTTCTCTGCCACATCCCAATTCCAAAAATCATCCGCGCATGGCAAGAAGAGACCGGGCGGCGCAGTTTTCCTCATTTGCGGCACTGACCGGACATGAGGAGGCAATTTCTGAGACGGCTCGTTTGACGGATGAAAAAGCAGTGCTTGGTGAAGATGTGATGGAGCGGCTTGATTGGATTTTTATGCAGATAAAAGCCAAAATGAGTGAAAATCCGGAGGTGACGATCACATATTTTCTGCCGGATGAGAAGAAGGCAGGCGGGAGATATGAAATTTATGCTGGCGTGGTAAAGAAAATGGATGAATATAAACGCGAATTGGTTTTTAACGACCATACGATCATACCAATGCACCAAATTGTAAATATTGAGGCCGACTGGCTGGAAAGGAGTTCAAATGAAGACATTACTTGTGATTGATATGCAGAATGATTTTATTAATGGAGCGCTGGGAACAAAAGAGGCGGAGGCAATTGTGCCATTTGTAAAGGATAAAATTAAAGAATACCGAGAGGCAGGAAATCCGGTTTTTTTCACCCGTGATACGCATGGAGAGGATTATCTGGATACGCAGGAGGGGAAAAATCTGCCGGTGAAGCATTGTATCGAAGGAACCTGGGGGTGGCAGATTTCAGATGAAATTGGTTTTAGTGAGGACGATATGGTGTTTGATAAAAATACATTTGGATATGACTGGTCGCAGGCGGTTTTGGCACAACCGGAATTGTTTTTTGGTGATGAAATCGAATTGATTGGTTTATGTACGGATATCTGTGTTATTTCAAATGCGATGGGATTAAAAACTGTTTTCCCGGAAACTGTTATTTCCGTGGACGCAGCGTGCTGCGCAGGAGTGACAAAAGAGTCCCACGAAAACGCGCTGGCGTCCATGAAAATGTGTCAGATTCAGATAAAAAACTCACACTAAGTGATTATGAAAGAATCTGTTTTAAGTCTTCCTCTGGGGTTGAGACTTTGGAAATGTGATACTCATCAATCAGATATTGCAGCACATTTTTTGAGAGGAAGGCTGGCAGTGTTGGTCCCAGGTAAATATTTTTGATACCAAGGTGTAACAGGGTCAGCAGAATGCAGACAGCTTTCTGCTCGTACCAGGACAAAATCATCGACAAAGGAAGTTCATTGACATCACAGTCGAATGCCTTTGCCAGTGCGATGGCAACCTGAATGGCAGAGTAGGCATCGTTGCATTGTCCCATGTCCATGATGCGCGGTAGTCCGCCAATTTCACCAAGGTCTAAGTCATTGAAACGGTATTTTCCACAGGCAAGTGTCAAAATAACGGTGTCTTTTGGTGTTTGTTTTACAAATTCAGTATAATAATTTCTTCCCGGTCTTGCACCGTCACATCCGCCGACTAAGAAAAAGTGTCGGATGTCGCCGTTTTTCACAGCCTCAATTACCTGGTCTGCGACACCAAGGACGGTTCCGTGTCCGAATCCGGTCATGACATAGTGGCCGCCATTAATCCCGGTATTTTCTTTGTCTTTTGAATAGCCGCCAAGTGCCAGTGCTTTTTCAATAACAGGTGTAAAATCTTTGTCTTCACCGATGTGTGTGACATTTGGATAAGAAACAACTTCGGTTGTGAAAACGCGGTCAGCGTAACCGGGTTTCACAGGCATTAAGCAGTTAGTAGTAAATAAAAAGGCTGCCGGAACATTGTCAAATTCTTTTTGCTGGTTCTGCCATGCTGTTCCAAAATTCCCTTTCAAATGCGGATATTTTTTTAATTCCGGATAAGCGTGGGCGGGAAGCATTTCTCCATGGGTATAGATGTTAATTCCCTTTCCTTCCGTCTGTTTAAGAAGCAATTCCAAGTCTTTCAAATCGTGGCCGCTTACGACGATAAAAGGTCCTTTTTCAACAGTCAGGGAAACCTTTGTCGGAACCGGAGTGCCATACGAGGTTGTGTTCGCACGGTCTAGCAGTGCCATACATGCGAGGTTTACTTCACCCGTTTCCATAACGACCGGGAGAAGACGCTCCATATCAAAATCGTAGCTAATTACACAAAGTGCTTTATAAAAGAACTGATTGACGGTTTCATCCGTATAGCCAAGCATTTTTGCGTGGTATGCATAGGCTGACATGCCACGGATGCCAAAGAGGATAAGGGATTTTAATGAGCGGATATCCTCATCTGCCTCCCAAATTTGTTTCATGTCATAATTGTCTGTGTTTCCACATGGATTTTTGCATACGCTGCAATCCGGTACAATGATGTGTTTTTCTTCATTTACCCGCTGAATCATTTCACGCAGCGTATCATCGTTAAAGTTTACATTTGTAATGGTTGTAAAAAGACCCTCTATAATAATCTGGTCAGTATTTTCCGTTTTTTTATTGTTTTCGCAGGCACGTGCCAAGCCAATCAGTGCTCCGGTTAATTCATCCTGAAGATTGGCAGTTTCGGCAGTTTTGCCACATACGCCTGCACAACCGGTGCAGCCTGCACATCCTGCGGTCTGTTCACATTGAAAACAAAACATTGAATTTGTCATGCGTTTTCGCTCCTTTGGTTTGTTATTGTGAGCTTATTATAAAAAAATTTAATTGAGAAATATGTTGTTATAACCACGTTTTTTTGACGCTTGACAGGAAATATTTGGTTGTATATACCTGTTAAAATTATAAAATAAACACATTTTTCTACAAAAGAGTAGTCGAAAGTCCATGTCTTTCCCTGCTATAATAAGGACAATACATAAGGCAAGTGCCGGAAATGAGAGGTGTTTTTATGGAAAACAAAAGCGCGGTGTTAGTTGAGAATGAAAAGCAGGCAAACCGGGCAGCGGCAAAGGTTATGCGGATTACATTTTTTATCTTTACACTCGTGTATCTGCTTAATGTTGCCGGAATTTTTATTGTGGATATGACGATTATGACAATTGCGTATGTGGTGGCATCTTTGCTATTGCCATTGCAAATCTTTATTTTTCAAGAAAATTAAATATTCTGATTACGGTTTTGTCGGTGGCCGGCGTATCGATTGGACAGTGGCTTGGCTTTGTGCTGGAAACGCTGCCGGATAAAAATTTTACAACGTTGTATAAACTTTTTGTGTTTGGCGTAGCACCAAGGGCTTTAATTTTGATTGCACTGGCAGCAATATTTACGATGCTCTGTAAACGTACGGCAGGAATGCTTTCAAATTTATTGGGAGCGGAAGAACAAGAGAAACTTATGTCCGATATGAGATTAATGCAGGAACAATCGAAAAAGACATCGCAGACCTTGATTTCCTTGGTAAAAGAATTGTCTGCAGTTTCGGAAACTTCGGCAGCAGCAAATGAGCAGATAGCAGAGGAGACCGAACGAGTGCTTTCAAATTTCAGCACCAACACATCGGAAATTGATAGCATGAATGAAAGTACACAGGATATTAATACTCAGTTGATTGCACTGGATGAGCAGAACAGTGAGGTTGCAAAACTGGCGGAACAGGTAAATCAAAAGACAAAAGAAAATCAGGTCAAGATGGATTTAGCAGTTCAGAGTATGGAGCAGATTGATGGAAGTACTAATGCATGTAAAGAGGTGATAAGAAAACTTGGCGAGGAGTCCAAAGAAATCATTGGTATTATTGAAGTAATTACCGGAATTTCTGCGCAGACTAATATTTTGGCGTTAAATGCCAGTATCGAGGCGGCGAGAGCAGGCGATGCAGGAAAAGGCTTTGCCGTGGTTGCCAGTGAAATTCAGCAGCTTTCGGAGCAGACGAAGGCAGCTGTGGAAAATATCGGCGTAATTATCAGGGAAGTAGTGGGAAATACGGAAAAAGCGGTACGAGTGATGGAAAACAGTGCAGAACTTACGAAAAAGGGAAAGCAGGGAATTGAGGATGTAGGAAAATCTACGACAATTATTACTTCATCAAATCAGAAGATGTCAGAGCAGATTGTCGAGATGGAGAAAACAACCGAATTGATTCGCGAGAAGAGTTCAAGAATGGCTAGTGGCATGCAGCAGATTAACCAGTCGACACAGGGAAATTACAGTGCGATTGAGCATGTTACTGCTGCAACGCAGGAAAACAGTGCCGGAATTGCAGAAATTGACAAGATGGTAGCACGTATCCGTACCTTGGCAAAGCAGCTGCAGGATGGTCTTGCAATGTAAGGTAAGAGGAAAAGAAACTGCCGGTTCTAAGAACAAGGATTCTAAGAATCGGCAGTTTCTTGAGGGTATTAGAAAATATCGTATTTATATTTCATTACGCGGTAGGCGTAACGTTTGGACTGGTAAGTAAAGGTGCGAATCATTTTTCCGTTTTTGTCATACTCGCCGTAGGTGTGGTTCATACCGCTGCTGAATGTGATGTTTTCATCAAAATGCTGGACACTGCTGACAACACTGGAATAAGGAACAGCAAATTTTTTCACAAGCCGGTAGGTCTTTTTCTTTTCATCCACCAGATATTTGTAGTAATAAGAAGCCTTTCCTTTTTTGTAGGAGCCGACGCCTTTATAACTTTTCCAACTGAATTTTGGAAGTGTTTTGGCACTGCCGAAATTGTTGTTGTACAGGTAGAGGTAATACTGCCCTTTTGGGAGGGTATCATCTTTTTCTACGGTAATCGTATGCTGACCGGCATGTCCTACAAATTTGACACCGGTCCGCTTAAGAAGATACTTTGCAAGCGATGTCTTTTTGTAGAGGGAGCCGGAGTGGATGATGTACTTGATTTTCGGCTTTTTGTAAATATTGCTGACTTTTATCAAAGAACTTTCTTCCCGGCTGCTCACAATTAGTTCTCCATCATTAATTAAATCTAAGGAATTTAAATGGAGCCAGTCAAGTTCGGTTCCTCCGTAGGTGTTTTTACCACCCTTTCGCTGAACATGTTTTTTTCTGGAAGCCGACATAAGTTTTGCAAAATCAACTAATTTTTTTGTCTTTTTAGTTGTTATATCAACAGAAATAACAACGTCTTCAATTGTTTTTTTCTTCTTATCATTTACAAGACACAGTAATTTTTTGTGAGCCGCATCGTACATGAAATCATGGTGGAGTTCATAGCCCTTGAGAGGGATTTGTCTCACAATATGTCCCAAGCGGTTCATGACGGCAAGCTTGTCGATATCATAAGAAAATATCCATTTGCCGTCTACGGTTAGAATCCGGTCGGTGCGGTAGCCATTCAGTGGTGTCAAGCCGCGGCTTGCACCCTTGTTATCGTAGTAGTAAATGTTCGTGGCATCTGACTTGTCATGACCGAACATCGCATAGAAGCCAAGCGAAACGGCAGTTTTACTTTTTCCGTTTTTCACTTTTTTGATTTTCGGAATTGCCTTTTCCTTTTTTTGTGTCGTTGAAAAACGAACAGTCTTTTTCCATTCATTTGCTGCATTGTAGAAATTAATTTCTACTGTATTTTTTCTGCCGGCGGCGAGTCCCGGAATCAGATATTCGTGGGTTAGACGTACATTTGTTTCTGAGCCGCCTGCTAAGGTGCCGGAAATCGTTTCTGCACCTTTAGCGGTAATGGTGTACTTGGCGTAAAGTGGTTCTGTAGAAACCGCATAAAAGTAAATAGAGGTACTCAGTGTGCCGTATGGATTTTTTACTAACAGAGGGGCATCCAAAGTTCTTTTCCCCTTTTTCCATTTGGTCAGATAAGAAGTTGCTTCCCTCTGGTATTTGGTCGTATAGACGTTTTTCGTACTGTGTTTGATAGTAAGTATTTTTGCCTGAGATTTTGTGGCACAAACGAAAGTGCCGCAAAACAGAAGGAATAACATACTTACCAGTAGTTTCTTTTGTTTCATCGGGTGGTCTCCTTTTCATAGTATACATCAGTAAAATCATATTTTATTACGCGGTAAGCGTATCGCTTTGCGGCATAAGTATAAGTACAAATCATGTTTCCCTGTTTATCGTATTCGCCGTAAGTGTGGTCCATGCCGCTGCTGAATGTGATGTTATTTCCAATATAATTTACTCCGCTGACAACACTGGAATACGGAACGGAGAACTGCTGAACCAATTCGTATGTATTTTTGTTTTCGTCGACTAAATATTTGCAAAAATAGGAGGCAGTTCCTTCGCGGTAAGTGCCGACGCCAGGATAGAGACGCCAGTCAAACTGAGGGAGCGTTTTGGCACTGCCGAAGTTGTTATTGTACATAAATAAATAATATTGTCCGTTTGGCAGTGAGGCATCGTGTTCTACCGTAATCGTGTGCTGACCGGCATGTCCGACGAAGTTTCCTTTTTGTTTTAATAGCAGTTTTTCGTATTTTGTTCCCTTATAAAGAGAGCCGCTGTGGATTAAGTAGTCGATGGAAGGATTCTCGTAAATATTATTGATTTTAATTATTACGCTTTCTTCCCGGCTGCTGAATACGGCATCTTTATCATTAATCATATCCAGAGAATTCAAATGGAGCCAGTCAAGCTCAGTTCCGCCATATGTATTTTTTCCACCTTTACGCTGTACGGAGCGCTTTCTCATGGACTTCATCATTTTCTCAAAATCGACCAGTTTTTTTACTTTTCCGGTTTCAATATTGACGGAAATCAGAACATCTTCAATTGTATCTTTGTCAGTGTCATTGACAAGACATAAAAGCTCATTTCTTTTTTCATCATACATAAAGTCATGATGAAGTTCGTATTTGCCAAGAGAAAGTGTCTTCTCGACTTTTCCCAGACGGTTAACAAAAGCAATGTCTGTGAGACTGTAGGAGTAGACAAGTTTACCATCAATCGTTAGAATACGATCGGTGCGGTAGTCGTTCAATGGTGTTTTTCCGCGGCAGATACCGTTATTGTCATAATAATAAATATTTTTTGCCTTAGATTTATCATGTCCCAAAACGGCAAAAAGTCCATCAGTCAAAGAAGATTTACTATTTCCTTTTTCCACTTTGGTAATGGCGGGAATCTGTTTATCTTTTTTTAGGGTTACAGTATATTCGTATGTATCAATCAGATTATTTCCTGCATCATAAAAAGCAAGGGAAAAATGATTTTCAAGTCCCGGTGCTAGTCCGGTAATTAAGTATTCGTGTGTTTTTGTTACGCCCGAATTGGAGTCATTTTTTAAGCGGTGTTTGATGACACTTCCTTTATCGCATGTAACTTCACAGACGGCATAACTATCCTGTTCCGATACGCCGTAATAATAAAAGGAACCGGTATTTGTTCCATATGGATTCCAGACAAGAAGTGGATCTTCGATTGTGTAGGAATTATTGTTTCTCATATTTTGAAGTTGTGTGTCTGCTTCTGTCTGGTAAGCGTCTTCGTAAATATTTTTGATTTCATGTTTGATATCCTCAACCGGAAAATCTTCACTGACTAAACCGGTATGTTTTTTTTGCTCAATTTTTTTTTGCCTTATATAATGCCGATAGCAGAATAGGCAGACAAAACCGATTAAAAGAATACCAATGATGCTTATCCAAAGTGCTTTTCTTTTCATGCGTGTACTCCTTTTTCATGTAATGATAGATTTAGTGTAAAAAATAAATATGTCAAAACAATTTCAGGTGGGTGGTTGGTGGTACTTTATTAGTTTCCGTAATTTGTCAGAATATCTTTGGTCTTGTGGGCACTTTTGCTCGTTGAGTACGTAGCGGTATGGGCACTGAAACTACCAGTGCCTCATACCGACGTACTCAAAACCCACAAGACCTAAAGATATTCTGACAAATTACTGGAATCAAAATAGAGTACCAGCGAACACCTGACACAAATCAATTGCGTCATATTGTATAAAACGACGGAGAACAACATCAAGGAGTGAAAATTTTGTATTGAGTGTTTACTGTTATTTATTAGGATTCCAGTAATTTAAGTAGAAAAACTTTGTGACTCGCGGGTTTTGAGTACGTCGGTATGGAGCACTGGTAGTTTCAGTGCCCATACCGCTACGCACTCAACGAGCGGGAGCGCCCGCGAGACGCATAGTTTTTCTACTTAAATTACGAAAACTAAAAAATAACAGCAACCACTTGATACAAACTTTTTCATTAAATATCTTGCATGCCACCCATTTTTCGTCTACAATTAGTTCTATTGCAAAAAGATAGATTAGAAAGAAGGAAACATAATAATATGAAACAGGACAAAACTTTTCTTGGAACGGAGCCGGTGGGAAAACTGCTTTTTAAACTGGCGGTGCCGACGGTTATTGCACAGCTTGTCAATATGCTCTATAACATTGTTGACCGTATTTATATTGGACATATGCCGGGAGATGGAAGTCTTGCGCTGACCGGAGTTGGTGTGTGCATGCCATTGATTATGATTGTGTCGGCGTTTGCAGCATTAATCAGTTCCGGTGGTGCACCGCGTGCTTCGATTGCGATGGGAAAGGGAGAGCATGAGTCGGCAGAAAAGATTCTTGGTGGCTGCGTTACGGTGCAAGTAGTGATTTCCCTTATTTTGACGGTAGTTATTTGGATTTGGAATAAAGATTTGCTTCTTGCTTTTGGAGCCAGCGAAAATACAATTTCTTATGCAAATTCATATATGAGTCTGTATGCGTTTGGTACACTTTTTGTACAGTTGACGTTGGGAATGAATGCGTTTATTACGGCACAGGGATTTGCAAAGACCGGTATGTTTACGGTTATGATAGGTGCAGTTGCTAATATTATATTGGATCCTGTTTTTATTTATGGGTTTCATATGGGAGTAAGAGGAGCTGCACTTGCTACTATTTTATCGCAGGGAATTTCCTGTGTGTGGGTAATTCATTTTCTATGTGGTGAGAAAACGATTCTCCGCCTCAAAAGAAAAAATCTTCGAGTGGATTTTGGTTTGGTGCTTCCGTGCCTTGCATTGGGACTTTCTGCATTTATCATGCAGGCAAGTGAGAGTGTCATTTCGGTCTGTTTTAATTCGTCGTTACTTGCTTACGGAGGAGATTTGGCGGTCGGCGCGATGACAATTTTAACAAGTGTGATGCAGTTTGCGATGCTTCCGCTGCAGGGGCTTGGTCAGGGGGCGCAGCCGATTACCAGTTATAATTACGGAGCGAAAAATCGTGAGCGTGTGAAAAAAAGTTTTCGTTTGCTGCTAACAATTAGTTTGGTATACTCTGTTGTTTTGTGGGCATTTATTTTAATCATCCCGCGTCTTTTTGTGGGCATGTTTACAAGCGATGCCACTTTGCTTGATTTTACTTCCCAGGCATTACGTGTATATTGTGGGGCACTGTTTATTTTCGGTATCCAGATTGCCTGCCAGATGACGTTTGTCTCAATTGGAAGTGCTGTTTGCTCTATTATTGTAGCGGTACTCAGAAAGTTTGTTTTGTTAATTCCGCTCATTTATATTCTGCCACAGTTTCTTGTGGATCAAACCTTTGCCGTGTATCTGGCAGAACCGGTTGCGGACGTGTTTGCCGTTACCTTTACTGCTATTTTGTTTACGATTCAATTTAAGAAAATACTTGCAAAGTTAAATTAAAGGATTTTACAAAAGGAAAGCCTCGGATTGCCTTAAAAACGATTTTTGGGCAGTTTAGGGGCTTTTTTTGATGCCCTCTTTTTTGAAAAAATTTTTCATATTTTTTACTTTTCTTAGGTAGTGGATTTTACAATGAAATTTTAAGATGGGATTGTAACAAAGGAAATGCAGAATAAGAATGTGCCACATCCGTGGCAGGAAAAAATGGAGGTAAAAATGAAAAGAATGAACAGAGTAATTGCTTTTTCTGCGTTGGCAGCATTGAGTCTGACCTTAAATCCCATTCAGGCAGGAGCCTATGGAGAGACAACAGAAAAAAGCACGTTGACAGCAGACACAAAAGCAGTCAGTGAGTATCAGACATGGAAAGACAGCACCTGGACAGGAAAAGAGTCCATTGATTCCGGTAAAATTGTATTGACACCGGGCGCAACTGAGAAAGATTTGAATTTTTGCTGGTATTCCAAAACAAAAGGATTAGCAAAAGTAAAATTAGGAAAGAAAGAAGATTTATCCGACGCCAAAGTATATGACGGCACAGTTACCGATATCAACCGTTCCAATAGTGTGGAGACTTACAAAGCTTCCAACAAAGTATCCATAAAAGGTGCATTGGAGAAAAACACTACTTATTACTACAGCTATTCCAACGACGGAACGACATGGAGTAAGGCAGAAAAGTATCAGACAAAAGATTTTTCTTCTTACAAAATCTGGCTGGTAGGTGACCCGCAGGTTGGTGCATCCGGTTCCGAAGGACAGGGAACAATTGATGATGTAAATATCGCGGTTGATACTTACAACTGGAACAAAACATTGGAGATGGCAAAGAAAAAAGATGGAGATGCCAGTTTTGTACTGTCAGTAGGTGACCAGATTGATTATGCTGCAGCAGATGAAGCAGATACAAAGAATGTAAGAGAGAGCGAGTATGCCGGTTTCTTATATCCGTCGGTACTTCGTAATCTGCCGCTTGCTTCTTCCATCGGAAATCATGAGAGCAAAGGAACCGATTACAAGTATCATTATAACAACCCAAATACAGAGGATAATTTGGGGGCAACGAACTCCGGAAGTGATTACTACTTCAGCTATGGCGATGTACTATATATTGTTTTGAATAGTAATAACCGTAATGCGGCAGAGCATAGCAAATTGATGGAAAAGGCAATTAAGAGCGCACCAAATGCGAAATGGAAAGTGGTAGCCTTCCATCATGATATTTATGGTTCCGGACAGCCACACTCCGATTTTGATGGAGCAAATCTTCGTACAATTTTTGCACCACTTATGGACAAGTATGACATTGATGTCTGCTTAACCGGTCATGACCATAGTTATGCAAGAACTTATCAGATTATTGATGGTACCGCAATTGAGTACGGACAGGATTCAGCAACAAATCCAGAAGGAACACTGTATATTGCAGCAGGTTCTGCCAGCGGTTCTAAGTTCTATAACTTAACTACGCAGAAACAGTACTACATTGCAGAGCGTTCTAACAACCAGCTTCCGACCTATTCAACCATTGATTTTTCGGATCAGGCATTTACAATCAGGACTTACGATTATACAGGAGCTGAATATGCAAAACCTTTTACCATTAAAAAGGAAAGTCAAAAAGACTCGGCACAGGAATTGATTGCAAAAGCAGAAGGATTAAGCAGTTCCGTATACAGCGAAGAATCTTTGAAAAAAGTAAATGACGCAGTGAAAGCCCTGAAAGAGATTGTTGCATCCACATCAAAGGATAAAGGGGCTGAAAAATTATCAGCACTCTATGACAAGACAAACAATGCGGATAATGAAAAAGATCCATTGAACTACTATGGTTATGCACAGGGTGAGTTCGCTTCTAAACTTGGTGAAACAACTACGACAACACTTCGTGCAGGGTTCTCAAGTTTGTTAGACAAGACACTGCTTCCGGATTTGACAACAAAGATTCCGGCAGCTACATATGATACAGCATATGAAAATCTGAAAAAAGCAGTTGACAATGTAGAATACAAAGTGGTCAGTTCTTACGGTGATGATGATTTGAATCTGGATGATGACCAGCAAACTGCTCAGACCGTGGTGAAAAAGGCATCACTTACGATTAAAAAGGGCAAAAAATCCATTGCTGGTAAAACAGTAAAACTGAAAAAAGGAAAATCCTTTAAAATCACAGCAAAGAGAACCAATACAACGAAAAAAGTTACTTACACTTCATCCAATAAAAAATATGTGAAGGTAAGTGCAGCCGGTAAAGTAACGGCGAAGAAGTATACAAAGAAAACGGTAACAATCACAGTAAAAGCAGGTACGTTAAAGAAAACTTTCAAAGTGAAAGTTACAAGATAGGATGATAAAATCATATGGAGCGGATAACGAAGAAAAAAGCAATTGAAATCATTGGAACGGCGGCAGCACTTTTGTTATTGTTTGGTATCATATGGTATGTAAGCAGTTCGGTGAAAAAAACACCACTGATTAGTGAAGATGGTTTAGAGTATGCCAAAGCGACTGTGGTGGAAATTGTAAAAGGAAACAGCGGTGGAAATAATACCGGTGAGGGAGAGATGGCGGGAAGCCAGGATGTGAAAGTAAAAATCACATCCGGCTCCCACAAGGGAAAAACCGTAGAAGCAAATAATCTGAATGGTTATTTGTACGGGGCAAACTGTCAGGTTGGCACAAAAGTAATTGTACAGATTAGTGCATATGGAGATGTAATTAATGCCAATGTGTATAACTACGACAGAGAGTATGTCATGTATGCTTTAATCGGACTGTTTTTACTGATACTTTGTCTCATCGGTGGAAAACGGGGAATTTACTCCGCTATTGCTCTGGTGTTTACCTTTATATGCATCATCGGTTTGTACCTTCCCTTGCTTTATGAGGGAGTCAGCCCATTTCCTTTAACGATTGCAGTGGTTTGTCTGATTACTATTGTATCACTTCTGCTAATCGGCGGATTTACAAAGAAAACAGTATGTGCCACGGCAGGAACAATTATGGGTGTTGCGGTATCCGGAATTATCGCCATGCTATTTGGAAAATTGTCACACATATCCGGATACAACACCGAAGAAATTGAAAATCTGATTTATGTGGCTCAGAATTGTAAATTGCAGGTAGGAGACTTGTTATATTCCGGTATTCTGATTGCTTCGTTAGGAGCGGTTATGGATGTGGCGATGTCTATTTCCAGTACGATACAGGAAATTCATGACAGGAATCCAGAGATTAGCAAAAAGGAATTATTCAAATCCGGAATTCATGTCGGAAAAGATATGATGGGAACGATGTCAAATACATTAATCCTTGCTTTTACCGGAAGTTCCTTGAATACGATGATTATGATTTATGCGTATTCGTATCCGTATAACCAAATGATAAATATGTATTCCATTGGGATTGAACTATTAAGAGGAATATCGGGAACCATCGGTATCATTTTGGCGGTGCCGTTTGTATCACTGATTGGTTCTTTGTATCTAAAACCAAATAAATATAAAAAGAGAGGTAATGAATTATGAAATTGAAAAAATTAATTGCAACATCCCTTACTATGGCAATGGCACTTACATGCTAAGGAGCACAAGGGTATAAAGATTAATTTTACAAATATTACAGGTTCCGGCTCAGGTATTTCTGATGCTATGAAGGGAAAGGTTAATATTGGAATGTCTTCCCGAGCATTAAAAGCAGATGAGGCAGCAGTTTTAAAGGCTAATGTGATTTGTAATGATGGAATTGCAATAGTAGTAAATAAAAGTAATCCAATAGGAAACATTACAGCAGAACAGCTTTACAATTTATATGCCAAAAAGACGAAAAACTGGAAGAGCATTGTTTCTTCTTATAACAAAGCAGCAGCTGTTTATGGACGTGAATCTGGATCCGGTACAAGAAGTTGTTTTGAAGATGTTTTGAAGAATGATTTCAAAAAAAATATCGCAAAAAATTATGGCAAACTGGATGCTGAAATTTCGACAACTGGTGCGATGCAGACATCGGTAAAAACAAATCCTGGTGCAATTGGTTATATGTCACTTGGTGATTTGGATGAGAAACAGGTGAAAGCTATAAAATTCAACGGGGTATCTCCAACAACAGCAAATGTGGCAAATGGTACTTATAAAATGAGCCGCCCATTTGTACTTGCAACAAAAGGGGAAGCAACCGGGGCGACTGCTAACTTCATCAAATGGATTAAGAGCAGCAGTAATGCAAAGAAAATCATCACAAAAATGGGATTTGTAAATCTTTCTCAGGTAAAAATTGCTCCACGCCAGATCAAACTGAATGTAAAGAGTAAGATTACTTTGAAAAAAGGTAAGAAAAAAACAATCAAATGTACGGTTTATCCGGCCAATGCTGTAAACAAAGCTGTAAAGTTTAAGTCTTCAAACAAAAAGGTAGCAACCGTTAGCTCCAAAGGTGTTATTAAGACAAAGAAAAAAGGAAAAGCTACTATTACTATTACAACAGTTGAAGGTAATGTAAAAGCGAAAATCACAGTAACGGTTAAGAAATAAAAATAGGAGAAAGTCATCCAAAGGATGACGGATGGGGCGCAGGTTTTGACGAGTCCTTAGCGGATATCGGAAAAACTGTGTCCCTTTCTTTATATGAAGGAGACACGTAAAAATATGAAAGTACATAAAAAATTATCGGACCTTTTATTTCGATATCTTTTATTCCTTTTTACCATTGTAACGGTAATCGCTGTTATTATGATTGGTGTTTATATGTTTCAGTCTGGTGGACCGAGCATTGCGAAAGTAGGAATCAAAAACTTTTTGTTTGGAAAGACATGGGATACTTCCGTGGAACCGGCAAAGTATGGAATTTTACCATTTTTGTTATCATCCGTATTTTCTATGATTGGAACGGTTGTGATTACAGTTCCGGTCTCCATTCTGGTAGCGGTAGGAATGAGTCATTTTATCCCGAGACCGGTTGCTTCGGTGCTTCGGACGGTGATTAGTATGCTGGCTGGTATTCCATCTGTTATTTACGGTTTTTTGGGAATGATTCTTTTGGTTCCCTTTGTGCAGAATATGTTCTCACTTCCGGCCGGATTGACACTTCTTTCAGCGATTGTAGTCTTGATTGTAATGACACTGCCAACCATTATTTCGGTCAGTGAATCGAGTATTACCGCGGTGCCGGAGGAATATATGGAGGCCTCATTAGCGCTTGGCGTCAACCGCGAGTATACCATTTTACATATTATTGTGCCGGCAGCAAAATCTGGTATTTTATCGGCGGTCTTATTAGGACTTGGACGTGCAGTCGGAGAGACGATGGCGGTAATCATGGTAGCTGGAAATGTGGCACAGATGCCAAAACTGTTGGAACCGGTTCGTTTTTTGACAACGGCAATTGTGACAGAGATGGCTTATGCGAGTGAGGAGACATCCGGTGTTTTGATGGGGATCGGACTGGTATTATTTGTTTTTATCGTTGTGATTAACGGTCTGTTCTATGCACTAATCAAACGAACGGCAGCCGGAAAACGATAGAGGAAAGGAGACAGCAGATATGGTATTAAAAAGTAAAGTGCGGATTTCCTCAATTTTGTTTCGGTTTGTAGTAATACTGCTTACGGTGGCGGTTGCCTTTTTGGCAATTGGATTGATTGGTTATCTTTTGAAAAAGGGACTTCCCTATGTCAACCGTGCGTTTTTATTTACAGAGCCGGACATTTTGATGGATTCTTATGGAATCAAACCGATGATTATCAATACGATTTATACGGTGGTACTAACATTGATTTTTTGTATCCCGTTAGGAATCGGTTCAGCAATCTATTTGGCGGAATATGCTAAACAGGGAAAAATTGTTTCAGGAATACGATTTGCAATTGAAATCCTTGCGGGTATTCCCTCAATTGTTTACGGCTTATTTGGACTAAATTTTTTCGTTCGTAAAATGGCAATTGGAGATTATGCGGGTTCAATGTTAGCAGCATCTTTAACCCTTACGTTAATTGTCCTGCCGACGATGATTCGAACGACAGAGGAGTCATTATTAGCGGTCAGTCAAACGTACCGTGAGGCGGCGATTGCAACCGGCATGTCAAAGTTTTATATGATTCGCAAGATTATTCTTCCATGTGCAATATCGGGAATTGTCGTAGCGATAATATTGAGTATTGGACGTATGGTAAGTGAATCGGCGGCTCTTTTATACACGGCAGGAATTGCACAGGATTTACCGTCATCTGTGATGTCACATGTGACGGAGCCGGGAGCAACGATGACGGTTCAGCTTTATTTATATGCAACCGAAGGCGGTGCGCCGGAATGGGTGCCGTATGCGATGGCAGCAGTACTTATGGTATTTGTTTTGTTTATTGAAATTTTGACCCATGTGATTGCGGCAGTATTCAAAAAGAGAAGGAAAGGATAAGAGAGTATGAGTATTGTATCAACGATTGATTTAAATTTAAGTTATGGAAAACACCATGTATTACATGATGTGACAATGGATATTGAAAAAAATGAAATTACGGCACTGATTGGACCGTCTGGCTGCGGAAAGTCTACTTTTTTGAAGACATTAAACAGGATGAATGATTTAGTTCCGGGTTGTAAAATAAGCGGTGAGGTACTGTTTGACGGAACGGATATTTACAGCCGTAAAGTAGACGCTGCCGCACTGCGAAAAAAAGTTGGTATGGTGTTTCAAAAAGCAAACCCGTTTCCGGCAAGCATTTATGATAATATTGCTTATGCGCCAAAATACCACGGAGTACACGGACGAAAAAAACTGGATGAAATTGTAGAGACCAGTTTGAGAAAAGCCGCTCTCTGGGATGAGGTAAAAGACCGCTTGAAAAAGAGTGCCTTAGGATTATCCGGCGGACAGCAGCAAAGACTTTGTATTGCACGTGCGATTGCATTGGAGCCGGAGATTATTCTGATGGATGAGGCAACCAGTGCACTCGATCCGATTTCGACGCAGAAGACGGAAGAACTTATGGTAGAACTGAAAAAGAATTATACGGTAATTATTGTGACTCATAATATGCAGCAGGCTGCGCGTGTGGCAGATAAAACAGCATTCTTTTTCATGGGTGATTTGATTGAGTATGGTAAGACAGAGCAGATTTTTGAAAATCCACAGAGGGAGAAAACAAAAGCATATGTCAGCGGACAGTTTGGTTGATATTTTTTATAGAACAACATGTGTAAAAAAAATAAAATGGCTATTGCGCATAATAGGGATAATATGGTAAAATTAAATCACTAAATTTTTTATGGGAGGTAAATATTATGATGAAGATGAAAAAAAGGGTAGCTGTTGTTTTATTATTTGCGTTATGTCTGGCGCAGATTCCTGTTACTCCGAAGGCAAAAGCGAAAAAAGTCAAGTTGAATCTAACAAAGGTTTCTCTTTTGAAGGGGGCAGCAGTACAGCTAAAACTGTTAAACAAAAAAGCAGGGGCTGTAAAGTGGTATTCAAAAAATAAGAAAAAAGCAACGGTTACCAAAAAGGGAAAAGTGACCGCAAAGAAAACAGGCAGTGTAGTTGTTTATGCAAAATATAAGAAAAAACAATACAAATGTAAGGTGACAGTGAAAGCACCGGTGAAGGCAGCTAATCTGAAAGAAAACAATGTGGTATTTACGAAGACCGTCTATCAAAAAATAAGTAAAATTCAAAGACTTGTGGTGAATCAAGAGGTCATTTCGCCAAAGGGAATTTATGAAATTTATCAGTTGTTAGCGGCAATGGATATTCAGGAAATAACAAATAGCAGTGAGATGTTTGCCGGTGGAATTTCACTTGTGCTGTATTTAAATGACGGAACAAAATCAGGGTTTACCATTGGAAAAAATCTTGTGATTGATGGAAAACAATATAAGATTTCGGAAGATGTTTCGGAAAGACTTGGACAGTTGCTGAAGCAGTATAAAAGTTAAGTGTAAAGGAGAAACTAGATGGGGAAAAGTGTAGAAGTACAGGGCACTGAAGTATCAATATTGACACGTGATAATAAAGATTATATATCCTTGACAGATATGGTAAAGGCCAAGGATGGGAATTTTTTTATTTCTGATTGGTTAAGAAATCGTAATACAGTAGAATTTTTGGGAATTTGGGAACAAATACATAATCCATGCTTTAATTATGGCGAATTTGCCATAATTAGAAGTAATGCTGGTTTAAATAGTTATAAAATCAGCGTGAAAGAATGGACGGAGAAAACAAATGCTATTGGAATATTTGCGAAAGCAGGAAGATATGGTGGTACTTATGCGTATAAAGATATTGCATTTGAATTTGGTATGTGGATAAGTCCAGAATTTAAAATTTATTTAATAAAAGAATTTGAGAGGCTTAAAGAAAAAGAAAATGAGAAACTGGGGTGGAATGCAAAAAGAGAACTCGCAAAAGTAAATTATCATATTCATACGGATGCAATAAAAGAAAATCTTATTCCAAAGGAGTTAACAAGTAAGCAAGTATCAGTTATTTATGCTTCTGAGGCTGATGTGCTAAATGTTGCATTGTTTGGAATGACAGCAAAGCAGTGGAGGGATAATAACCCTAATTTAAAAGGTAATATTAGGGATTATGCATCTATTAATGAATTGATTTGTTTGTCTAATATGGAAAATATTAATGCGGTGCTGATAGAAGATAAGGTCCCACAAAACCAAAGATTAATGAAGCTAAATAAGATAGCAATACATCAAATGACAGTATTAGGAGAAAAACAAGATTACAAATATATTAATTAAATGAACTGGAGGATTTTATTATGGTAAAACACATTATTTTATGGACCTTGAAAGAAGAACTTTCAGGAGAGGAAAAGGAGACAATTAAGCAGGGAATTAAGGAAGGCTTAGAGGGACTTTCAGGACAGATACCGGGTCTTTTGGAGATTTCTGTTCGTACGGATTGTCTGCCAAGCTCTACGGTAGATGTTATGCTGGATTCAACTTTTGAAAGTGCAAAAGCGTTGAAAAATTACAGCACGCATCCAAAACATGTAGCAGTAGCGGATGGTAAGGTAAGACCATATACGGCGAACAGAGCGTGCATGGATTTTGAAGTGTAGAAGATTTTTCCCATTCATGTTTGGAATTTATCCGTATTCTGTTGTTACAGATAAGCAGAAAAAAGCAATGGAAACGGCAAAGGTAAATTGTCTGACACATACTGTCTATGAATTGACGTATGCGATGGCAAAAAGATTGTTACAATAGTATAAAAACAGGCGGTGGCAATGTGTTCCGGAATCGCAAAAAATGGCGGAAAACCAATTTTTGGTACCAATGCAACCTTTATCCAGAGAACGTATGACCAGTTTTCACAGGATGTATGTATCAATCAAAGTCCGGTCACGACGATTTTGAATTATTCGTCAATCCTTGGTTTGAATGATGTGACACACCTTGGGTTTTATACGATTTCGATGCTGAGTAATATTCCAAATCTTGTGTATCTGGCACCGACGTGTAAAGAAGAATATCTAGCTATGCTTGACTGGAGTGTGGACCAAGACAAGTATCCGGTTGTTATCAGTATGCCGGGAAATGGTGTTCATCCGGCTAAATATCCGGTGGCTTCATCCTATGATTCATTGAATGAGTATCAGGTATGTGAAAAAGGAGAAGAAGTTGCGGTTCTTGCTTTGGGTGATTTCTTTCAGCTGGGTGAAGAAGCTGCACGAAGTATTGAAAAAGAAACCGGCAAAAAAGTTACACTGATTAATCCACGTTTTGCATCTGGCCTGGATGAAAAACTGCTCTCGGATTTGAAAAAAAATCACCGTGTAGTTGTGACATTGGAAGACGGTATATTGGAGGGCGGCTTTGGACATAAAGTTGCCGGTTATTATAGCACTTCCGATATGAAAGTATTGAATTTTGGCTTGAAAAAAGAGTTCTACGACCGTTACGATGCAGAACAGCTTTTGGAAGAAAATCATTTAACCAAAGAGCTGATTATGAAAGATGTTATGAAACTATTACATGCATAAAATGCTAGATGTATCAATTGTTTGTCCGCATAATGCAGTGATTTTGAATATGCTATGTTGTATAATATGGATATATTCAAAACATTATATGGAGGAGGATAACTATGACAAAGACTAGGAAAAAAACATTAGCCGTATTGATGGCACTTTCCGTTGTGATTCCGGGAGGTGTTGCACCTACATCAGAAGCAGCGGCTAAAAAAGTTAAATTAAGCAAGACAAAGGTCAGCATACAAGTTGGCAAAACGAAAAAGATTTCAATCAAAAACGCAAAAAAAGGTGCCAAAGTAACATGGAAGACATCAAATAAGAAAGTGGTTAAGATTGTAAAATCAAAGAAAAAGGGAAAAAAGGCGTATGCTGTAATTAAGGGTGCAAAAAAAGGTGCCGCTACGTTGCGCGCCATTTATAAGGTTGGGAAGAAAAAGAAAACGATGAAATGTAAAGTGAAAGTTACGAAAAATACGGCAAATAAAATTGCAACCAAGCAGCCGACTGCTCCAACTAAGAAACCGGGTTCTCCTTCCGGTCAGCCAACTGCAGTGCCGACGCAAAGTGTCGTAAGCGCAACACCTGCAGTAGAGAGTAAGAACAACTACAGTTTCTTTGATGACTATACGTTAGGCTATGATAAAGATAATAAGAAAATTGTTGCTTATAAAGATGGAAAGCAGATGTCATTAGAAGAAGCAGGAGCCAAAGTGTATAACAATTATGGAGATAATATTTTTGCAAGCCAAATTGCAGATAATAAATGGAATGCAGATAGTATTAAATTGACTGCACCTTTACAATATACAACAGAAGACGGTAAGGTACATGATATTAACAGCATGCTTACCAATTATGACTTTATTGCTGATCCGACTGCATTAGATAATTCGGATAACGATGGAAAACTTTATGTATACGGAACAAATGAAGGATTTGATTATGCGGACGGTAAATTGGCTGCAAATTCTTATTCTAATAATTCACTCAGTATCCTTTCTACTTCTGACATGGTGAACTGGACCGATGAAGGGACGATGGATAATACAAATTTGAATAATTTGCCAAGTACAGCTTCTGCTAAGAAAAAGGAAAAGAATGGCTGGACAACAAAGGCATGGGCTCCATCAGCTCTCAAAATCGATGGCGATGGAGATGGTGAGGATGAATATTATATCTTTTATACCGATGGCGGAGGAATAGGATATGTTCGTGGTGATTCACCGGTTGGTCCATGGCATGATGATTTAGGACAGAAAATGTTTACCTCAAAGTCAGAAGGATGCGAGGGAGTAAAATGGTGTTTTGACCCGGCAGTTCTTGCAGATGACAAGGGGAATGCATATATTTATTTTGGTGGTGGAAATGACGAAGAAAAATATGTTCAGACCGGTCGTGTGTGCAAATTAAAATTTGAAAAAGGCACAGGAATTGTTTCTCCGGATGGTATACCAAAGACCTTGGATACATTCTGCTTCTTTGAAGATGGAGAAATTAACCAGATTGACGGTAAATACATTTATTCCTACTGTACGAACTGGGATGTAAAAGAAGATACGCCATATGTTGGAGCCGTTCAGATTGCGGCATACGTATCTTCGGATCCTATGAATATCTGCTTTTTCCCAGATAAAATTGGAAAAACCAAGTTTACGGATGAAGAAAATGTAGAACATAATTATCTTGGTACTATTTTAGATAATCCAAGTAAATTGTATGGTGAGACTTATAACAATCATCATCATATGCAGAATTTCAAAGGACATAATTACATCTTTTATCATTCAACTGTGCTTAGCAATACATTATATCGTGATAGCAAACAATATCGAAATTTACATGTAAATGAAATTGATATTGATACAAAGAATGATAAGATTACGATTGAGCCTTCCTATGAGGGTGCAAAACAGATTGAAAATGTGAATCCATATAAGAATGCGGATGGCACGGTTAAATATATTAATGCAACAACAAGTGCTAAGAGTGCAGGAGTGAAATCTTTGCGAGATGATCGTACTGTTGTAAAATCATATAATGGATCACCGATGGTACTAGATCAGATTGATACCGGTGACTGGACTAAGATTAGTGGCGTTGATTTTGGAACCAATGGATTGAAAACAATTAGCGCAGAAATTGCAGCAACATCAGGAGAAGGTCAGATTGAGGTATATTTGGATGCTCCTACAGCTGCAAAAAACAGAATTGCAACCATTACATTGGGAGATACCAAGGGCTTGTATGCATTCAGCACGGCAAATGTTGATCGTGAAGTGAAAGGTGTTCATGATGTGTATTTTGTGTTCCGAGGAACAGGCTATAATGTGGCTTCCTGGGCATTTTCAGAAAAAACAAATCCAGAACTTCCGGACCTTTCTGCAAGACCAACGGTAGAACCAGTTCCAACAATGAATCCAAATGTAAAAGTAGGATGGAATGCGGATAAAACGGAATACGCTGTTCCGATTACAGAGGAAAATATTGTTGCAGAAGGCGGTGCAGTAGCAGAAGTAGACCAATATAATGGAACAGCTTCTCTGGTATATAATGGTCAGTATCCGGGTGTTTGGGTAAACTTGCCGGCAGAAATTACGGATAATCAATTCCAGACAGTAGAGATAACCTATGAGAATCAGGCCACAGATGCTGATTTTGGTGCAGCGATTCGATATGCAACATCGAAAGGTGATGAGGGAGTCATATGGCCGGGTTCAAGTCCATTTGCATCAGGTGAGACAACAAAGACAATTGAATTAGATTTCACAAAGAAATTTGCAAAAATAAAGATTTTTGCAGCTTCGAATTTAAAAGATGCCAAATTAATTATTAAGTCGGTTGTGTTAAAACGCGAGGCAGGAGCAACTGCACCGACAGCGACACCAAAACCGTCAGCGCTTCCTACCACAGCACCAATTGAGGTAACTTACGGTTGGAATGCGGATAAAACAGAATATACGCTTCCATTAACGGAAGAAACCGTTGGAAAGGGAAATGGCACGGAGGTGTCTGTAGATACAAATGCTAAGACGGCTACCATAACATATGATGGTGAATATCCGGATGCATTCCTGAATATGCCAGGGGATTTGTCCGATACGAAGTTTTCATCAATCATTATTAAATACGATCGTCTGACCGATCAGGACAAATTTGGTTACGCGTCTCGTTACACAGATAACAAGTCAACGGATGTAAATATTAAATGGGCAACTGTGAGTGAAGCATTTGCACCGGATGCTCACGAGGTGGAGATACCGTTAGACAAGACAAAAGATTTATATCAATTTAAAATATTTGGAAATGCATGTGATAGTGCTGGATTTATCATTAAAGCAGTGATACTAAAAAAATAGCTTGATTTGATTCCAAATGAAGAAGGATTTTGACAAACTTTTGAAAGAATGTCAAAATCCTTCTTTTCTATTTGATAAGAAAAAATTGAAATTTGCAATTTAATGCGGAGTATGGTAGCATTTTCCTTACAATTTATCTCACAAAGGAGAATGGTATATGATTCGCTTGATTGCTTTTGATATGGATGGAACGGTTTTAAATGATGAGAAAAAGATTTTAAAAGAAACAAAAGAAGCGCTTGAACAGGCGGCCTGCGCCGGTATTGAAATTGTGCCTGCGACCGGGCGGCCATTTTGTGGTATTTCGGATGAAATATATCATTTAGAGGGGGTACGATATGTTCTGACGACAAATGGTGCCGGCATTTACGAAAGGGATTCTAAAACCTGTCTTTATGAGGATGCAATTCCGTTATCTGCCTATCTGCCAATGCTTGCCGAAGTGGAGGCATATGATGTGATGGCAGATACCTTTTTAAAGGGCGGTGCGCTTATGACAAAGAGAAAACGTGACCTTTTGCCAAAGATGCGGTTGTCGAAAGAAATCCGTGATTATATTTTGTCTTCACGGCAGGTGGTAGAAAGCCAGGTGGACTACTTGCGTGAGCGAGGCGAAGATGTTGAGAAACTGACAATTAACTTTGCTTATGATGAGGACGGTCACCGCATTGATTACGATGCGGTCTGGGAGGTTCTTAAAAAATATCCGGATGTGAATGCAGTTTCCGGTGGCATGAAAAATATTGAGGTTACCAAAAAGGGCGTTTCGAAAGCGAGCGGACTTCTGTATCTTGGGAAAAAACTTGGAATTAATCCAGAAGAAATGATGGTGTTTGGTGATAGCGGCAATGATTTGGACATGATAAAAATGGCAGGAATCGGTGTCGCCATGGCAAATGCAGAGCCGGAGGTTTTGGCAGCCGCAGATTTTGTCACAAAGAGTAATAATGAAAATGGGGTAGGGGGATTTTTAGTTTCCGTAATTCAGTAGAAAAACTTTGCGTCTCGTGGTTCTACGTTCCACTCCGGTCCGCGCAGGTCAGAGGTTCCCCGAACCTCTTGCGCCGCTCTCGCTCGTTGAGTACGTAGCGGTATGGGCACTGAAACTACCAGTGCCACAAACCGACGTACTCAAAACCCACTCGTCACAAAGTTTTTTTACTGAATTACTGGAATCTAATAAAATTAGAAAAGAATATTTTATTTGTGGTATATGAATCATTCAAAACTAAGTTTTTTAATAACTAACACTTCATGGCGTGTTGCTGAGGCTTTTCAGGATTCTAGTAATTTGTGTTCCGATTGTTTGGTTTTTGTGTGCTACTAATACGCGGGTATCTGGCAGGTGTTTTCTACCTGCCGATACCCCTGCGTATTTGTTAAGCGAAAGCGGCACACAAAGGGCAACCAAGCCAAACACAAATTACGGAAATTGAAAAAAACAGAGAACAAACCTAATCAAGGAGGAAAAAATATGTTGACATCATTAGCACTGATTTTTTTAGTAGGACTTTGTATGGCGGCGATATGCCAGAAATTAAAACTTCCACGCATTATTGGAATGCTTGTGACCGGAATGGTGCTGGGACCATATGTGCTGGATTTTCTGGATTCATCTATTTTGTCAATTTCTGCAGAACTCCGCAAGATGGCATTGATTATCATTTTGCTTAAGGCTGGCTTATCGTTAAATCTAAATGACTTAAAAAAGGTGGGAAGACCGGCAATTTTACTGGCTTTTGTGCCGGCATCATTTGAGATTATTGGATATGTGCTGTTTGCACCAGTCTTTTTTGGAATTTCACGGATTGATGCTGCGGTGATGGGGGCAGTGCTTGCTGCGGTTTCACCGGCGGTTGTTGTGCCCCGCATGGTGCAGTTTATGGAAGAAAAGTATGGAACAAAACAGTCCATTCCGCAGATGATTATGGCGGGGGCATCGTGTGATGATATTTTTGTCATTGTTTTGTTTACAACCTTTTTGGGAATGGCGCAGGGGGCAAAAGTAAGCTTGTTAAGGTTTGTAAATGTGCCGGTTTCAATTCTTCTTGGAATCCTTTTGGGAGCGGTAATTGGCTACGTTTTGTATCGTTTTTTTGAAACGGCATATAAACATCAAAATCATGTGAGAAATAGTACAAAAGTTATTCTTGTACTTGGCGTATCGTTTCTTCTGACAGCAGTGGAGGGATGGCTTGACGGAAAAGTTGCCGTGTCAGGACTTTTAGCAGTTGTGAGTATGGCGTGTGTGCTTAAGGCCAAATGTATTCCTGCAGTATCTAAGCGGCTGTCGGAGAAATTTGGAAAACTGTGGATTGCGGCAGAAGTTATTTTATTTGTGTTAGTTGGAGCAGCGGTCGATTTACGCTACACGGCGGCTGCCGGCGGATTTGCTGTGCTGGTAATTTTCCTTTCACTGATATTTCGTATGGCAGGTGTGTTTGTGTGCGTTTTGGGTACTGGGTTGTCATGGAAAGAAAGACTGTTTTGTGCCATTTCATATTTGCCAAAAGCGACGGTTCAGGCGGCGATTGGTTCGGTGCCGCTTGCTGCAGGATTAGGCTGTGGAAAGATGATTTTATCGGTAGCGGTTTTGGCGATTTTAATAACCGCACCGCTTGGCGCACTGGGGATGGATTTGACGTATAAAAAATTGTTAGCACGGGAGGAAAATAACTGAAAACGTCTTGAAAATGTCAACTTTGTGTGCTTAAATGAATAAGAGAATATGAGAAAAGAAGGGAACAACATGAAGAGTGTTTATTTCGTGCGCCATGGACAGACCGTGTGGAACGTGGAAAATAAAATCTGCGGCGCAACAGATATAGAACTTACTGCTCTTGGACATGAGCAGGCGATTGAGACAGGAAAGAAGATTTTAGAAAAAAAGATAGAGGCGGATGTGATTTTATATTCTCCGCTGGTGCGGGCGAAAGATACCGCATTACATATTTCAGAAATAACCGGGATTCCGGCAAAAGAGGAAATGCGCTTAAAGGAGCAGAATTTCGGAAAGTATGAATCGACCGCAAGAGATGGTGCCAAGTTTCGTGAGGCAAAAAAACAGTTTGTTGAACGATATGAAGGCGGTGAGTCGATGCTTCAGCTGGCGCAGCGTGTGTACAACCTGCTAGATGAGGTGAAAGCGTCCGGCAAGACTTGTATTTTAGTGGCGCACAACGGAATTGCAAGAGTGGTGCAGTCTTATTTCTATGAAATGACAAATGAAGAATATGCGGCATTTGGTGTGGATAACTGTGCGATTTTGCAGTACGAATTTCCGGGTGAGGAAAATGGGGGCGCTAAGGCATGAGTGCAGGAAAAAAAGCCGGCATGGATATGACGCAGGGAACTATCTGGAATAAAATTTTATTGTTTGCGCTTCCGTTAGCAGCAAGCAGTATGTTACAGCAGTTGTTTAACTCGGTGGATACAGCCGTTGTCGGTCGGTTTGCGAGCAGTGAAGCACTGGCGGCAGTGGGAAGCAATGGCTCATTGATTTCTTTGATGATAAATTTATTTATTGGAATTTCTTTGGGAGCCAATGTTGTCATTGCAAAATATATCGGTCAGAAGTCGGAGGAAAATGTGCAGGCGGCTGTTCATACAGCGATTGTTGTGGCACTTATCAGCGGCGTTTTTGTTATGATATTCGGACAACTAATTGCAAAGCCCGTACTTACGCTGATGGGAACACCGGATGATGTGCTTGATTTGGCGGTACAGTATTTGCGAATTTATTTACTGGGAATGCCATTTATCATGCTTTACGATTTTGGTTCATCGATTCTGCGAAGTATTGGTGACAGTAAGAGACCGCTGTACAGTTTGATTGCGGCAGGAATTATTAATACCGGATTGAATTTGCTGCTTGTGATTGTGTTTCAGATGAGCGTTGCCGGGGTTGCGATTGCAACCGTGATATCCAATCTGACGAGTGCCAGCATAGTAATGTACATTTTGATGCATGAAACATCGGTTATCCGCATTGATAGAAAACAGTTAAAAATTGTACCAAAAGAATTGAAAAAAATATTAGTTATCGGGATTCCGGCAGGGCTTCAGGGAATGATGTTTTCCATTGCCAATGTGTGTATCCAGAGTGCAATTAACAGTTTTGGGTCGGATGCCATTGCAGGTTCTGCGGCGGCATTGAATTACGAATTTTTGGCTTATTTTGTTGTCAATGCATTTGGACAGGCAACCGTGACCTTTACAAGTCAGAACTTTGGTGCCGGTGAGCCGAAACGGTGCCGGAAAATTTTCCATACGGCGATGGCATTATCACTTGTGTGTTGTGGTCTGCTGTCACTGGTGTTTGTCGTGTGGCGAAACTTTTTCCTGCAGATTTATACAACAGATCCGGCAGTTCTTTTGTATGCCAAACAGCGAATTGTCATTGCGACAACGTTAGAGTGCTTAACATCCGTGTATGAAATCAGCGCGGGAGCAATGAGAGGGCTTGGACGTTCTTTGACGCCTGCGTTAATTACATTTTTAGGTTCCTGCGTGCTGCGGCTGATTTGGATTGCAACAGCGTGTAAGATGGTTCATGAATTTTGGGTTTTGCTTATTATTTACCCAATTTCATGGGTTGTTACAGGTTCGATTATGATGATTGCATACGAAATTGTGAAAAAACGCGTGCTTGGAAGGAAATGGGCGTAAAATGATGTGGCTATTATTTGCTTTTTTGTCTGCTCTCTTTGCAGGGCTTACAGCGATTCTTGCAAAGTGTGGAATTGAAAATATTGATTCGAATGTGGCAACTGCCATCCGAACGATTGTGGTATTAATTTTTTCGTGGGTATTGGTTTTTGTCATGGGAGTGCAAGATGGAATTTTTCATTTATCCGGAAAGACCATTACGTTTCTTGTGTTATCCGGCGTAGCAACCGGGGCATCGTGGCTCTGCTATTTTCATGCGCTTCAGATTGGAGATGTGAACCGGGTTACACCGATTGATAAATCCAGTACGATTTTGACAATGATTCTTGCGTTCTTATTTTTGGGAGAGACCGTTGGAGCGGTTCAAATTTGTGCAATGATTTTGATGGGAGCCGGAACGTATCTGATGATTCAAAAGAAGGAAGCAGAAACGGGAAAGAAAACAAAAAAGACGTGGCTTTTATATGCCCTGCTGTCGGCGGTGTTTGCCAGTCTGACTTCGATTTTGGCAAAGGTTGGCATGCAGGATGTCGATTCAAATTTGGGAACGGCAATCCGCACCGCTGTTGTTCTTGTAATGGCGTGGGTTGTTGTATTTGCAACCGGAAAACAGAAAACAATTCATGGAATTGGCAGAAAAAATGGGGTGTTTCTTGTGTTGTCTGGTGTGGCAACCGGAGCGTCGTGGCTCTGTTATTTCCGTGCGCTGCAAACAGGGCCTGCAAGTGTCGTTGTGCCGATTGATAAATTAAGTATTCTGGTTACGATTTTTTTCTCGTATTTTGTGTTTGGCGAGAAACTTACCAAAAAATCAGGAGTGGGGCTGGTGCTTTTGGTGGCAGGAACATTATTGCTTTTGAAGAAGTAGTCTTTTTGGAAAAACTGCAGCTACTTTGCTCATAATCGGGCGCTCAGCCCATAAAAAGGAACCAACCGCGCATTGTGTGCGAGCACACATGCACGGTTGGTTCCTTTTTATGGGCTGAACTTTTTTAAAAAACTTTACAAATCCTATTGACTTAGTAGGGAATAGGTGATATGATAGGCAGAGTTAAATTATATAAACCCTACGTGAATAGTAGGAAAAGGACGGTGAAAGCGATGGCTAAGATTGCAAAACAGTTGACAGAATTAATCGGAAATACTCCATTGCTGGAGTTGACAAATTATGAAAAGGAAAATGAGTTAGAGGCAAATCTGATTGTGAAATTGGAGTATTTTAACCCATTAGGAAGTGTAAAAGACCGTGTGGCTTATGCGATGATTGAGCAGGGAATTGCGGATGGAAAAATTAATTCAGATACCGTGATTATTGAGCCAACAAGCGGTAATACAGGAATCGGACTTGCGTTTGTAACAGCGGCAAAGGGATTACACCTGATTCTTACGATGCCGGATACCATGAGTGTAGAGAGACGCAAGATTGTATCGGCGTTAGGTGCTGAAATTGTTCTTACACCGGGACGCGATGGTATGAAAGGTGCGATTAAAAAGGCGGAAGAGCTGAAAGAGGAATATGGAAATGCATTTATTCCACAGCAGTTTGAAAATGAATCAAATCCGGCAATTCATAAAAAGACAACCGCACAGGAAATTTTGAAAGACACCGATGGCAAAGTTGATATTTTTGTATCGGCAGTTGGAACCGGCGGAACGGTTACCGGAACCGGACAGGGATTAAAAGAAGCAAATCCGGATGTAAAAGTTGTGGCTGTTGAGCCTGCCGGCTCACCGGTATTGTCCGGCGGAAAGCCTGGACCACATAAAATTCAGGGAATTGGAGCCGGATTTGTACCGGATGTTTTGGATAAAGATGTTTTGGATGAAATTATTCCGGTTGAAAATGATGATGCTTTTGAAACATCAAGAAAAGTAGCAAAGAGTGATGGATTGTTAGTTGGAATTTCTTCCGGTGCAGCACTTTATGCAGCTACACAGTTAGCAAAACGCAAAGAAAATGCAGGAAAAAATATTGTTGTTTTACTGCCGGATACCGGTGAGAGATATTTGTCCACTTCTTTGTTTGTAGTAGAAGAGTAAAGGAGCAGGCGATGAGAAAAAGAAAGAAGAGTGTCCTTCTTTTTCTGGTACTTGTGCTTATCCTTAGCGGCTGTGGAACGAAGTCGAATGTTATCACGATAACAAATGTTTCGTATGACCCGACAAGAGAATTTTATGAATCTTATAATACGATGTTTGAAGAGTATTATAAGAAGACTTATAACAAGGAAGTTCAGGTGATACAGTCGCATGGCGGCTCCGGCAGTCAGGCGAGATCCGTTGTGGAAGGGTGTAACGCAGATGTCGTTACACTCGCATTAGAACATGACATTTCCCTGATTGAGAAGACGGGGCTGATTGATGCCGGATGGATTAAAGAATTTCCGAAATCCTCTGCCCCTTATACATCGACCATTGTGCTGTTAGTGCGAAAAGGAAATCCAAAGCAGATTCATGACTGGGATGATTTGACGCGGGAAGGTGTGGATGTTATTACACCGGATCCGAAAAGCAGCGGCGGTGCCTGCTGGAACTTCTTAGCAGCTCTTGGTTATGCAAAGACCAAATGGAGCGATGAGAACAAGCAGAAAGAATTTATGAGGCAGTTGTATCACAATGTATCGGTTATGGATTCCGGTGCCAGGGGTGCGACAACGACCTTTGTGGAAAACGGTAAAGGCGATGTGCTGATTGCATGGGAAAATGAAGCGATTGTAACTATGAAATCCTACGGCGGCAAGTATGAAATTGTAAATCCGTCTGTCAGTATTCTGGCGCAGCCAAGTGTTGCGATTGTGGATGATAATGCAAAAGCAAATGGCTCAGAAGAAGTGAGTAAACGGTATTTGGATTTTCTTTATACGAAACAGGCACAGCGGTTGATTGGAAAAAGCGGATACCGCCCAACCGACAAGGAAATTATGCAGGAATTTGGAAATGAGTTTGATTTGTCTATAAAATTATGGACGATTGACGATTTTGGCGGCTGGGAGAAAGCATATCAGAAATATTTTGATGATGATGCCATGTTTGATGAGATTTACAACTATTAGAAGAGGAGTTTTTCGGATGAGGAATACGGTAAGACAAAAGAGAGTGAAAAAAGCAAGAGTGATTCCCGGATTTTGCTGCACATTTGGAATTGTCGTGTTAATGCTTTCCCTGATTGTGCTGATTCCGCTGGCTTCGGTGCTTGTGTATTCCTTGAACATTTCGCCGGGAGAATTTTTCACTCTTCTTTGGAAATCAAATGTAAGAAATGCTTTTTTAACAAGTATTGGCTGTTCACTTGTGGCGGCAGGAATCAATACGGTGTTCGGCGTTATCGTGGCATGGACTTTAGTAAAATATGATTTTCCGGGCAAGCGGATTGTGGACGGGCTGATTGAACTTCCCTTTGCACTGCCGACAGCCGTAGCCGGAATTACACTTTCTAAATTATATTCGGAAACCGGATTTTTTGGAAAAATGTTAGCAGGTATTGGAATTAAGGTGACTTATACGAAAGCCGGATTGGTTATCGCACTTGTGTTTGTCGGACTTCCCTTTGTAATCCGGGCGGTACAGCCGGTTCTTGAAAAACTGGATGGACAGTATGAAGAAGCGGCTTATATGTTAGGTGCAAGCCCATCGAAAACATTCAGACGTGTGATTTTACCGGAACTAAGACCTGCGATTTTAACCGGATTTGGTCTGGCACTTGCCAGAGGAATTGGTGAATACGGCAGTGTCATTTACATATCGGGCAACAGTGCAAAAGAAAAAACACAGGTTGTTTCCTATGTAATTATGCAGAAATTAAGTTACATTGATTATGAGAGTGCGACGGCGATTGCCCTTGTGATGTTAGTGCTGTCATTCGTATTATTATTGTTTGTCAATATCGTACAGGCACGACAGGCGGCAAGAACAAATCTGTTATAGGAGGAAAAAAGGATGGAACGACGAAAGAAAACAACAAAAATTATTTTAATCACGATTACCCTTTTATTTCTTCTGCTCATGCTTGCAGCACCGCTTCTTTCGGTTCTTGTCAATTCGCTGAAAGAAGGAATCGGGTTTTACGTGCAGGCGATTTCATCACCGTATGTGGTAAGTGCTCTGCTTGTTACTTTGTTGGCGACGGTGATTGCGGTTTTGGTAAATACCTTTTTTGGAATTTGCGCGGCGTGGCTATTGACGAAGTTTTCGTTCCGGGGCAAACAGATTTTAGCGACGCTGATTGATATACCATTTTCTATTTCTCCGGTTATTGTAGGACTTTCTTATCTGATGACATTTGGAAGACTGGGATGGTTTTATCCGGTGATTCGGGCGTTTAACCAGTTCTTTGGTACGAATATCCGAATTACATTTGCAATACCGGGTGTTGTTCTCGCAACGATTTTTGTTACCTTCCCGTTTGTATCGAGAGAGATTCTTCCGGTGCTGAATGCACAGGGCAAAGATGAGGAAGAAGCGGCGGCTCTGATGGGCGCCAAAGGTTTTACGATTTTTCGTAAAATTACACTTCCACAGATGAAATGGGGACTGATTTATGGTATCATTTTATGTGCGGCGAGAGCACTTGGTGAGTTTGGCGCGGTAAACGCGTTGTCGAAAACGAGGGGCGAAACCTTTACCCTTCCGCTTGAAATCGATGCGTTATATATGTCGGGAACCGACACATCTGTAACAGCATCGTTTGCGGTATCGTCACTGCTAGTGATTATCGCAATCGTCATATTGTTTGTGAGAAATGTATTAGAACACCGAGATGGTAAGGAGAAAAAAGTATGTATGTAGAAATGAAAAACATTGTAAAAAAATATGGTGATTTTCTTGCTTCTGACCATGTAAGTCTTGGTGTGGAAAAAGGAAAGTTAGTTGCCCTGTTAGGCCCGTCCGGCAGCGGAAAGACAACTTTACTGCGGATGATTGCAGGACTTGAGAATCCGAATGAAGGAGATATTTACATTGATGGCAAGCGGGTGAATGATGTACCGGCTGCCAAGCGTGGGATTGGTTTTGTCTTTCAGAATTATGCGCTGTTCCGTTATATGACGGTATACGATAATGTGGCATTTGGACTGGTGCTTCAGAAGATGCCGAAAAAGCAGATTAAGGAACGGGTTACGGAATTGTTGGCGATGACCGGTTTGTCAGGGATGGAAAAACGGTATCCGAATCAGTTGTCCGGCGGACAGAGACAAAGAGTTGCTTTTGCGAGAGCGCTAGCACCAAATCCAAGAGTTCTCTTACTGGATGAGCCGTTTGCTGCGATTGATGCGAAAGTGCGTACCGAACTTCGCTCGTGGTTGAAGGAGATGGTTGTAAAACTTGGTATTACAAGTATTTTTGTCACCCATGACCAGGAGGAAGCGGTCGAGGTTGCAGACGAAATCATTATTACCAATCATGGAACGATTGAGCAGATGGGAACGCCGGTTGAAATTTATAAAAGTCCGGCAACACCGTTTGTAGCAAGATTTATCGGCAGGTCTTCGGTTGTTGAGGATTATGATAAATTAAAAGGTTTCGAGCGGATTGAAAATGCCAATCAGGCGGTCATTCGTCCGGAATTTGTGAAAATCTCAAAGAGCGGAAAGCTGGACCGCTATATCAGTGCCGCTGAAACCGGTGTGGTAACGGATGTCGTGTTCCGGGGAAACCGAATGGATGTTACAGTGGACATCAATGGTATTTTGGTTGTTGGAGAACGTTCTTTGGAAAAAGATTTTGTTTCGGTTGGCGAGACGGTTCATGTATTGATTTACCGATTGTATATCTTTGATTCGAAGCAGACTTATTTGATGGAAAATAAAGAGATGCAGGAAAGAGAAGATGTATTTTACATTTAACGGGGAGGATACACCATGCAGATTGAGAACAAAAAGATATTGCATACGGACATTCTTATTATTGGCGGCGGAACGGCAGGGTGCTATGCGGCACTTACGATTCGTGAACAGTCCGATTATTCGATTGTCATTGCGGAAAAAGCAAATATCAAACGAAGCGGCTGTCTGGCAGCCGGCGTCAATGCCATTAATGCTTACATTGTGGATGGAAGAAAGCCGGAAGATTATGTGGAATACGCAAAAAAAGATGCGGACGGCATTGTGAGAGAAGATTTGCTTATGACGATGTCCGAAGGGCTAAACCGTGTGACACATAAAATGGAGAACTTAGGACTTGTTATTTTAAAAGATGAAAATGGAAACTATGTTGCCAGAGGAAACCGCAACATAAAAATAAATGGAGAAAATATGAAGCCGCTTTTGGCAAAGGCGGTAGAAGAGTTAGAGGATGTCACAATTTTAAACCGGATTAACATTACCGATTATATTGTGGAGGAGAATGAAATCAAGGGAGCCTTTGGCTTTTCGATTGAAGGGGGCACTGCCTATGAAATACGGGCAAAGAAAGTGCTCTGTGCGACTGGCGGTGCGGCAGGATTGTACCGGCCGAATAATCCGGGATTTTCCCGCCACAAAATGTGGTATCCGCCGTTTAATACCGGAGCCGGTTATGCGATGGGAATTCGCGCCGGAGCAGAAATGACAACATTTGAAATGCGTTTTATCGCACTTCGCTGTAAAGATACAATTGCACCGACCGGAACGATTGCTCAGGGTGTTGGTGCGAAGCAGGTGAATGCCAAAGGAGAGGTGTACGAAGATAAATACGGTCTGACTACATCGGAGCGTGTCTACGGCACGGTGATGGAAAACTTAGAGGGACGCGGACCGTGTTATCTGAGAACAGAGGGCATTACCCAAGAGCAGGATGAGTCGCTGAAAAAAGCGTACTTAAACATGGCACCGAGCCAGACGCTCAAATGGCTTGAATCGGGCAAAAATCCGAGTGAGCAGAATGTTGAAATCGAGGGCACTGAGCCTTATATTGTCGGTGGCCATACAGCGAGCGGTTACTGGGTTGATACCGACAGAGAGACTACGATTCACGGTTTGTTTGCTGCAGGAGATGTGGCAGGCGGATGCCCGCAGAAATATGTGACCGGTGCGATGGTTGAAGGCGAAATCGCAGCTAAGAAAATGGTTTCTCAATTGAATGAGGAAAGAGATAAAGAGAAGGCATCTGATGAGAGTGCAGAGAAAAAAGCTCTCGATGCAAAGATTACGGAGTACAACCGCTACTTATCAAATGAAGGCGGTATGTATGAGACGGAAGCACTGGAAGAGGCAATGCAGAAGGTAATGGATGAGTATGCCGGAGGTATTTCCACTCATTATCAATTCAATGAAAAACAGCTTGCGCTTGCGAAAGAAAAAATTGAAAAAATAGAAAAACTTGCCGAAAATGTAAACGCCGGTGATATGCATGAGTTGATGTTTGTGTATGAATTGAAAGAACGTCTTACCGTGTGCAAATCGGTAATTGCTCATCTTTTTGCAAGAAAAGAAACAAGATGGCACAGTTTTGATGAAAATTTAGATTATCCTAAAAAGAGCGGTGACTGGTTAAAGTATGTTAATTCCAGAATGGAAGATGGCAAAATCACCGTATTTACCCGCAAATTAGTTGGAAGGGAGGAGCATTATGAGCATCACGATGAATCAGGCGCTCTGCAAAGGCTGTAAAGCCTGCGAGCAGGTATGTCCGGGAAGCCTTATCAAAATGAATGAGGCAGGGAAAGCCTATATCAAGTACCCGAAGGACTGCTGGGGATGTTCCTCTTGTGTGAAAGAATGTCACTTCGGTGCGATTTCCCTCTACTTAGGAGCCGATATCGGCGGTATGGGAAGCAAAATGACAGTCGACAAAAAAGGAGACAAGCTGTACTGGCAGATACACAGACAGGATGGCGAAACCGAGCAGATTGTTCTAAATACGAAAGAGTCCAACAAATATTAACGAGGAGAAAAGAAAGGAAGGAAAACGATATGAGTGAATTATCACATCTGGATGAACTGGAGGCAGAGGCAATTTATATCATTCGCGAAGTTGCGGCGGAATGTGAAAAACCGGTTATGCTGTATTCGATTGGAAAAGACAGTTCGGTTATGTTACATTTGGCAATGAAAGCTTTTTATCCGGAGAAACCGCCATTTCCGTTTTTGCACGTAAACACGACATGGAAATTTAAAGAAATGATTGAGTTCCGCGACAGAAGAGCGAAAGAACTTGGCATTGAAATGCTTGAATATATTAATGAGGAAGGAGTAAAGCAGGGCATTAATCCATTTGACCATGGTTCTGCTTACACTGATATCATGAAGACACAGGCATTGAAACAGGCGCTTGATAAATATGGTTTTACCGCAGCGTTTGGCGGCGGACGAAGAGATGAAGAAAAGTCCCGTGCGAAAGAGAGAATCTTTTCTTTTCGAAATGAGCATCATGCCTGGGATCCGAAAAACCAGCGTCCGGAGATGTGGAAATTATATAATTCCCAGATTCAGAAGCATCAGGAAGTGAGAGTGTTCCCACTTTCCAACTGGACAGAGACGGATATCTGGCAGTACATAAGACGGGAAAAAATTGAGATTCCTTCTTTGTATTTTGCAAAAGTCCGCCCGGTTGTTTACCGCGATGGCAACATTATTATGGTGGATGATGACCGCATGAAATTACGTCCGGGTGAAAAAATTGAGCATAAGAGTGTACGTTTCCGTACATTGGGATGCTATCCTCTGACCGGAGGATGCGAGTCGACAGCGACTACATTGGATGAAATTATTGATGAGACACTTAGTGCCGTATCGTCAGAGAGAACGACACGAGTAATTGATAATGAGGCAGCAGGAAGTATGGAAAGAAGAAAGAGAGAGGGGTATTTCTAAGATGAGTGGATTATTAAAATTTATTACATGCGGAAGCGTGGACGACGGAAAATCAACCTTGATCGGTCATATCCTGTATGATTCAAAACTTCTTTATGCCGATCAGGAAAAAGCACTGGAACTTGACAGTAAAGTCGGAAGCCGCGGCGGTGCGATTGATTATTCGCTCTTGCTTGACGGATTGATGGCAGAGAGAGAGCAGGGAATTACAATTGATGTGGCATACCGCTATTTTACGACAGATAAGAGAAGTTTTATCGTGGCAGATACGCCGGGTCATGAAGAGTATACAAGAAACATGGCTGTTGGTGCTTCCTTTGCGGATTTGGCAGTTATTTTGATTGATGCCACACAGGGTGTATTGATTCAGACAAGACGTCATGCGAGAATCTGTGCGCTGATGGGAATCAATTCGTTTGTATTTGCTGTCAACAAAATGGATTTGGTTGATTACAGCAAAGAGCGTTTTGATGAAATTGAAAAACAGATTGAAGAGCTTGCCGGTGAGTTGAATCTTAAGACAATTCAGATTATTCCGGTTTCCGCAACGGAAGGGGATAATGTAACAAAGAAATCCGATGCGATTGACTGGTATGAAGGACCGACTCTTCTTTCTTATCTGGAAGATGTGGATGTGGCAGAGGATTCTCATGAAGAAGGATTTTATATGCCGGTACAGCGTGTGTGCCGTCCGGACCATACCTTCCGTGGTTTCCAGGGACAGGTAGAAAATGGAAGTATTCATGTAGGAGACGAGCTGACAACGCTGCCAAGCAATGAAAAGGCAAAAGTAAAAAGTATTTATGTTGGCGATAAAGAAAGTAAAGAGGCGAAAAAAGGCCAGCCGGTTACGATTCAGTTAGACAGGGAAGTGGATGTTTCCCGTGGCTGTGTACTTACGGTAGATTCCGGTGTGAAAACAGCATCGACTCTGACTGCTACGATTTTGTGGATGGACGATGACGAATTGTTCCGTGGCAAAAACTTCTTCTTTAAACTCGGAACGAAAACAATTCCATGTTCCGTGACAGAAATTTCTTATGCGGTAGATGTTAATACCGGTGAGAAAAAGGATGTAAAAAATCTTGCCAAAAATGAGATTGCAAGCTGCAAAATTTCACTGGCAGACCGCATTGTCATCGATGAATTTAAGAATCATAAAACGATGGGTGAATTCATTTTGATTGACCGTGTGACGAATATGACTTCTGCCTGCGGTGTCGTGGAAGAAGTGCATGAAAAAGAGCACAGTGTCTACGAAGGACGTGTGGATAGAGCCGTGCGTGCGGCAACCAATGGACAGAAAGCAATTACAGTTGAATTTGTAAAAGATGATAAGAAGATAAACCGTGCGTTTGTGGAAGATATTGAGAAAATTCTGAATCTGGATGGCAGACATACATATTTGTATGCTCCTGGAAAAAATGATGATATTGACTGTGTGATTAAACATTTACATCGTGCTGGTATTGTTGTATTATTGTTAGTTGATAAAAAGCAGGCAGATACCATTCAGAATAAGAGTGAATCGTACTTAAGTAACTGGCTTGACGAGGGCGCAGATGCGAAGTGGGCAGCGGATTATATCCGTGAGCAGTCCGTCTTTTTGGGTAATGAAGCAAAACGCGGTGATTACATTTAGAGGAGGACGCCATGAGATTTAATACAGCACTACTGCATCAGGTAGAAAAAGGGGATAAGGAGACCGGTGCTACACTGACTCCGATTTATCATTCCAGTGCTTTTTACCAGTCTTCGGCAGAACAGCATGAAAAGTTGTTTCATAATAAAGCAAACGGATTTTCTTATACGAGAATCAATAATCCGACGATTTTAGCTTTTGAAAATGAAATGACGGCATTGGAAGGTGGAATTGCATCGGTTGCCTGTGCATCCGGTATGGCAGCGATTACGAATGCGCTGTTAAATGTTGTCCGTGCGGGCGAGGAAATTTTAGCGAGTACGAGTTTGTACGGCGGTTCCATCGATGTGTTTCATGATTTTGAGGCATTTGGCATTAAGACAGTATTTGTGGATATTCACGATGAGCAGGCGGTGGAAGCCGCCATCAATGAAAAGACCCGCGTGATTTTCGCAGAGACAATTGGTAATCCAAAACTTGACGTTGTGGACATTGAGAAGCTGGCAGAGACAGCACACAAACATAATCTGCCGCTTGTGATGGATAACACGGTAGCAACGGCATATTTAGTACGCCCGATTGAAAAAGGAGCGGACATTGTAGTCAATTCGACCTCGAAATACATCAATGCCAACAGTGATGCCATCAGTGGTGTGATTACTGACAGCGGCGCTTTTCGCTGGGACAAGGAGAAATATCCGGGCATGGCAGAGTATGCGAAGTTTGGCAAATTTGCTTTTACGGCAAAACTGCGAAACGGTCTGTTCCGTAACACGGGAGCCTGTTTGTCTCCACAGACAGCGTTTTATAATCTCTTAGGTATGGAAACTCTGGGTCTGCGCATGGAGCGGGTCTGCGATAATGCGAAAAAACTGGCTGAATTTTTAAACACGTATCCGGATGTAACAGTAAATTATCCGGGACTTAGTGACAGTTTATGGCATGCACAGGCAGAGAAAGTTCTGCAAAATGGATATGGAGCAATTCTTACAATTCGAGTTGGCTCCAAAGAGCGTGCGTTTGATTTGATTAACACATTGACAATACCGAAAATTGTGTCGAATATTGGCGATACAAAAACGTTAATCATTCATCCGGAATCGACGCTGAATGCACACAGTACACAAAAAGAAAAAGAAGAAGCGGGCGTTTTTGATGATTTAATTCGCATTAGTGTCGGAATTGAAGATGTGGAGGATTTAATCGAAGATTTTGAGCACGCACTCAAGTAGAAAGAGCAGGAGGATAAGAAAATGGCAGTAGACTACAGTACACTGAAAAAGGGCGGATTTATGCGCCAGAAACAAAAAAATTGTTTTTCTCTTCGATTGGCAGTCGTAGGAGGAAACTTAACCGCAGAGAATTTGAAAACAATTGCGGAAGTAGCAGACAAGTATGGGGATGGACATGTTCACCTGACTTCCCGTCAGAGCGTGGAAATTCCATTTATCAAATTAGATGATATTGATGCCGTAAAAGAAGATTTGGCAAAGGGCGGCTGTAAGCCGGGTGTGTGCGGACCACGTGTTCGTACGATTACTTCCTGTCAGGGAAATCAGATTTGTCCAAGCGGCAACATTGACACATATGATATTGCAAAAAAACTGGATGAGAGATATTTCGCCAGAGAGCTTCCTCATAAGTTTAAATTCGGTGTAACCGGATGCCAGAACAACTGCTTAAAAGCAGAGGAAAATGATGTTGGTATCAAAGGCGCAACAAAGGTGCAGTGGAAAGAAGAGGCCTGCATTTCCTGTGGTGTCTGTGTTAAAGCATGCCGTACCGATGCGATTACTCTTGAGGATAATAAAATAAAAGTTGATGAGAGTAAATGTAATTACTGTGGACGCTGCGTGAAAGCATGTCCGACGGATGCATGGGATGCAAAAAGCGGTTATCTCGTATCATTTGGCGGACTGTTTGGCAACCGAATTTACAAGGGCGAGGAAATTTTGCCGGTGATTGAATCTGAGGAAGATTTGTTCCGTGTAACAGACGCAGCAATTCAGTTTTTTGATGATAACGCAAATCCAAGCGAACGTTTCCGATTCACAATCGAGAGAGTTGGCGAAGATAAATTTATAGAAAAGATGAAGGAGGCATATCATGGCTGAGTTTGAAGTAGATGAAAGAGTAGATATTACAGATGTTGTCTGCCCGATGACATTTGTAAAGGCAAAAGTGGCAATGGAAGAGTTGGAAATCGGACAGGTGTTAGCGGTTACGATGAATGATGGAGAACCGGTTCAGAATGTGCCAAGAAGTTTTAAGGAAGAAGGACAGCAGGTTCTGAAATTGATTGACAACGAAAATGGCACCTATGATTTGATTGTTAAAAAGGTAGAAGAATAGGAGGCGGGACATGGCAAAGCGAGTGAATGCAGAAGAGTTTGAAGCCGAAGTTCTTAAGGCGTCTCTTCCGGTTATCGTTGAATTTTATTCGGATAGCTGTATTCCATGTAAACAATTATCGCCGGTTTTGGGCGGAATTGAAGATGACTACGAGGATAAACTTATCGTCGTCAAAGTAAATGTGAATTTTGATGCCGAACTGGCACAAAAATATGAAGTAGCAGCTTCCCCAACCCTTTTGTTTTTCAAAGAGGGAAAAGAAGTAAATCGAATCCGCGGTCTTGTAAAGCGGAAAGAGTTAGAAGAAGCTGTAGAAGAAGTTTTATAAAGGAGGATATGAAAATGGTTGTAACCGTAGCTGGAGAAAAGAAAACATACGATGAGGGTTTGACAATCGCAAAACTCATTGAGGTTGAGAAAGTGGAAAACCCGGATTATGTAACGGTAACAGTAAACGATGAATTTGTGGAAAGCACAGATTTTGCTACAACGGCACTCAAAGAAAATGATGTCGTAGAATTTCTTTATTTCATGGGAGGAGGCGCAAATTAATGGCGTTTACAAATGAGCAGATGGAGCGCTATTCCCGGCATATTATTTTGCAGGAAGTAGGCGTGAAAGGACAGAAAAAGCTGTTAAATGGCAAAGTCCTCATTATTGGAGCCGGCGGACTTGGTGCTCCGGCAGCAATGTATCTGGCAGCAGCCGGTGTTGGAACCATTGGTATTGTCGATGCGGATGAGGTAGATTTGTCGAACTTGCAGCGTCAGATTATTCATGGCACGGCAGATGTCGGCAAGGCAAAAGTAAAATCGGCAAAAGAGACGATGAATGCGATGAACAGTGATGTGGTAGTAAATACATACCGCGAGTTTGTAACATCGGAAAATATTATGGATTTGATTGCGGATTATGATTTTATCATTGATGGTACAGATAACTTCCCAGCGAAATTTTTGATTAACGATGCCTGCGTAATGGCAAAGAAACCATTTTCTCATGCAGGAATCATCCGCTTTAAGGGCCAGCTTATGACCTATGTTCCGGGAGAAGGACCATGCTATCGCTGTGTCTTCAAGGATCCGCCTCCGAAGGATGCTGTTCCGACCTGTAAACAGGCCGGTGTTATCGGCGCTATGGGCGGTGTTATCGGAAGTTTGCAGGCAATGGAAGCAATTAAGTATCTGATTGGTGTTGGTGATTTGCTGACCGGAAAACTTTTGACTTATGATGCCCTTAAGATGGAATTTCACACGATTAAACTGCCAAAGGCAAATGGCACCTGCGCAGTCTGCGGTGATCATCCGACAATTACGGAGTTAATTGATTACGAGCAGGTAGAGTGTGACGGAAAGTAGGCGGAAAGGAAGAAAAGGATATGTTATTTTTGACAAAAAGTGATTATGAAAAAATGTTAGCTCACTGCAAAGAAGGTCTTCCAAACGAAGCCTGTGGTTTGATTGGCGGTGTTGTGGAAGGAGAAAAACAGTATGTGAAAAAGGTTTATCTTCTGACAAACATTGATGAGAGCAATGAGCATTTTTCCATGGATCCGAAAGAGCAGCTTGCGGCAGTCAAAGATATGCGTAAAAATGGCTATGTGCCGCTTGGCAATTTCCACTCCCATCCGGAGTCTCCGTCGAGACCGTCGGAAGAGGACAAACGGCTTGCCTATGATTCCAAGGCAAATTATCTGATTTTATCGTTGATGGAAGCAGACAATCCGGTATTGAATGCGTTCCGTGTCGATGAGGAAAAACAGGTGACAAAAGAGGAATTAGTAATTTTGTAATAAAAAGGAAAGAAGGTAGCGTCTGCCTTCTTTCTTCTATATCGAGGAGGTCGAAATGGCATTTTTCCCATTTATGATTCAGATGCAGGATAAGTTATGTGTTATCGGCGGCGGTGGCAAAGTGGCATACCGGAAAGTTTCTATGATGCTGTCGTTTGGGGCACGTGTTACGGTGATTGCACCAAAAATCTGCGATGAATTACAGAAAATTGAATCGAAACAAGATGCCCTTTTATTGGTTCAAAGACCATTCGAGGATGGTGATATTGAAGGAGCTGATGTGGTGATTATGGCGACAAATGACAGTGAAGTCAATTCTTATATCGCTGCCATTTGTAAGGATAAACGGATTCTTGTCAATGTGGTGGATGTCAAAAAAGACTGCGGTTTCTATTTTCCGGCAATAATAAAGCAGGACGATGTTGTGGTTTCGGTTTCGACCGGAGGCAGTGCTCCGGCGTTAGCCTCTCAGATAAAAAAGAGTATTAAGAGCCATCTGCCGGATAACTGCGGAGATATGGCAAAGACGCTTCTTGGAAAAAGAAATGAGGTTTTGAAAACAGAGCCAAAGGAAGAAAAGCGGAAAGAGATTATGTTAGATATGGTGAAAAAAGAGTGGAAAAAATCAGTCATTCGGATTGGTACAAGAAAAAGTGAACTGGCAAAAATTCAGACCGGACTGGTTGTTTCAAAATTGCAGGAGGCATTTCCGGAGTACGAATACGAAATTGTGTATATGACAACCAAAGGCGATAAGGAAAAGGATTTGCCGATTCCTTCCTTTGGCGGAAAAGCCGTGTTTGTCGAAGAATTTGAACAGGCACTTTTAGACGATACGATTGATTTGGCAGTGCACAGTGCAAAAGATATGCCAAACCCGTGTAAAGACGGTCTTACGGTTGCCGGGGTTTTGGAGCGTGCCTGTGTGCAGGATGTACTTATTTACAAAAAGGGAAATTCTTTTACAAAGGATTCTGTTTTTACCATTGGAACAGGGAGTCTGCGCAGACAGTGCCAGATTAAAAAGATGTATCCGAATGCTGTCTGCAAAAGTCTTCGTGGAAATATCGGCACGAGACTTAATAAACTGCGGGCAGGCGAGTACGATGCGATTGTGTTAGCAGCTGCCGGAATTAGACGGCAGGGCATTGATAACGATTCAGATTTTGTTTACGAGTATCTTTCTGTAAAGGAAATGCTTCCGGCGGCGGGGCAGGCAGTGATTGCGATGGAGACAAAAAAAGGAACGCTTGCTAATGAACTTGCCGGAAAAATTTCGGATGTTCATACAGCAGAGTGTCTGCGGACAGAGCGTGCGGTTCTCACAAAATTAAATGCCGGGTGCCATGAGCCAATTGGTGTTTTGTGTACCCTCGATGGACATAGGATGAATCTTTCTCTGATGGAAGAAAAAGAGGGAGAAGTAATCCGGCGGTCTGTGCAGGGCGACAGAGGAGATTGGCAAAATCTTGTAAAAAAATTGTGTCAGGAGAGGAAATCATAGTATGGTTTATTTAATCGGAGCGGGTCCCGGAAATCCGGAGTTAATTACGGTAAAAGGGCTTCGTCTGCTGCAAAAATGCGATGCGGTCATATATGACAGGCTTTTGTCGGAGGAACTGCTTTCTGTGGTTCCTGAAAACTGCCATAAAATTTATGTGGGAAAGAAACCGATGAGCCACGCAAAGAAGCAGGAAGAGATTAATGAGATTCTGATTCAGACGGCAAAACAATATAAAAATGTTGTCCGCTTAAAAGGCGGTGACCCATTTGTTTTTGGGCGCGGCGGCGAGGAAGTTTTAGCACTGCAGAAAGAGAAAATCCCGTTTGCTTTGGTGCCGGGGGTGACAAGTGCGGTGGCAGTGAGTGAGCTTGCCGGAATTCCTTTGACACACCGCAAGGAAAGCCGCAGTTTTCATGTATTTACCGGTCACACAAAAGAGGGGGCAGAGCAATCCTTTTCTCATATTACGAAACAGGATGGTACGAGTGTATTTTTGATGAGTGTCGCAAATATCCGCACGATTGCAGAACGGCTGATGGAACAGGGACAGGATGCATCTACACCTGTTGCGGTGATTTCCCACGGAACGATGCCGGATGAGAAACGTGTCTATGGAACACTTTCTGATATTGTGGATAAAGTAATTGAAAATAAAATTACCTCCCCGGCGGTTTTTGTTGTGGGACAGACGGCAAAATATCATTTTGTCAGTGAGGATTTTGGTGTGCTTGCCGGGAAAAAAATCGGTACGACAGCAACGCAGAAACTGTATAATAAACTGCGTGAGATGATGGAAGATAAAGGGGCTTTTGTTTTTCCACTGTGTGAAATGAAGGTTGTCCGTACGGATGGCGCAGAAAAACTTTTGGATGAATTATCTCAGATAAAAAACTATGACTGGATTGTTTTTACGAGCCAGAATGCGGTTCATTTGTTTTTTGCTGAGGCAGATAAGAAAAAAATTGACAGACGTGCTTTTGCGAAGATTCGTTTTGCGGTTGTTGGCAGCGGAACGAAAAAGGCATTGGAAACGTATGGATTTTATGCGGATTATATGCCAAAACAGTTTACGACAGAGGCACTTGCCAAAGGGCTTACAGATGTCGTGAAACCGGGAGAACATCTGCTTCTTCCAAGGGCTTTGCAGGCAAGTGAAGAACTTGTTTTAGAACTGCAAAAGAAGTCTGTTGCGATTACGGAAATCCCTTTTTATGATGTCGAAGGGGCTTTTTCGGGGGATTTGTCCATGTGGAAGAATATGGACATGGCTGCTTTTTTCAGTGCATCCGGCGTTGAGGCGTTTGTTTCCCGGATGGGTAAGGACAAGATAGGAGAATGGGAGCGTGACCGCAAAAAAGTGCATGTTGCGGTTGCGGCAATTGGTGAAGTGACGAAAAAAAGACTGCAGGCGTATGGAATCGATGTGGATGTGGTTCCGGAGCAATGTGATTTAGAACATTTAGGCAGAGCGCTTGAGCAGTTTTATCAATAGAGAAGAGAAAGGAAGTAAGGCTATGACACAGTCGGAACAGTTATTTGAAAAATCCGAACACTTTCTGCCTGGTGGTGTAAATTCGCCGGTTCGTGCATTCCGCAATGTGGGCGGGACGCCGGTATTTGTAAAAAGTGGAAAAGGTTCTCATATTTTGGATGAGGATGGGAATGATTATATTGATTATGTTTGTTCGTATGGTCCGGGAATTTTGGGACATGCGTATCCGGCTGTGATTGAAGCGGTGAAACAGGCATGCGAACAGGGGCTTACCTTTGGAGCACCGACGAAAAAAGAATATGAAATTGCGTGGTTAATTCATGACATGATGCCATCAATGGAAATGATGCGTATGGTAAATTCCGGAACGGAAGCGGTGATGAGTGCCATCCGTGTGGCGAGAGGATATACCGGCAAAGATTACATTGTGAAATTTAAGGGCTGTTATCATGGTCACTCAGACGGACTTTTGGTAAAGGCTGGTTCTGCTGCACTTTTGCAGGCTGTGCCAGACAGTGCGGGTGTGCCAAAGGGTTATACAGAGACAACATTGATTGCTGAGTATAATAAACCGGAATCGGTAAAAGCATTGTTTGAAAAATATGGTGATAACATTGCGGCGGTCATTGTGGAGCCGGTGGCAGCGAATATGGGTGTGGTTTGTCCGGAAGAAGGATTTCTGCCTTTTTTACGGGAGATTACAAAAAAGTATCAATCCCTTTTGATTTTCGATGAGGTCATTACAGGCTTTCGTCTTGCAAAAGGCGGTGCACAGGAGTATTACGGCGTGACACCGGATTTGACGACACTTGGAAAAATCATTGGCGGCGGTATGCCGGTAGGCGCATATGGCGGCAGAAAGGAAATTATGTCGTGCGTTGCACCGCTCGGTGAAGTGTATCAGGCAGGAACGCTTTCGGGAAATCCTATTGCGATGACCGCAGGAATTGCGACACTGAAAATTTTGCGTGATTCGGATACGATTTATGAAACTATTGAGAAAAAGGCGCAAAAACTGGCAGCAGTGATGCGTGAAACATTTGGAGAAACGGTCTGTGTAAATCAGGTTGGCTCTCTTATGAGTTTGTTTTTTACCAGTGAAAAAGTGGTTGATTATGATACGGTGCAGACCTCGGATACAAATCGCTATTCGGCCTATTTTAAGGCGATGCTGAAAGAGGGCATTTATTTGGCACCGTCCCAGTTTGAGGCTATGTTTGTGTCGGCGGCACATACGGATAAGGATATTGAAAAGACATGTGAGCAGATTAGAAAGTTTGCCAATCAGAAGTAGATTAGGAGGGATACGATGGCAGAACAGGTAAAAGATTTGGTAATCATAGGAAGCGGACCGGCGGGATTGTCGGCAGCCGTTTACGCAAAACGTGCGATGTTAGATGTTGTTGTCATTGAGAGGGCAGGATTTAGCGGCGGACAGATTGTGACGACGGAACGCGTGGACAATTATCTGGGACTTTACGGAGAATCCGGATATTCGCTGGCAATGAAATTCAGAGAACATGCGGATGCACTTTCTGTTCCGTTTATAGACGCAGAAGTGAGTTCCGTGGAAAATGAATCCGAATATAAAAAAGTGCATTTAGAAGACGGTGAAACCATCTGTACAAAAAATGTGTTAGTGGCAACCGGTGCAGGGCATAAAAAACTTTCCGTAAAAGGGGAAGAAGAATTGACCGGTGCAGGCGTTTCATACTGCGCGACCTGTGATGGTGCATTTTTTAAGAATAAAACGACGGCGGTTGTCGGCGGCGGTGATGTGGCGTTAGAGGATGCCTTGTATCTGGCAAATCTTTGTGAAAAAGTGTATTTGATTCACCGCAGGGAAGGCTTTCGTGCGGCTAAGGAACTTTGTGAAAAGGTGATGGCAGCGGAAAACATCGAATTTCTTCCTTATTACGAAGTGAAAGAAATTGCCGGAGACGGTATGGTACAGAAAGTGATTCTTACACAGAACCAGACCGGAGAGGAAAAAGAAATTGAGTTATCCGGTATTTTCATTGCTGTTGGCATGGAGCCGCAGACGGCATTTGTGAAGGATGTAGTCGAGAGAAATGAGGCTGGTTATATTTGTGCCGGGGAGGACTGCCGGACAAATGTGCCGGGGATTTATGTGGCGGGCGATGTGAGAACCAAACCACTTCGTCAGGTCATTACAGCGGTTTCAGATGGTGCCGTGGCAATTGCTTCTTTGGAGCAGGATAGAAATTAGGAAAGAGGGGTTGTTATGTATATTACGAGAAAGGGCCAGTATGCATTATTTTTTCTGATTGACCTTGCACTGCATGATGGCAGTACGGTGACGGTCAAACAGGTGGCTAAAGAATACGATTTGTCGGAGAAATATATGGAACAGGTAGCTTCCAAACTGCGTCATGCCGGGATTGTACGCGTGATTCGCGGCAGCAAGGGCGGTTATTATCTTCCGGAAGAAACCAGACGATGTACCGCAAAAGATGTGGTCGGTGCCATTGAAGGACAGCGAAATGCCGTGGATTTGGATGGTTACAGAGAGAGTGAAAACAACCGCACGATGAATGCACTGGTCCGTGATTTAGGTCAGGAAGTGGATAAAGCTGTAGATGATGTGCTCGAGAGAGTAACGCTCGCTGAATTGGTGCGGCAGTATCATGAGAGGGAGACGTTTTCCTACATTATTTAATGGAGAGTTTTTTTCAGGATGCTGGTAAATTGCCAGTATCTTGAAAAAGGCTCCGCCCTCTAGAAATAATGTAGGAAAACTTTTGCTATAGACTTATTGTGGGGGCGGATGGTTGGCTTGTGACAAATGTTCGCTGCCAGTTCTTTTGGATTCCAGTAATTTCTGCAGAATTACGGAAAGCAAAAAAGAGCCAACGAACACTTACCACAAACAACAATAACTTATCTCTTGTACCAAAGGACAAAAGATGATATAATAATAAAATAATTATATTATTAAAATAAACTTATTAAAAGGGGGAATATTTTGTGAATCAAAAGAAAGGTGTGCGTCTGGCATTAAAATTAAGTCTGACGGTGGTTATTCCGATTTTACTGATAACGATTGCCGGAATTTTGCTGAGTGCATACAAGCAAAGTAATTTGTCCGAGGATTTGGTCAAGCGAGAGATAAGCGGTATTGCCAGAAGTTTACGACAGACATATTTGGCAACAGAGGGGAATGAAAAGTTTGTTATGAAGGGGGATAACCTCTACAAGGGCAATACGATGTTGAGTGGAAATTATAAACTGGTTGACCAGCTTAAAGATGAACAGGATGTTGAAGTATCATTGTTCTTTGGTGATGTCAGAGAAGTGACAACATTAAGAGATGAATCTGGAAAACGTGAAATTAATACAAAAATGTCATCCGAGGTTTATGATACTTTGAAAAAAGGGGAAGAGTATTTTGCAACAAATGTAGATGTGCTTGGAACTAATTTTTATGGATATTATGTGCCGGTTTACCAGCCGGGCACGAAAGAGCTTGCTGGTAGTGTATTCTGCGGACGTACCCAGAATCACGTAACGAAGAGTCTTAGAAATACCATTATATCAATGGCAACTGTTATGTTGGTGATTTTTTTGGCGGCATTTATTATTGTACTTTTTATGGTGAAACGTATTGTAAAGAGTATTGATGGTGCCGTGTTAAATCTTGGCAATGTAGCAAAAGGTGCACTTCAGTTTGAGATGAAGCCGGTACTTTTGGAACGAGGCGACGAGGTTGGTGATATTGCAAGAGCGATTCAGAGTTTGATTCATTCACTCCGCGAGATTCTTACAAACATTACATCTTCTGCGAAAGCACTGGATGGTTTTTCAAATCAGTTTGCAGAATCCTTTGCCAACATTACGGATTCGGTTGACAGTGTAAATACGGCAGTTGAGGAAATTGCTTCCGGTGCGACCAGCCAGGCGGATGAAACGATGAGTGCGAACCAGCAGGTTGCTGAGATGGGGCAGGCGTTGGAAGAAACTTCGGCAAATGTGGCGAATCTTCATGCTAGTTCTGAGAAGATGGAAGAGTACAATGAGACTGCCGGCAGCAATCTGGAAGAGTTAAATGCAATTAGTGAGCAGACCAAGCAGTCGGTTATTGAAGTACAGAAACAGACAGATTTGACAAACCAGTCGGCAAAACAGATTAAAGAAGCAACCGAACTGATTACGGATATTGCTGCTCAGACCAACCTGTTGTCCTTAAATGCGAGCATTGAGGCAGCAAGAGCAGGAGAACACGGCAAAGGTTTTGCAGTTGTGGCAGACGAGATTCGTGCTCTTTCTGAACAGTCCCGCCAGTCGGCAGAGAAGATTGTTGAGATTGTGGATACCCTTTTGGTAAATTCCGATACGAGCGTTCAGACGATGGGCGATGTAATGGATAAGATTGGTGTTCAGAATGATAAACTTTCGGAGACCAGCCAGATGTTTAATCTGTTGCATAACGAGATTGGTACAGTGGCAGATGCCATTGAGAAGATTCGTAAGCAGGCAGAATCCTTAGAGGATAAGAAAAATAAGGTTACATCAATTGTTGACGGACTGGCAGCAATTGCGGAAGAAAATGCAGCCAGCACAGAAGAGACTTCGGCATCCATGCTTGAGTTTAACGAAATTCTTTCGGTATGCAATAAAGCGACCGGAGAGCTTCGTAAATTGGCAGAGGAGCTGGCAGAAAACACAAAACATTTTGACCTTTAAGCTCGAAAAAAGAAGAAATAAAGACGAAAAGCAAGGAAACCTTTGTGGCTTCCTTGTTTTTTTTATTTTCCTTTAAAATGACACTTTTCTATCACTTTTTTTTGTGATAAAATATGAATCAGGAGGTGTTTATTTGCTAAGTGAAGAAAGAATTCGTAAAATGATACGATTAGCGGATTATGAAAAGGGAATAGGCAGCTCTGATTTGAAGCGGACACATTATTGGCGGATGGATTATGTCCGAATGCAGATTTTAAAGACTATATTAGCTGTGTTTGTTGCTTTTGTATTAGGTGTTTTTCTATGTGTATTATATCATATGGATTATGTTATGCAGCATGTGTGGGAACTTCCGTACAGGGAGATACTCATTTATGGCGGTGTAATATTTGCTGTAACGGAAATTGTCTTTGTGATTTTTACAGTCAGGATTGCCAGGCGTGAGTATGACGAATCACGCGCGCGGGTGAAAGAATATTATGTTACCTTGATGGAATTAGAGGAAATTTATGAAAAAGAGGGAGAGGAGGAAACGTTATGATGATGGCACTGCTTACGTTAAAAAGCAGGATTAAGAGTTTTTATGAAAAGCATTACCGTATTTTGCGGTGTTTAGGAAAAGCCTGCCTTATGGTTCTAATTTTGATGATTATTACCAGTCAGCTAAATTATCAGGCGTTTCTTGCCAGTCACTGGTTTGTGCTGCTTCTTGCTGTGATTTGTGCAGTTACGCCGGATATGGTGTCTGCTCTTTGTATTTTTACAGTGACGGAAATCGAAGTTTTTCAGGTTTCGGAGCTTTTAGCTCTTGCTATTTTACTAATTATATTGATTTATTATCTGCTGTTTGGGCGGCTTACGAATCGGCAGAGTATGGTGCTGGCATCCGTTCCAATCCTGAGTGTACTTCAAATTAGTTATTTGGCTCCCATTATTGGAGGTTTGTTTTTTCCACCAGTTATGATACCGGCATTGGCTTCAAGTGTGTTTTTTTATTTTGTTTTGCGTGGGGTGCAGGAATATGCACTGGCAGCATCCAGAATGACACAGGAAAGTACGTTCTATGAACCAATGAAGTACCTGCTTGATTATTTGCGGGGCAATATGCTTTTATATACATTATTGACAGCTTTTGTACTGACATTTATCTGTGTTTACCTGATTCGGAGAACGAAGATGCAGTATGCTTCACAGATTGCTATTTTAGTAGGGGCGATACTGAACTTGTCAATACTGCTTTTTGCAAGTATTTTCTTTGAATTAGATGTTGATTTACTTCCGATGGTTGTGTCCATTGTAGGTTGTGTGCTGATTGCATATATTGTACAGTTTTTTCATTTAACATTGGACTATCAGGGAACACGTAAACTGCAATTTGAAGATGATGAATATTATTATTATGTGACAGCAGTTCCGAAGATTAAAGTTGCCGCCGTCGATAAGACAGTGACAAGAATTGTCCCGGATGAGGACGATGAAAATCAGGATTTAAGAAGTGAATTGGAGAAAGAATTGGAAAATGATTTTAATAATTTTGAATAGATTGGAGCGTGTGACGGATGAACACAATCATTAGTTTTTTTAGGGATTATGTAGCGTGGCTTACGATTCCCGATTTTACGGTTACCGATGTGCTTGAAATAGCCATCATAGCCTTTGCCTTTTATCACATTATCTTATGGATAAAGGATACGAGAGCATGGGTTTTGTTAAAAGGTATGGTGATTCTCGGAATTATTTTCTTAGTAGCACTTGTGTTGGAAATGAATGTTGTGCTCTGGGTGTTCCAGAATGCGATGGTAGTCGGAATTATGGCACTTGTTGTCATTTTCCAGCCGGAACTTAGAAATGCTCTGGAGCAGCTTGGAAGAAAAAAGATTTTAAGTTCACTGACCTTTGATAATCAAAAGTCGAAAAATGAGAGATATTCGGCAGAAAGCATTGAAGCCGTGATAAAGGCTGTTTATGATATGGCACGTGTGAAAACGGGCGCATTGATTGTTGTGGAGAAAGAAATCCAGTGCCGTGAGTATGAAAGAACCGGAATTCCGATTGGAGCCAGGATTAGCAGCCAGTTATTAGTAAATATTTTTGAGCATAATACACCGCTTCACGATGGAGCTGTAATTTTACGTGATAACCGGATTGTGTCGGCAACGTGTTATCTGCCGTTGTCTAACAATCTTGCAGTGAGTAAAGAACTGGGAACGAGACACCGTGCAGGTCTTGGCATCAGCGAAGTGTCAGATTCACTTACCATTATTGTTTCGGAGGAAACGGGTTTTGTTTCACTGGCATGTGATGGAAAGCTTTACCGGAAAGTGGATGCAGACACACTGATGATTCGGCTTCAGGAAGCTGCCAAGAGAAATCCGGATGATGGAAAAATGAAATGGTGGAAGGGGCGCAAAAAAGATGAAAAAGAAACTGACAAGTAAATTAATGCTTAAAATTGTATCGGTGATTGTCGCTTTTTTGTTTTGGCTGGTTATCATTAATATAACGGACCCGACGACATCAAAAACATTTTATGACATACCGGTACAGATATTAAATGAAAATGTAATCACATCGGCAAATCAAGTCTATGATATTGTGGATGGTGATACGGTTAAGGTTACGGTAAAAGGAAAACGAAGTTTTGTAGAGACATTAAAGGAGTCTGATTTTACGGCAACGGCTGATTTGAGCGAATTGTCAAAAGTAAATGCAGTCAGTATTAATGTAAAGTTAAATAAGGAATCAACTTCCAGTGTTGATGTGGATTGGAATAATGCTGTTCTTAAGGTGGCCCTTGAAAAGCGCATCACAAAGAGTTTCAAAGTTGAGGTGGATTACGAGGGTGAATTGAGCGAGAATTATGTACTCGGCGAGATGACAGCAAAACCAAATATGATTGAAGTATCCTGTGGAGAATCGAAATTTAAGAAAATTGATCATGTGGGTGTTATGGTCAGTTTAAAAGGTCAAAGTGAAGACTTTGATTCTGAATATTCGCCGATATTATATGATGCGAATGGGGATGCTTTAAATGACGCAAATGTCAGTTTTAGCAATGACACAATTAAGGTATCAACCCAGGTTTTATCGACGAAGGAAATACCGGTTTATGTGGAGACAAAAGGCGCACCGGTATCTGGCTATCGTCTGGTTCAGACTGATTATAAACCGGAGAGTATCCGTGTTTCAGGAACGAGAGAAGCACTGGAGAAAGAAGTTTCAATCAAAGTGCCGATATCGATTGCTAGAGCAAAAAAGGATATCGAAAAGGAAATTGATTTAAGGGAGTACCTGCCATCAGGGCTGTCGATTGTAGGGGAGACAACGACGGTTTCCGTCCGTTGTGATATTGAGAAGAATGGACAGCGCGTGCTGGGACTTACATCTTCCGATATTGCCGTGAGAAATCTGCCGAAAAATTATACAATGAATTTTGAGCCGGAAAACGGAAAGTATTCCGTAGAATTGTTAGGCGAAGATGCGACGTTAGCGGATGTAAATGTAGGAGATTTAGGAGCTTATGTGGATTTGAATGGATTATCGGATGGCTCGCATACGCTTGAATTAAAATATAGTCTGCCGACCGGCGTGCAGGTAAAAAATAAAATCAAGATTAAAGTCAAACTAAAACGTCAGGAAGGTGAGGCGACAGATACGCCAAGCACACCAACTCCGACAGTGGAGTAGAAACTAAAAAAATCCCGGTGGGCTGCCAAGGAGCAGCTGCCGGGATTTTTTTTAATATTTTTTACAATGGGATATTTCCATGTTTTTTGTGAATTACATCAATCGAACGTTTGTCTGCAAGCATTAAGATGTCGGCATAAACACGTTCTCTTGTTGCCTCCGGTTTAATGATTTCATCCACATAACCGTGCATAGAAGCAATACTTGGATTCATGAATTTTTCATTGTATTCATCAATCTTTTCGTTGCGGAAAGCTGCTTTTTCTGCAGGGTTCATATTCTTCATCTGTTTACCATACAAAATATCAGCGGCACCATCGGCACCCATAACGGCAATCTCAGCGGTTGGCCATGCATAAACAAAATCGGCACGCAGATGTTTACTGCTCATTGCGATGTAAGCACCACCGTAAGCTTTACGAAGGATAACATTAATTTTAATTGTTGTGGCCTCGGAGTAGGCATATAGTAATTTTGCTCCGTGGCGGATGATTCCTTTATATTCCTGGTCTTTACCAGGTAAAAATCCCGGCACGTCCGTTAATGTAAGAATCGGAATATTAAAAGCATCACAGTAGCGGATGAATCGTGCTGCTTTATCAGAAGAGTCACAGTCAAGGACACCTGCCATAAATTTCGGCTGGTCAGCGATGATACCGATGACAACTCCTTTAATGCGTCCGAATCCAACGACTACATTTCTTGCAAATTCTTCCTGAACTTCGATAAAGGAGTCCGTATCTACAATTCCGTTAATGACATCGTGGATGTCGTAACTGTGATTACTTTCTTTTGGAATGATATTTGCTAAATCCTCATTAAAAGTAACATTTTCGTTGTATTTAGGAAGTGCCGGACGGTTTGTGTGAAGGTAGCCATCCTCATAGCACGGAGGAATAATTGAAATCAATTCCTTCACGCGGCGGAAACATTCCTTTTCATTTGGCATATGAAAATGAGCGACACCGCTTTTAGATGCGTGCACATTGGCACCACCTAATTCTTTTGCCGTAATATCTTCATTTGTTACACTTTTGATAACTTTTGGTCCGGTAACAAACATCTGGCTGATTTCATCAATGACAAAGATAAAATCGGTAATACCCGGTGAGTAAACTGCACCACCGGCACAGTTACCGGCAATAATCGAAATCTGCGGGATGTATCCGGATGCCATTGTATTATAGTAGAAAATCTCACCATATCCGGCTAAGGCATTTACACCTTCCTGAATACGGGCTCCGCCGGAATCGTTGATACCGATAACCGGACAGCGGCTCTCGATTGCCATTTTAATTGCATTGGCAATTTTGAAACCATGCTGTTTACCAAGAGTTCCACCGATAACGGTAAAATCTTCAGAGTAAATCACGACTTTTTGTCCGCCGATGGTACCGTAACCGGTGATTACGCCATCGTAAGGAAATTGTCCCTTTTTAATATTAAAAGCATCTTCTAAGTTCGTAATGTTCGAGCCAATTTCACGAAATGAATCTTCATCTAGCAGCATGCAAATACGCTCTAAGGCGTGAAGTTTGCCAAGCTTGTGCTGCTTCTCCATATTGTAAGTTGACATTGTTCATTCTCCATTCTTTCTTAAAATATCACTTGAAACTACGGAATCTATCATATACCATAAAAAGAAAAAATGTCAATCCTATGTTGGCTTTTTTTGTAGAATAGTTGACGAAATACGCATTTGGGTGCTATAATCAAATGATTGAAAAAATAAAAAGGATGGACTAGAGAATGATTCAATTTTTTAATAATTTCCTAAAGTACAAGTATCTCATGGGACAGCTTGTGAAGAAAAATATCAAGCTCCGTTACCGTCGTTCTTATTTGGGAATGTTATGGACCCTGATTGAGCCACTGCTTACAATGATTGTATTGTCGGTTGTGTTTGGCAGCTTGTTAGGAAGAAACAGTACCGATGCTGCATTTGCAGGCGTGCCATTCCCGATTTATGTCTTGACCGGACGTTTGCTGTATTCGTTCTTTTCGTCAGCAACCAACAGTGCGATGCGTTCCATTCGTACAAACGGCGCTATGATTAAGAAAGTGTACGTACCAAAATACATTTATCCGTTTTCCGGCATTTTGGCAAACTTCATTATCTTTTTGATTTCGCTTGTTGTACTGGTTGGTGTAATGGTATTTTTCTTAGCAACCGGTCAGTACCATGCACCGATTAACGGTTATATGTTTATGACGGTGATTCCGCTCTTAAATTTGTTTATCCTATCAACGGGAGTCGGCATGATATTATCGACTTTATGTGTATTCTTCCGTGATATTGAGTATTTGTGGAGCGTTATGTTAATGCTTATCATGTATTGCAGTGCGATTTTCTATTTCGCAAGCAACATGAGTGGTGACACACAAAAACTGGTAAAATTGAATCCATTATTTGGCGTGATTGACAATTTCCGCCGCGCCTTTTTTGGACAGCCTTTTGATATGAGATTATTGCTGTATACATCCGTTTTTGCGGTTGGAACATTGGTTATTGGTATGATTGTATTTTATCGGAAACAGGATTCCTTTATCCTGAATATTTAAGGTGTAAGGCAAATTGGAGGTTATTATGGCGAAGAAGTCATTAGCAATGAAAATAGAGAATGTGAGTATGAAATTCAATCTCAGTTCTGAAAAAGTAGATAACATCAAAGAATATGTTATTAAAATGGTAAAAAAGGAATTGATGTTTCAGGAGTTCTGGGCACTCAGAGATATCAGCTTTGAAGTTCAGAAAGGTGACCGTGTCGGTATCATGGGATTGAATGGTGCCGGAAAAAGTACATTGTTGAAAGTAATTTCCGGTGTATTGAAAGCAACACAGGGAACTGTTACAACAAACGGTAAGATTGCGCCGCTTCTTGAACTTGGAGCCGGATTTGACAGACAATATACTGGTGCTGAGAATATATATTTGTATGGTGCGATGCTTGGTTACAGCAAAGAATTTTTGGAAGAGCGCTACGATGAGATTGTAGAGTTTTCGGAGCTTGGCAGTTTTATCGATGTTCCAGTGAAAAACTATTCTTCCGGTATGCGTGCCAGACTTGGTTTTTCTGTGGCAACGATTGTTGAGCCGGATATTTTGATTTTGGATGAAGTGCTTAGTGTTGGAGATGCGAAATTCCGTAAAAAGTGTGAAAATCGTATTCAGAGCATGTTTGATAAAGGAGTTACTGTTATTTTCGTATCACATTCGACCAGTCAGGTCTTAAGAATGTGCAACAAGGGCATTCTTTTGGAACAGGGCCGTCTGATTGCACAGGGGGACGTCGAGGACGTAGTAAGTGTGTACGAAGCAAAGATGAGTGAGAACGAATAGGAGGAAAATAAAATGAAAAAAGTGATTACTTATGGAACTTTTGACTTACTTCATGTAGGCCACATTAATTTACTTCGCCGCGCGAAGGCATTGGGGGATTATCTGATTGTTGTTGTTTCCTCGGATGAGTTTAACGCTGGCAAAGGCAAAAAAGCGTATCATTCTTTTGAAGACCGCAAAAAAATTCTTGAAGCAATCCGCTATGTGGATGAAGTGCTGCCAGAATATACATGGGAGCAGAAGATTGATGATGTAGTGAATAATAATGTAGATGTTTTTGTTATGGGCGATGACTGGAAAGGAAAGTTTGATTTCCTCAAAGACTACTGCGAGGTTGTTTACCTGCCACGTACGGAAGGAATTTCCACGACAAAAATTAAAAACGATTTGAATATGAAAGATTGAGAAAATGATTAAAAAAACAGGCTATATGTTGTTTGCTTTCTTTTTTTATCTGTTTCGCCTGTTTCCCATAAACCGACAGAAAGTATTTTTTGTCGCAACGCATGATGACAGCGAAGAGGGAAATATCGGCATTGTGGCAGATGCCATAAGGAATCAGTTTCCGTCGATGAAAACGGTGTATCTGACAAAAAAGGATGGCATACGCAGACCATTTTCCTTTTTCTTTGGAAAAGCATTCCATATGGCGACGGCATCGGTAATTTTTCTTGATAATGAGTTTATGCCGATGGCATATATGAGCTTTAATAAAAATGTGAAAGTGGTGCAGTTGTGGCATGGAACCGGTACCATTAAGAAATTCGGCTTGGATTCGGATACCGGGGAAGTAAAAAGATTAGCAAAAAAAGCAAATGAAAACATTACGCATTTGATTGTCAGTTCCGAATTTACGGCAAAATGGTACAAAAGTGCGTTTGGTGTAGAGGATGAGAAAATTTTCCCGATTGGACTGCCGCGCACGGATTTGATGTTAGATGATCGTAAGAGGCAGAAGATGCAGGAGCGTTTTTTTGAGCAGTATCCTGATTTAAAGGGAAAGAAAATTACGTTATACGCACCGACTTTCCGGGATTCGCAGGTTGAAAATCCGGAAATCGCCTTGGATTTTGATTCCCTTAACCGGTGCATGGGAAGGGATGAGGTACTTCTTATCCGCCTGCATCCGCATGTGGCAGAGCATTGTCCTGCCGGTATATGGAATATGTATCCGTATAAAATAAGAAATGTTTCTGATTATCCGGGAGTGGCTACGCTGTTATCTGTGGCAGACCAATTGATTACGGATTACTCATCCATTATTTACGAGTACTGTCTTTTGGGAAGAAAAATGATTTTTTATGCGTATGACTACGAAGTGTTTCAGAAAGATGGCAGAAATTTTTACGAAGAGTATGAAAAATTTGTGCCGGGAATGATTGCATATACGCAGCCGGAGCTGGAAAAAATCTGGCATACGGCTTACGAGGATGACTCACAACGAGAGCAGTTTTGCGGGCGCATTTTCAAGTATCAGGATAAAAATGCGGTAAATCGACTTTTGTGTTTGATTTTTGACAAGAAATAGGATATAATGTTGTGAGCGTATTATTAGGCTAATTTGAGAACGGAGGGTTATGAGTGAAAACATTATTAAAGAGAAAGATTAGTTTAGTAGTAATTATCTTGCAGCTTTTAGTTTCCGTGTTGTTCTGCATCTATATCGGAACGACAGGACTTGTACCGGTTAAGTACATGGCTGCGATTGTTGTTGTGGCGCTTGTGCTGCTTGTCTATCAGGTACTAAGCCAGTTGACAAATTCCAGTTATATATTTGGACGGGTGTTAGCTGTGTTGTTTTGTCTGGTGTTCCTTGTCGGTGCAAATTATGTGAGAGAGAGTATGGCGGCATTGCAGAATGTCGGCGGTGCAACGAAAAAGGTTGACGTCATTTCTTTCTTTGTCATGAAGGACGATGCAGCAAAGACATTAGCAGATGCTAAAAATTATTCTTTTGGTATTCTGAAGCAGCAGGATCGTGAGAATACGGATAAAGCGGTTCAGGATGCGAATAAGAAGCTGAATAAGACATTGAATACAGTTGAGTACGATGATCCGCTGACGATGGTGGATGCGTTGTATGCCAAAGAAGTACAGGCTATCATTATGAATAAGAGTTTTGTAGACACAGTTAAGAGCCAGTACAAGACTTTTTCTACAGATACCAGAGAACTGGATACAAGTAAGATTGAATCGGAAGTTGAACCATTAGTTGATACGGATGTAACGACAAAACCATTTAATGTTTATATCAGTGGTATTGATGTGTATGGTAAGATTGGGCAGACAAGCCGAAGTGATGTAAATATTATTGCGACTGTAAACCCAATTACAAAGAAAGTGTTACTGACATCAACACCGCGTGATTACTATGTGCCACTGTATACGAAGGGCGGTAAGTCGTATTCCGGAGGTATGCCGGATAAGCTGACCCATGCTGGTATTTATGGTATTGACTGTTCCATTAATACACTGGAAAAATTGTATGACATTGATATTGATTATTATGTACGCGTCAACTTTACCAGTCTGAAAAAGATTGTTGATCTGCTTGGCGGTGTAGAAGTGTATTCGGATTATGACTTCATTTCTGATTGGGGTCCACATGGTGCCGGTACACACTATAAATTTAAAAAAGGTTATAACAAAGTAAATGGTAAAAAAGCATTGGCATTCTGCCGTGAGAGACATCATTTTGCAAATGGTGACTATCAGCGAGGCCGTGATCATCAGCATATGATTGAGGCGATTTTGAATAAGGTGATGTCGCCTTCGGTACTGCCGAACTTCTCAAAACTGCTGAAGGCTTCGAAATCGATGTTCCAGACCAGTATGTCTAAGGATAAGATTGTATCTCTCTGCAATATGCAGTTGAATGATATGGCAAAATGGAAGATTGCCTATGCAAATGCTGAGGGTACCGGAGCGAAGAAGACGACTTTCTCGATTCGCTCAACGGCATTATATGTTTGTGAACCAAATGATCATTCTGTGAAGAAGATTACAAAGAGAATTAAAAAAGTGATGAAGGAAACGAAAGACAACGAGAGCTCGGCTTCCGATAAGAATGACGTTATTAGGTAAGACATTACATGAGACAAGACGGCCGCTTATTAGCGGTCGTTTGTTGTGAATAAGTGGGGAATAAAATTGATTACGAAATTACAGGATTTGTTTATTCTTCTCCTCGAGCCATGGATTCCGATTGTGGGAAGAATACGGGATAAGGTTAGGTATCGATTGATTACCTTGTGTTTTGTAATTGACCTTGTCCTATTTTGTATTGTCCGTTACGGACTTCATAAGGAAAGTTATTTTTATAACACAGTCTGCGGTATATTTGTGATGTTTGCTATTGCAATATTATCGCTTGACCGGACGTTAGTGCATATTCATTGGAGGCGTTCTCTGTGGATTGCATGGTTTGGAATGTGTATTTCATTTACTGTTTCAGATTTATTAGTGCCGAAAAAAATGTGTGGACTGGGCTTGATACTTGCCTTTGTTTTTACGGCAGTATTTTTTGTGTGGCAGAATCATACGAGAAAGGACTTGCTGTGGCAGTGCTTCAAAAATGCTGTGAAATGGTCATTTGCCATTATGGCAGTGATTTCATTTTTGTTTCGTCCCTTGTATGAGGGGGGCAGATATGCCGGTATATTTACGAATCCGAATACATTTGGATTGTATTTGTACATTATTATCGCCGTGTTTTTGTCGGATCTTGACTGGTGTGTGGAGACCGGGCGGTCGTATCGAAAAAATATTCTGACATATTTTTCACTTGCCCTTTGCTTTTTCTATCTGGAGAAAAGCCAGGCGAGAACTTCATTGATTGCGGTGGCGGCCATTGTTTTCTTATGGATAGTGCTGCGGCTGTATCTGGCGAAAAAGACAAAGAGTTATCGTGCATTTTTAGGGAATCTCGGCTGTATGGCAGTGTTTACTGTAGTGTTGTACCCGGTATTTTTAGTATGCCTTCTGCATCTGCCAAATTTAGTCGGACATCCAATTGTGTTTGAGGGGAAACCGCTTTATTATACGAGCGAATTTCAGGGGAATAAAGAAAAAGCGGATGAACCGGACGACGTTGTCGTGCCACAGTATAAGGATGTGGAGGAGACACAAAACAAGAAAGACACGATTGCGCCTCGTAATATGTGGGAACGCTTTTGGTATAATATTAAATACTCTAAGGGATTAAATGCGATTACCAATGGGCGCATTGATATTTATCTTGCATACTGGGATAAAATGAATTATAAGGGACACGCGAGTACCTCTATGGTAGTTGACGGGGAAAAGAAAAACCATTCGCATAACAACTGGATTCAGTTTGGTTACACGTATGGGCTTATCAGTATGTTTTTTTATGGTGTGATTACATTGCTTTCTGTTGCATTTTCATTGAAATTTTACCTGACCCAGAGGCGGAAAAATGCAACGTACGCTTTTTTGATACCAGCAATTTGTGTCGGATTTGTAATTGCTACGCTGACGGAATGCTTATTTTTGCCGTTTGAGGTGTTTCCGGCATTTGCATATTGGTTTGCATTTGGAGATTTGTTTGTGAAGAAAGTGCCAAAAAATAAGTTTTTACAGGAATTAGAGGATGAGGTATGATACATTTTTGACATGTAAATGCCTTAAAATAAAAAATAAAGTTTTTTTGAAATGAGAAAGAGACCCATGGAGGAGAGAAAGAGTGAAGGTTTCGGTAATTGTTGCTGCTTATAATGCAGAGAAATATGTAACAGAGACGATGGAGAGTCTCGCAAATCAAAGTATCGACGATTATGAAATTATTGTAGTTAATGATGGTTCTATAGACCATACCATTGACATTTTGAGGGAATATGAGAGCCGTTATGAAAACATAGCCGTTATAGATAAGGAGAATGGTGGACCGTCCTCTGCCAGAAACTGTGGATTGGATTTGGCAAAAGGAGAGTATGTTTATTTTTTTGATGCGGATGATGTCTTAGAGTTAGATGCACTCGAGGCACTCTATGAGCGTGCAAAAGAAAAAAAAGCGGATCTTGTCATTGCTAAATATGACATTTTTAATCGTTTTCAGACGTTTGCTGTAAATGGAATTAATGATTTGGTAAAGATGGATAAAATTGATAAGTATGAGCCACAGATTCTGTGGACATTTTCGCTGTGCAATAAATTATTTAAGCGCTCGATTATTGAGCAGTATGAACTGCGCCTGCCACCGATTTCGTATTCGGAGGACGGGGCTTTTTTGATGCGCTATGTGTACCGTACCAACCGGATTACAGGACTTGACCGTGTGGTTTTTCATTACCGCAGAATGTTTGATGGAGAGGCAGAATCTATTACCGCATCAATCTCTTCCTGGAAAATCAAGGATTATATTGAGGCACACCGCCTGATTTTAGAGTCGGCAAAAGAAAGTATTTTGATTGATTTTCCACAGTATAAAGACATTGAAAAAGTAAAAGAGAATAATGACGACATTCACAGATATTTAAATGAAATCAGCCGAAAAGAGGTGCAGATACTTTTAGATCAGTTTTATGCAAAATACTGGACACTTCCAAAAGAAACAATAGAGCAGCTGGTTTCAGAAATGGTAGACAAAATTTCAACACTGGATATGAGAGATGTTTCGATGTTGAAAGATTCTCATCCTGAATTTTCACTGGATAATCTGGCAGTTGAAAAAGAAGATGTGCTTTCTCATGCCTGGTTTACCATTGCTCTTTATGGAGAGAAGGAGCAGGAAGATAAATTTCTGTTAAGCTTGCAGAGTCTGACATTACAAAATCTGATTGCGATTCGGATTATACTGCCGCTTTTCTGGAAAGAAACGGTAGAAAAAGCCGGATTTTTACAGGATAATATGGAATTTCTTGATGTGGAAACGAGAGATGAACTGTATTATCAGGCATTGGAACAAGCACAAACGCCATACATCACTTTTGCAGATGCGAAGGTAAGTTATGCAAATAATGCGTTTAAATATGCAATTAAAAACTTTATTAAATCGCCGGCGGATTTTATGTCGGAATTGATTTACCACCGAAATTTTGGAGATATGCAGGCAGTGCTTTTTAGTACGGTAGCTTTGAACTCGGTTAAAACCGGTTACGAAAATAATCCGTATCTGGGGATGGATTATACGCTTTCTAATAAGTTCTTCAGAACGGAATTTTTGCAGAACCAGAAATTAGATAAGACAAAAAGTCTGCTGTCACATCTGTCCCAGTGGTATCACAGAGGATATTTTACATTTATGAACGACCGCATTGTCTTCTATGAGGATTTGGAGGCAACGTATGTGGATTACGTCGGAACGAAAGAAACGATTCCGATGATGAAGGAATACTTAGTAGACAGAAAAGCAGATTTGAACAGTCCGGAGATTGTTCCGGATTTAAATGAGATTATGCCGAAGATGCTTTGTTTTCCATCAAAGAATATTGGGCAGATTCTGTTCCGTAAGATGGTAAACTTTTTGCGCCGTTATCCGGTCAAAGAGCAGGTGTTATTTTTTACGGTGCGAAAAGATGGCGAATTAGAGGGAAATGCCAAAGCATTATATCCATATGTGAAAGGAAAGAAAGTAATCTGTGCCAAGCGTCTGCCACACAATCCGTTTACAAAACTTTATATGTATTACAAAAATATTACAAGCCGAGTGATTGTGACGGATGATTATAACCGGTATCTGCGCCATTTCCAGCTGCGCCAGAGTCAGCGTGTTGTGCAGTTGTGGCACGCCTGTGGTGCGTTTAAGAAATTTGGACAGCGCGGAACGAATATGTCGATTGCTGCGGATCACGCTTACCACGCACAGTATAATATGGTGACGGTCAGCAGTGACAGAATAAGAAGTATTTATGCGGATGCCTTTGATATTGATGTGCATAAAGTAAAAGCGTTAGGATGTCCGAGAACGGATGCGTTCTACGATGAAAAATTAATGGAAGAGACAAAGCAGAAAGTATATGCTGCACATCCGGAATTGAAAGACCGCTACATTATTGTGTATGCGCCGACATTCCGTGATATTGGAGATGATAGAACGCAGTTTAAGCCGGATTTGGATTTTGATAAATTATCAAAAGAGTTACTGCCAAATCAGATTTTTGTCATCTGCCCGCATCCGGTCATGAAAAATAAAATTGTAGAGAAGTCGTATGACAACATTGAAGTTATTAGAGATTTCTCTACAAACGATATGATGTTAGTATCGGACATGCTTATTACGGATTACTCCTCTGTTATTTTTGAGTATGCGCTTTTGCGTAAACCAATTGCATTTTACTGTTATGATTTACTCAATTATAACCGTGGTTTTTATCTGAATTATCCGGATGATCTGCCGGGTGATATCTATGAGACGCAGGAGGCGCTGACAGCTTATCTTCAGTCATCGGAAAAAGATGATCTGACAGAGAAATATGATCAGTTCATTGAGAAATATATGGGAGCGTGTGATGGACACAGCAGTGAGCGGATTGCTGCCATGATTAATCAGTATATGGAGGAAGCGAAACATGAATGAAACAGAAATTACATTTTTGAGCAGCCGCGGACGCGGGCTGAGTAATGACCTTGCGCTTGTGAAAGATTACCTTGCAAAACAGTCCGGTGAGGATGTAAAGTTTCGCTATTATCTAAATAATGAAAGACATAAAAATCCGCTGGCAGCACATGGCTACCGCCGTGCGAAAAAGGATTTTATGGAGGGTATTACAAATGTTCTCTGCGTGGATGCCTCTCTTTCGACAAATATTAACAATCTGGCACCGGAAGGCAGCCGGATTTTATACGGCGTTCCGTATGATTATCAGTTTAAGAATATGTTTTTGATGGAGGAGAAAGGAAAAGAATTCAACTTAAATACATTTGCGAAGTTTACGCATATCATTCCCGGTTCTCCGTTCACGGCAGATTTGCTAAAGAAGGCGTACCGGTTAGAGGATAAGGAAATTATTGAAGGTGTCTCACTCCCCTTTGCTTATGATGTAGGGGATGCGAAGAGAAGAGAGGCGGTTTCAGATCTGATTTATTATTATTTTCCACAGGCAAGAGGAAAAAAGATTCTTTCTGTAATTGTATACGGCGATGTGGAAGCGAAGCGGAAGGACTGGGAAGCCATTGATGTAAAACAATGGGTCAAAGACCTGGGTGAGGAATGGTTTGTTTTTACCAACAGCGATATTTTAATGGAGAATGCTTTTTCCATGGGAAATCATTACAAAGACAGTTTTGGATATGTAAACCGGATTCTTCCGGTTTCGGATCTTTTGTATGTTTCCGATGTTCTGGTGACGAATAATGGGCGGCTTGCCTCTGTATTTGCAATTCAAGAGAAGCCTGTTTATGTGTGCCGTTATAATAAAAATTATTTTGAAAAGTATGTTAGTTTGAAATATCCAGAAATGTATTTCGAAAATGCAGAAAAAATGTGTGAGACAAAATACTATTCAAATGAATGCAGTAAAGTCCAGAGTCTGTTTAACCAACGGATGTCGTATGGAAATAAAGAGAATGTTTATCACAAAACAGCAGAACTTGTTGGTCTTTGACAGAGAAAACAGGATACAAAAGGATTGAAAGAGAGAGTGATAAAATGATCCTATTTATATTAATACTAGGTATGTTATTATTAAAGGGAGCTAAAATTGCAGATTCGAATGAATTTTGTAAGGACTATATGTCGATTGCGAGTAACAATGTAATAAAGGGCGTTTTTGTTCTTCTTGTGCTGCTTGGACATGCGGTGACTTATGTGCAAATGGATGGTGTATTAGATCAGACATATCTTGCTATGAAGGAACATCTGCATCAGATGGTTGTATCAGTATTCTTTTTATATTCCGGTTACGGGATGATGAAATCGATACAGAAAAAGGGGTATGACTATGTAAAAGGAATTCCGGCAAAGCGTTTTTTAATTGTTTTTTTGAATTTTGATATTGCGGTATGTCTTTATCTTGTTGTGAATGCTATGTTGGGAACAACGTTTGATCTTCCGACAATTTTGTATTCTCTGATAGGCTGGAAAAGTGTGGGCAATTCAAATTGGTATATGTTTGCTATTTTTGGACTTTATATTTTGATGTTTCTGTCTTTTTTGCTTATGCGTTTCTGGAACAAAAAAGCAGCAATTTATGCAGGAACTTTTGTTTTTACAGTATTAACCATGTTGTTTGTCTGGTGGGAAATTCATATGGGACTGCCAAGGTGGTATTATGATACGATGATTCTTATGCCGGTTGGATGTATATTTGCACTTTTTCAAAAACCAATAGAAAAAATCATTATGAAAAATGATTCTATATATGCTTTTGCTGGGGTGCTGCTGTTTGTTTTGTATTGGCTTAGTTATGAAAGACGCTGGCTTGGGGGGATTGAATACTATACTGTTTGGGAACTTTTCTTTGTTGCAGCAGTAGTATTTATTACGATGAAGATTTCCTTTCAAAGTAAGGTACTTTCGTGGTTTGGCGAGCATGTGTTTAGTGTTTATATTTTACAGAGGATTCCAATGATTCTTTTGAGCCGGTTTGGACTTGCGGCACAGAACCGTTATGGTTTCATAATTGGTGTTATAGTATGTACAGTATTTTTAGCATTGATTTTTGATGCAGCAGTTGGTAAATTTGATAAACAGGTTTTAAAGCTGTTACGAATAAAATGAGTTAGTCTGCAGGAAATAGAAATGGAGAAACAAGGCGATGAAAAAACTATTTTATAAATACAAAGAAATTATAATGTACTTGATTATGGGGGGACTTACAACACTGGTGAGCTGGGTAACATACACGTTGTTTGCCTGTGTGCTTCCCATTGGTAATGAAGATATACTGGTTTTGACTGCGAATGTAATTTCATGGGTTTTCGCTGTGAGTTTTGCTTATATTACCAATAAAATCTGGGTGTTTGAGAGCAAATCGTGGGAACGTCATTTTCTACTGAAGGAATTTGGCATGTTTGTATCAGCACGTCTGATAACCGGTATTTTTGAAATGGCTGCCGTTCCCGGATTTGTGTGGTTAGGACTGGATCAGTCCTTGTTTGGTGTACCGGGTATGATTAGTAAAATTGTGGTAAGTATTATTGTAATACTTCTTAATTATGTTTTCAGTAAACTTTTTATTTTTAAAAAACAGGCAGAAGAATAAAGGAGAAACAGATGAACCGAATTGCTAAATGGGATAATGCAAAATTTATTTTGATAACCTTAGTTGTTATCTGCCATTTTTATGAAAATTATCTGGGGAGTTCTCAATTAGTAAATTCTTTGTTTTTTTCGGTATATACATTTCATATGCCGGCTTTTTTCCTGATTTCCGGTTTGTTTTCAAAGAAAACGGTAAATGAAAAGCGAATTGAGAAAGTAGTGCCATATTTGTTAGTTTATTTATTTATGAAAACACTTAATTACTGTGTACTCAGGATTATTCAGGGCGGAGATTATGTTCCGATTGATTTTTTCCGGGAAGCTGGTGTTTCCTGGTTTATTCTTGCCTTGTTTTTTATGTATGTGATTACCTTTTATACCAAGCAGTTTTGTCCCGCTTATGTTCTGCTTGTATCTATTTTAATTTCGATGGCAGCGGGATATACGAATGTGGATACGAATTTGTTTTGCTGGCTCCGGGTGGTTATTTTCTATCCGTTCTTTTATGCCGGTTATGCGCTGTCTATGGAAGATGTTATGAAGTGGCTGGAGAATAAGACGTTAAAGATTGTTTCAGCCATCGTTTTAATTTTATATTTTGTTATCTGCTATTTTGCGATTGATCAATTGTTTTGGGCGAGGTTTTTGTTGACGGGAAGGAATTATGAATTGTTAGAACATGGGATGCGTTATGGTGGTATTTTGCGGTTATTTACTTATGTTGTGTCCTTTGTTTTTGTATTTGCTTTTTTGTGTATTGTTCCAAAGAAAAAGAACTTTTTCTCTCCGTTGGGTGCGAGAAGTCTGAGTGTTTATGTGTTTCACTATAACTTAATCAATCTTTTTGTGCATTCATATTTTTACCGGGCATTGTATCATAATTTTCCAAATACATGGGAACTGATACTTGTAGCACTTGGCATCCTGGTGACACTGATTTGCAGTTTGAAACCGTTTGATGTGTGCTGCCGGGGAATATTATCAAACAAATGGAAACTTCGCGCTCAGGATGAGTTGAAATGATAAATCATCTGTGATATGATGAAAATAACGAATTTTTTGGAGGTTTTAGCAGATTATGATATTTGGAGTATTGTTAGCAGGCGGTGTTGGAAGCCGTATGGGAAATGTAGAGAAGCCAAAACAGTATATGAATATTGGTGACAGACCGATTATTATTCACACGATTGAAAAGTTCTTTGTGAATGATAGATTTGAAAAAATCCTTGTTCTGTGTCCGGAACAGTGGATTTCACACACCAAAAACCTTATAAAAAAATATTTAGGTGAGACAGACCATGTTGTTGTTATGGCTGGTGGTACAACAAGAAATGAAACGATTATGAATGCTATTTCTTATATTGAGGCAAACTATGAGGTAGATGATGATACGATTATTTTGACACATGATTCGGTTCGCCCGTTTGTGACGCATCGGATTATTGAGGAAAATATTCGTTATGCACTGGAGTATGGTGCCTGTGATACTGCTGTAGCTGCGACCGATACCATTGTGCAGAGTGAAGATGGCAAAGTGATTTCTTCGGTGCCGGACCGCAGCAAGATGTATCAGGGACAGACACCACAGACGTTCCGTTTAAAGAAGCTGAAATCGCTGTATGAATCTCTGACGGATGAAGAAAAGCAGATTCTCACCGATGCGGCAAAGATTTTTGTTATGAAAGGTGAAGACGTATATCTTGTAGAAGGAGAAGTATCAAATATTAAGATAACCTATCCTTATGATTTGCGTGTGGCAGAGACATTGATTCAGTCAGAGCAGGAGGATTAAGAGCGAATGCTTAATACAGTATACCAGTTAGTGGCTCCTCGTAAATTTGAGGTCACATATGAAAATATTGGATTGCAGGATGACGATATTATCGTTCGTCCGACGCATCTATCGATTTGTAATGCAGACCAACGATACTATCAGGGATTAAGAGAAGAACATGTACTCCGTCAGAAACTGCCGATGGCATTGATTCATGAGGGAATTGGTGTTGTACTTCGTGACCCGAGTGGTGAGTTTAAACCGGGAGAAGAAGTCGTGATGATTCCAAATACGCCGGTAGAAAAAGATGAGTTTATTGCGGAGAATTATCTCCGTTCGAGTAAATTCCGTGCCAGCGGTTTTAATGGATTTATGCAGGAATATGTAAAAATCCGTAAAGACAGATTAGTTCGTCTGCCGCAGGGGATTGACAAAGAAGTAGCAGCATTTACAGAGATTGTCAGTGTAAGTGTTCATGCAATATCCCGTTTTGACCGTTTTGCACATGGCAGGCGGAATGTGGTAGGTATCTGGGGCGATGGTAATTTGGGTTATATTACCGCCGTATTTTTTAAGACGATGTTTCCGGATACGAAGCTGTATATATTTGGTGTCAGCAAAGACAAGCTTTCCGATTTTACATTTGCTGATGCCACATACCGGGTGAGTGAAATACCAGCTGACATGGAATTAGACCATGCCTTTGAATGTGTGGGTGGAGCTGGTTCCGGAAAAGCAATCGATCAGATAATAGACTTTATTAAACCAGAGGGAACGATTTCCATATTGGGCGTATCTGAATATCCAGTGCCGATTAATACCCGTATGATTCTGGAGAAAGGATTAAGAATATTCGGAAGCAGCCGAAGCGGAAGAGTGGATTTCGAAAAGACGGTTGAATTATACAGAGAACATCCGGAAATTATCAATTATTTGTCCAATATTGTGGGCGCTGTGATTCCGGTCCGCTCGATTGCCGATATGAAAAAGGCATTTGAGATGGACATTCAGAAATCCTTTGGAAAGACAATTATGATTTGGGAGAAATGAGGGAGCTTATGATAGCGGTAATTGTACCAATTTATAATACAGAACAATATTTACAGGAAACGATAGACAGTGTCATAAATCAGACACTGTCTTTTGCAGAGCATATCCGGCTGATTTTATTAGATGATGCCAGTACAGACGGCTCACTTGCTATTTGTGAGCATTATCAGAAACAGTATCCGGAACAGATTGTAATAAAGCATTTTGACACAAATCAGGGTGTTTCTGCACTTCGTAATGAAGGTGTACGGATAGCGGGGGAAATGGGCTGTGAACTCATTACCTTTTTAGATTCTGATGATCAGTTAGCATTTGATGCGATGGAAAAGGCACAACAGTATTTTGATTCACATGAAGAAATTTCAGTTGCTGCTATTGCCGTGAAGTATTTTGGCGCAAGAGATGATGAGCAGCGCTTAAATTGGCGCTTTCAGGAGACTGATGTGGTGGACATCAAAACACAGTATATGTTTCCACATTATTATGTGGGCGGCGTATTTGTTCGAAACCGTGTTTTGAAAGAACTTCATTTTGATGAGTCGATGAGTTTCTGGGAAGATGCGCTGGCAATTAATCAGGTGATTGTGTCGGAAGGAAAGTACGGACTGATTCAGGATACGTTTTATTTTTACCGTAAACGTGAGGATGAATCTTCGTTAGTTGATACGGCATGGCATAAAAAAGAGCGTTATACAACACTGTTATCTTCCGGTTATGGGCAGTTGTTTGCCTATTCGAAGAAAAAATATCATCGGATTATTCCCTATGTGCAGTATATGGTGGCATATCATATGCGGCTTATGATGATGAAAAGTAAGCAGAGCATTATCGAAGAAATTTTATCCGAAGAAGAATTAGCGGCACTTAGGGGTGATGTTCAGAAGGTGTTAAAAAAGATAAAAGTGAAATACATTTTACAGATTCCGACATCGCTTCCGATTATTGAGGGAATGCTTTCGATGCGTGCCGGAAAACAGGTGCGTGCCAAACGTGTCTACAAAGATAATGACTGTGTACTTGTGTATAAGGGCGTGGAATTAGCCAGAATGTCAGAGCGTTCTGTTAAATTGTTCCATATCATAGAAGATGAGGAATCGGAGTTTAACGGCATGTGGAGAGGACGTTTCTGTACACCGATTTATGCTATGAAAAAAGAAGATTATATTTTTGCTGAGCATAATGGTGTACGAATTGATTCTAAAGAATATATCTGCCGCAAACAGATTTTTATTCTTGGAAAGCGGCTGCGCTGCTATTATCATGCAGGTTTTGCCATTGCGATTCCAAAAGACTGGGACCGTGCCGTGTTTGGAATTCATATTGCTGAGGCGGATGCGGATATTCTGATGAATGAAATTGTATTTGATGAAGTAAAACCGATTTATTTTGAAGGGGAAACAGAAGAGCATGAGGAATTCGAAATCGACAGAGATGATGAAAAAGACATGTAAAGATCATTTTTTTAAAGCCGGACAATGGATATGGCTCGTGTTTATGTACGGCATTGCTGTGATTGCCTTTAGTTTTTTGACGCAAAAATCTTTTTTTGCAATGATTTTACTGCCGCTTGTTGTCTATGGGCTATATCGCTCTTTTATGAGAGAACGGCTTGTTTTTAAAGAGATAAATTATCAAGTTGTATTTTATGTCGTAAGTGCTGTTTTTACTTTGTTTATTTTCATTATTGCTTATTCCGTGCGTGTGCAGATTTTTTCCTGGGATTGGGGGAAAGTAATTCGTTCTGCAAGTGAGTATACATTGACAGGTAAACTGGCGGATGCTACATATTTTGCAAGGTATCCAAATAATCAGTTTTGGTATTGTATTTTGGCAATCTTTTTTGGATTGATTCATTTTATGTGGCCGGAGACAGGACTAAATGAATTTTATTTGTCATCTATAGCACTTGGATGTGTTATGACGGTGGCGTCTATTTTATTACTTCATCACATAGCGGTGCTTATTTGGAATGAAAAGAAAGCATTTTTTGTTGGTTTGATGACATGGTTTTGCATGCCGTTGTGGTTATGGGCTATGTATGCTTATACGGATATAGCAGGAATGTTTTTGCTGGTAGTTATGCTGTATTGTTATATAAAGGCTGTTTTGAGTGAATTTGGCTGGAAAGCTTGTGGCTGGTTGTGTTTGTTTGGAGTGGCTTCGTCTGTTGCATTTTCAATTAAGGTTACTGTTTTTATCCTTTTTATTGCGGTTTTTGCTGCATTATTGATTCGAAAAAAATCGTGCAAAAAGATTGTTATTAGCATTGTTATTGTAGCAATTTCATTTGGAGCCGGCCATGAATTGTGTAATTATGTAAAGTCTGCTATAATCCCATTAGAAGAATCGTTTTGTGATGCGTATGAATTTCCACTGACACATTGGGTTATGATGTCTCTTGGATATGGAGGATATCAGCAGGAGGATGTGGATTTTACTATTTCATTTGACTCTTATGAAAAGAAAAAAGAAGCCAATATAAAAGAGATTAAGAAACGATTGAAGGCACGTTCTTTTCATGAAAGTTTTAAATTTTTTGGTTATGATAAACAAGTTAGAACCTGGGGAGATGCGACGTTTGCAAGTTGTGTATATTTATATTTGGGTGAGGGACCGCAGGAGCCGGACAACATATTAAAACAATTTGTTACATTGAAAGGAAGCAAATATTGGATGACTCTTTTGTATATGACGCTGTATTATGGCTTGATACTTGTAGGGATGCTCTTATCGGCACGATTTGCAGTAAAAAGAAAATCCAATGCAAAAGCGGCGGATATGCCGATTTTTGTTTCGAGTATTACAATGTTAGGGATTGCGCTGTTTCAGACAATTTGGGAATGTAATTCAAGATATTTGGTTGTATTTATTCCTATTATGATTTTGTTAGCTGCCGATGGCTTTTTTGCATGGAGAGATTACCTTAGAAAGGGGAGAGCAAAGTGAAACACTATCATTTTTCGAAATCTGACACATCAATTGCGAAATTAATTGCTATTACATTGATGTTATTGCATCATTTATTTGGGTTTACCGATCGGATTTTACCGGAGAATATGTACCATATCTGAGTCTGCGTAAAAGTTAATCTTACTTCATCATGGACAATTCAATATGACTTTAAAAGCATTATTCTTGGTATGCTTGGATTTGAAAAGTATAACGGTGAATGGTGGTTTGTCATGCCCTACATATTTTTACCTATGATGACACCGCTTATGTTTAGGTTTTTGCAGAGGAAAAAGGCTGATTTCTTTACCGATTTTCTGATTGTTTTGGGGATTGCTTTGTTCTCTTTATATGGTATTCCAAAGTTGATGAACTATGATATGCTGGTTGATTCATAGTTTTTATGTATTTCAATTTGGACAGAAATTTATATATTCCTTTGGAAATCCGATATTAATTTTTATTGTGCTGGTTATCGTATCTTTTGCTTCAGCAACAGCCGTTTACTGGCTGTTTACCGGATTATCCAAAGGAATAAAGAAAATCAGATGTTTTCGTAATCGGACAGTGTAAGTCGGTTTTCTAAAATTAAATCGATGGCCTCACGCACCGGAGCGTCACCGGATTTTTGAGTCAGAACAAAATCTACATAGGGAATTAGAGCAGCAGCGCAGTCAGCCGGTGCAAAGGTAATACCGGCTGTTTGCATTGCAGGCAGATCATTCATATCGTCGCCAATATATACCGTTTGTTCAGGAGTGCAGTCATATTTTTCCATGACATCTTTTAAGATAGCAGCTTTATCGCGAACACCCTGATAAAGTACTGTAATTCCTATTTCTTCACACCGTCTTGTGACAATTTTTGAACGCCGGCCGGTAATAATAATTGGAATAATACCCTTTTTAATTAAAAGTTTAATTCCTAATCCATCTTTTGCGTTAAATGCCTTCATTACTTCACCGTCATTACCAATATATATATTACCATCGGTTAAAGTTCCATCGACATCCATTGCAAACAATTTGATTTTTGAAAAGTCTTTTTTCATGTGAGCACCTCCAGTACCGATAATCATTCATCCATTACTGTTTCAAAGTAAGACGGCGTAATGAATGAGATAGGGCAATTTGATTTTCTTGTGTTTTTGTAATCGACAAGCATGCTTTTTATATCTTTGTTTGCCTCTTCTGCATTTAATGTATTTCTGGTTTTTTCCATTGCTTTTTCAACATAATTTGGATTTTCGCTATTATGGCTGTAACCATCAAAACCTGCAATGGAAATGCTATTCACATTCATGAGGTCTAATAGACGAAGAAGCAGCACACCTGAATTATCAAGCTGTTCCCATCCGCATTTTACCAATCGCAGAAAATCAATAATAAAGAGGTCTTTATCTTCCTTTGTTGTTACATTTGATGTTACAATTTTTTTGTATTTATTAAAAGCAGCTTCATTGCGCCAATACTGATATCGGTTTTTGTTGCTGAAATACGCATAATCAATCGGATAACAATCGGTAAGAAGATTGACGCTGATTACGATAGGATTTTTCTCTTTATAAAAGCATTGAATTTGTTCTTGGTGCGTTTTAATTGTATGACCGGGGAGAAGAACTAAAATATCTTTTCCGCCGAGTGCCTTTTGAAGTGACGCAATAGCAGAATTATCTTCACAATGGGTGTTTTGATAATCTAAATAGGTTTTTTCAAGAAGCGAGTAATCGTACCGTTTTCGCTCTACCGGATCCAAACGGTTTAATAAAAAGTTAATATCACGGCTTGCAATTCCTGCCTTTGCTGAAAGGTAGGAGATGTTGTTTACATGCGCGCTGTGCGAACCTGCAAGAAAATAAGGGATGGAGTAGCCCCATTCATAACTATTATGGAAGCCATCAATATAATTGTCTATGAGATCTAATACAATATCAATGTCATAACCGCTATTAAACTTACGATTCATATACTGCATGACGAGTTCTGTGTTTGTATTTCCTGCACCACGCCCCATTCCTGCCATTGTACTATCTACAACAATATCGCGGAGTCCCTGACTCATATCAATAAAATCCTGAGATAGAGCAAAGGACATCTGCAGATTATTATGTGAATGGAATCCGATTTTGGCGTTTGCCCATAAGTTATGATGAACCAGATAGAATACACGCTGCAAGTCCTCGCGGTAAAGAGACCCAAACGTATCAACGATGGAAAAGGCATATGGTTCTAATTCATTTATTTTTTCAATCAAGTCTAAAAGTTCTGAATCTGTGTAACCTAGTATATCGACCGGCTGCACATAAAGTTTGTATCCCTTTTCGACGATTGCTTTGCAAAAATCAATAACTTTAAAACGCTCACTTTTGAAAAAGCAGGCACGTACACCATCAATTGATGTGCCGTCATAAGACTCTAAGTTATCAATATGGTATCGGCTGTAATCGGCAAGACAGACGTAAGATGAATGCTTTTTGTCTGCAGGTAAAAATGAGCAAAGCTGTGCAGCATTATTAAAGATGGTTGTGCCATCCCTATGTGGTTCATCTTTCAGAAATCCACATTCAATTACATCAATGCCGCTTTCTGTTAATCCCTCAATAATTCCCTTAATTGCGGTATTGCCAAATTGACTGTCAATCAGGTATGCACCATCGCGTAGTGTGCAATCCAATATATTTACTCGTTTCATAAAAACCTCCCTGTTAAAATTGATGTTACCATTCCGATGGAAGAAACCAATTTTCATATGGTATCATATGTCCGAATGCGACAATGGCTCCTTTTGCTGTTGGAGTGCCTGATCATTTACCTGCATGGTGATTTTTTTCCCGATTTGTACAGTTTTAACAGATAGTTTTTTGGTTGCCTGGACTTTGACGTAAGTGCTGCCTGCTAAAACCAATATAGCCCCTAAACATATTAAGATTCTTTTTGGTGCATTCATAATAATAACATCTCCTTTAGTTTACAAAATAAATAAGATATGTGAAGAAAATATGTCAAATTTACACATTGTTTTTTCTTATTATGTTTTCAACTAAAGTGACATGTTCCGGTAAGTCCACACCAATGGAAGTGTAGTTCGTTTCTTTTAAGCGCATGGAGTATCCCTTTTGAAGTGCACGCAGGGGTTCAATTCCTTCGCCTTTTTCTAACTCGGTCTGCTCCATATTGGCAAATTTCAACAGAAAATCTTTCTTGTATGCATAAATTCCGACGTGGCGGAATACCCGTGCTAACCGGCCGTCCTTTACATTGGACGGAATGACGGAGCGGGAAAAGTACATGGCATCCCCTTTGTCATTTGTTACGACTTTAACTGTGCTTGTGGCGCGGATTTCGTCTGGGTCTGTGATTTCCTTTTTCAAACTGCCAAAGTAAACCGATTCATCTTCTTTGAAAATGGAAATTACTTCCCGAATCATTTCTGGGTTGATAACCGGTTCATCTCCCTGAATATTAATATACAAATCACCGTTGGTGTGTTCGGCTACTTCTGCTACGCGGTCAGAGCCTGTCTTATGGGTATCTTTTGTCATTTTTACATTCATGTTATATTTTTCGCACGCTGCACGGATTCTTTCATCATCTGTGGCAACGTAAACTTCATTAAGTTCTTTGACTTTCATAGCCTGTTGATATACCCAGTATATCATTGGTTTTCCGCATATTTCAACCAATGGTTTTCCCGGAAAACGACTGGATTTATAACGTGCCGGGATAACACCAATTATTTTCATTTTGATTCCTCCTTGTTTTCTGCCAAAACATCTTCAAGTGTTACGCGTGGGAAGATTTCAAGATTTCCTCCGCGTGTAGCATTATAGATGTGAATATCATGTTTTTTTGCATATGCATTAAGAAGTGCATAAACTTCCATCGATCGGTCGATGATATGATCACCAATCTGCTTGGTAGTTAAGGTCTTTGCATTCATTCGTGTTTTGATTCGGTTAATATCGGTTTCTGCCACTTCTTTTGTGGTGTAATTATCGGTAAAATGTCCGCCCTTGTCATGAGGATTGGTACAATCTACACCAAGCAGATAAATTTCCGTAAAACCCATGTGAAATGCCATCTCGGCGGCAAGAGAAAGTACGGTTGCTTTAATCATACAGTATGCCTGAATGTTTCCACGTACTTTGTAGCGCTCGGTCAGAATGGTGTGGACATAAGTGGTATCAACCGGCTTTTTGCGCATACGGCGGTAGGTACGCTCCGTTGTAAACAGAGGAGCTTTTACCATTTTGGAAAGTTCAATACCAAGTTTTGATGCATAAATTGTATCGGATACACAATGGAACGATGGACGCCAGTCGGTCTTGTCAAAAATTTTATATACCATGTTTGTACCGAAGGTGTATTCGTCTTTTAATAAATGTAAATCCTCGCCGGTCAGACTAGGTCCGTTTCCAATGAGAAAGCACCGTTTTCCTTTGTGGCTATCCTTCAAGCGCTCTAAGCGTAAACTGTTATTATTATGGAACATTCCGTGAGAGCGGAAAAATCCAAGAATGTTATAACGCAGTAACAGCCATAAAATGCGTATACGGTTGATTGTTTTTTTCGTATAACGCACCAATCGTTCATAAATGTGTTTTTTATGAGGGGGTGCATTAAGACACATATCAATTACGCGTTTGCTGGAATTTCCATCCTCATAAGGGTTAAATTTTTTATTAAATGCAAACTGCTTTTCGCGGTAAGGAAATTCGGTTTCCTGACTGCGGATGGCATCGGCTAATTCTTTTTCTGTTTTCGTAATCGGTCCCGGTAATTCTTCCGGTGAGAGGTAGAAGCCCCGGACATTCTGCCCATAGGAATCCTTGTCGTACATATGAAAGACCATCGGGCGCATTAAATTTGAATAGTCAAACATGGTAGAAGAGTAGTCTGTAATCATTAAATCACTGACTAAATACAAGTCATTTACCTGTTCGATGCTGCTTACATCAATAATGGAAGGATTGTCTTTTATCTTTGCTGTCCCAATCTGGTGATGGGCACGGAATAAAAGAATATAATCGTCACCTAACTCGTCCATCAGTGCATTCGCATCAAAACCATCCGGCAGAGCAAAAGCACCGTTTTCATCCAGTGAGGAATCCCGCCAGGTCGGCGTATAGAGAAGCACCTTTTTTTCTTGCGGAATGTGTAAGTTGGCTTTTCTCTTTTGAACTTCTTCTTCCGTGTAATGAAACAGTTTATCGTTACGCGGATAGCCGCTTGCAACAAACTTTGCAGAAGGTTCTTTCAATGCGAAAGCAGACGTTATTTTCTCGTCATAATAAGGAGACGGAGATGGGAAAAAAGTGACTTTTTTCCCTTTTGCCCGATAGCGTTTGTGCATATGAGAACGTGTCTGGCGCGGGTCGGAATCGACCTCAATGTCACAGCCAAGTTTTTTTAACGGCGTACCATGCCAGGTTTCAATATAAATTTGATTTTTTCGTGGTTTCAGGTAATCAGCAACTGTGATATTATTAATCCAGTAACGGGCACTGGCGTAGTATCTGCGGTAAGCAGCGGTTCCCTTTTTTACCAGTATTGTATGGTGTTTTTCCAGCAAATCAAAATGTGCCGAAGGGTCAGTAAATGCCCATACAAAATAAAAAGAGCGGTATCTCTCATCCTTTTGCAGCTCGTCATAAATGGCACGCACGCTGTCGGTAGCCTTTTTTCCGCCATAGGATTCAAAGACAATATAGTTGTCAGAGACTGTCGAGCGCAGTTTTGTGATACCGTATTTTATCTGGTTTTTATAATAGGATAAATTCTGTTTTAACATGTAGCGGGACCGCTTGTCCATGGTTTTATGTTCCTTTCCCTGAAGATAATATATACCCTATATACTATAACGATTTATGGGGAAAAAGTCAAATTTTTTGCAAATGTATAAAAACTGTGGTATAATGTTCATTATGATGTAATGATATAGGAGGATAGGTATGTCAAAGGGTAAAATAATTTATATGGTGGTGCCTTGTTATAACGAGGAAGAGGTACTCGATGAGACAACAAAACAGTTAAGTGCTAAATTGCAGAAATTGATAGATGCCGGTCAAATTAGCGAAAAGAGCCGTATTTTATATGTGAACGATGGCTCAAAAGACCAAACCTGGCCGATTATCTGTCGTCTGCATGAAGAATATACACTTGTCAGCGGAGTGAATCTTTCCAGAAACCGTGGACACCAGAATGCGGTACTTGCTGGTCTTATGTATGCGAAAGACCATTGTGATGCGGCAATTTCGATGGATGCGGATTTGCAGGATGACATTCATGCCATTGATGAGATGGTTGATAAATTTAATCATGGAATTGATGTTGTTTACGGTGTGCGCAGCAGCCGGAAAAAAGATACTTTTTTTAAGAAATTTACGGCAGAGGGATTTTATAAATTTATGAAGTGGATGGGCGTCGAAATCGTATTTAACCACGCTGACTATCGTCTGATGAGCAAAAGAGTCCTGATGCAGCTGGAAAATTACAAAGAGGTCAATCTTTTCCTGCGTGGAATTGTGCCTTTAATCGGTTATCCATCCGACAATGTGTATTACGAAAGACAGGAACGTTTTGCCGGTGAGAGTAAATATCCGTTGAAGAAAATGTTATCGTTTGCATTTGATGGCATCACCTCCTTTAGTGTCAAACCAATCCGCTTTATATTAAGTCTTGGGCTGATTATCTTTTTGGCAAGCCTCGGAATTTTGATCTATTCGATTGTACGTCACGTGATGGGCGCAACCGTACTTGGCTGGAGTAGTCTGATGGTTTCTATCTGGGCACTTGGCGGTTTGCAGCTGCTTGCGATAGGTATCATTGGCGAGTACATCGGAAAAATGTACTTAGAAACCAAAGAACGTCCGAGATTTGCTATTCAGGATGTATTAAATGATGTAGAGGAAGAGTAGTGATAAGTGTTCGTGAGTACCTTATTGGTTTCCGTAATTTAAAAGAAAGGGGGTGTGTCTCGTGGGCGCTTTCGCTCGTTGAGTGCGTAGCGGTATGGGCACTGAAACTACCAGTGCAACATACCGACGCACTCAAACCCACGAGCCACACCCCCTTTCTTCAAAATCACTGGAATCCCAATAAATTAGGAACGAACAACTATCACAATCAAACCACTTAACCGACACAAACCATGGATAAAAGCAAATCATGGGTAAAAGCAAATTATGGGTAAAAATATAGAAAATGTCAGTTGCAATAGATAAAGAGAAGGATTAATAAATCAGCGAGAAACCTTATTCGCGAAGCGAATCTTTTGTTTCGAGTCGATTTATTAATCCTTCTCTTTTATTTTTATTGTAGCTGTCGTTTTCTACTTTTTGAACACCCACTCACGTTGAATCTGGAAACTGATTGCAAAAAGCAGAGTATCTATAATGCATTTACGAAGTGTCGAGTAGGTGATAAAGGTCAGCAGATGGTTGACTAAAAAAGCAGACAACAAAAGCTGAACAATCGCCAGAATGTAATACCTTACGAAAATAAACGGCGAACTCGAATCATTCTTAAATACTTGATTTTTGTTCATAAAAAAGTTAAATAGTGAACTGGCAAGCCGTGAAATCACGGTTCGCATCAGTATAAGTACGGACAAATCGAAAAACGGAAGCATCCATTTGTCGGAGATGACCGGACGAAGTAAGTAACCAAGCAGCCAGTACAAAGCAATATCAATGATAAAACTGGATAAGGAGCTTAGCATGAACTTCAAAAATACTTTGTAAATCCGAATCGAATCAATGAATGGATTAAAATGCGAACTTTCATTATTTGCCAGATATATTGTCTGAATCGGAAATTCTTCAATCGGAATCTGGTATTCCTTCGCAGCAATCAACATATTCATTTCATACTCAAACCGTTCCCCTTTTACATTTGCAAAATGTTCTCTTATGAGAGGGGTTGGAAGTCCTCTGAGTCCGGTCTGTGTATCGGAAACATGTATGCCGCATAAAAGGCGGATTAACTGACGGGTCAGCTTGTTTCCAAAACGGCTTCGCAGAGGAATCTCTTTGTCGTTAAACTGTCGGCAGCCAAGAATCAGAGAATCCGGATGCTCATAGGTCAGTTTAGCGCAGGTGTTAATATCCGGCAGCACATGCTGACCGTCACAGTCCACGGTCACGGCACCTTTGATATCCGGACGCTGTTCTAAAATATAGTTAAACGCGGACTTAAGTGCAATTCCTTTGCCGAAATTTACGACGTGACGGATTAATTTGCAGTGGTAGGTCTCTTTGCAGGTTTTAAAATACTTTCGATTGGCAATGAGACTTCCATCATCGACTAAAATGATATTGGCAAAACCATCGTCATGTAATTGTTCAACGAGTGATACCATGCGCTCATCCGGGTCTAGTGCCGGAATGATGATGGCAATACTATCTTTATAATTACCCAAAACATTTCCCCCTGTATTTCTGAAATCGAAATAATACTGTAAGTATAATCCCATATCTTTCCAGAATCAAGCATTTATCTCCTGTAACGTGTATTTTTCTTCCAATCGGAGAGGGCGGTAAGACAATTTTGCCTGCCTTAAATTATCCTGTCCTAAGTCATCTTCGCGGTTGACATACATAGCATCCGGAAATTCATGGATGATAAACTGCTGGTTGATGTAGTTATACAATCCATGATAATTGACATCCGCTTTTTCGATGTGAATGATGGCGAGATTGATATATGGCACATAGGAGCCGATGGTGTAGGCTTTTAATTCGCCATCAATTCGGACACCGCCCATTTTGCAGGTGATGGAGTGGCTGTTGCCAAACAATCGGTAAATGCCGTCTTCCTCGTCATCAATACAATTATATTTATCGTAAATACGCCGCTCGTCCATCCATTTTTGGTGAAATGCCTCGATTTCCATAATGTTTTTGGCGGTCAGTGTTTCATACTGGAAATGTCCCTCATATTCACGCAGAAAACCATTGAGAAGATTTTTCTTTTTGTGCATGGCTTTTCCGCTTAATGTGCGTAGTTTTTCGGCATCATAGAGATAGTCAAAACTATCTCTGTCGGGCTCAATGGTATAGTTTTTTAACTGATTTGTCTTTTTCAGAATTTCTACCATTTTTGCATCAATGTTGTAAAAAACAGCCGGCATATTCCATTCGTTGTGAAATTGTTTTTCCATACGGGAGAAAACTTCCGGTAAATCAGATTCCTTACACAGAGGAGCAAATGCCCCTCTGGAAGGTTTTTGAATCGTTAAATACAGAGCCAATTCATCGGTTGCAAATTTTGTGTTGTAATAATGTTCCCACAAAAACTGGTTCAGATAGTGGCCTTCGCTGATATAAAGCGGGCGAAGACTTTCATATTTGGCAAACTCCTCTTGAACAAAAGGAGTGATTGGTTTTAGGTCAAGCATGTGTAACCTCGCTTTTTTGATTAACTTTTGGCTGCGTTGGCAGCATTTCGTTTGGCACGGTAACGTTCGGTTCCGTCAAGAATTTTTTTGCGGATACGAAGGTTCTCCGGTGTGACTTCGAGTAATTCGTCGGTGTCAATGTAATCAAGTGCCTGCTCTAAGCTTAATTCTTTCGGCGGTGTGAGGCGGAGTGCTTCATCTGCGCCGGAAGAACGGGTATTCGTCAGGTTTTTCTTTTTACATACATTGACTTCAATGTCATCGCTTTTGGCGTGTTCACCGACAATCATACCGCCGTAAACTTTTTCGCCGGGACCGACAAACAAAGTGCCTCGCTCCTGCGCATTAAAAAGACCGTAGGTAATTGTTTCGCCGGACTCAAAAGCAATGAGAGAACCCTGTTTACGATAAGGAATTTCTCCCTTAAATGGGCCATAGCCTTCAAATTCTGTATTGATAACACCGTTTCCTTTTGTGTCTGTCATAAATTCACCGCGGTATCCAATCAGACCACGGGATGGAATGATAAATTCCAGACGTGTCGTGCCTGCATTTAATGGGGTCATTGCCTGTAATTCCCCTTTACGCTGGCTGAGGCGGTCAATGACATTTCCGGTAAATTCATCCGGTACATCCACATAAGCACGTTCCATCGGTTCTAATTTTTTGCCATTTTCATCTTCCTTATAAAGAACTTCAGCTTTACTAACCGCAAATTCGTATCCTTCACGGCGCATATTTTCAATTAAAACGGATAAATGCAGTTCCCCGCGTCCGGACACTTTATAAGCTTCGGTTGTGTCGGTATCTTCCACACGCAGTGATACATCGGTATTTAACATGCGGTATAAACGGTCGCGCAAGTGACGGCTTGTCACGTATTTTCCTTCCTGACCGGCAAGCGGGCTGTCATTTACCATAAAATGCATGGCAATTGTTGGCTCCGAAATTTTCTGGAACGGAATTGCCTGCGGATTCTCCGGACTGCAAAGAGTATCTCCAATATGGATGTCGGCAATACCTGAAATGGCTACAATCGAGCCAATCGTTGCTTCTTCGACTTCCACACGGTTGAGTCCTTCAAATTCATACAACTTAGAAATTTTAACTTTTTCATTTTTATCTGGGTCATGATGGTTGACAATAACGGCATCCTGATTGACGCGGATGGTTCCGTTATCAACTTTTCCGATACCGATTCGTCCGACATATTCATTGTAATCAATGGTGCTGATTAAGACCTGTGTATCAGCATCCGGATCACCTTCCGGTGCTGGAATATAATTTAAAATCGCATCAAAGAGCGGTTTCATATCGGTGCCTTTTTCGTTGACATCGCAGGATGCCACACCTTCTTTTGCTGAGGCAAAGATAAATGGGCAGTCTAACTGGGATTCATCGGCATCCAAATCAATAAACAGCTCTAAAATTTCATCCACAACTTCTTCCGGACGAGCTTCCGGACGGTCGATTTTGTTGACGCAGACAACAACCGGCAAAGACAGCTCCAGTGCTTTCTTTAACACAAATTTTGTCTGAGGCATTGCACCCTCAAAGGCATCAACGACTAAGATGACACCATTTACCATTTTAAGGACACGCTCTACTTCACCACCGAAATCGGCATGTCCCGGTGTGTCGATAATATTAATTTTCACACCTTCATAGGTAATGGCTGTATTTTTTGATAAAATGGTAATGCCTCGTTCACGCTCAATATCATTTGAGTCCATGACACGTTCGGCAACTTCCTGATTGGCGCGGAATACGCCGCTTTGTTTCAATAATTCATCCACTAAGGTTGTCTTGCCATGATCGACGTGTGCGATGATGGCGATGTTTCTGATATCGTCTCTTGTTGTTTTCATAGAAACCTCCATTCATTCATGCAAAAACCACAAAATCGTATTATAGCACGAATTTTTTTATGTGGCAAGTTTGGGCGTAAAACGCTTAACAAAATGCTATATTTTTTTGCCTTTTTATGGTAAAATAGGATTCAAATACAATTGAAATGCAATCGAAATTTCGAAAAATGGCTAAAGAAAGGGTGTTTTTTGTCCGATATACAGATTACGGATGCGGATGTTTATTTTAGAATCAGATTTTAGATAGATGATATAGAAAGGTATGGTTATGGATATGAGAGAACAAATTAAGAAAAGATTCAAAAAAAGAAGATATGCAGTGCTTCTTACACTTTTTGTGGGGGTATTGTTTTTTCTCCTGCGTGGGCAGTTTTCTCATGCGGCTGACCAGATTTTTATTCAGTTTAATGGTGCTGATTTAGACCCAGCAGTTACTTACGACATGACGACAAGCAGTATGCAGTTAATGCTTCGTACGGAAGGAACGGCTTATGATGATGAACGTTATAAGGTAGAATGGACGATTGAAGATGCTACAGCCCGTGACATTATTGCATCAATTAGTCCTGGTACATCCAAAACAATTGGTATTGTAAAGGCTTTGTCACCTGGTGATGTCACCGTTACAGTAACCGTTAAGGACAGTATGGCTGGGAATATTGTGTTAGGTAGTACAACTTGTAATATTCAGGTAAAATTCTCAATTGACACTTCAATTGATGATTCCATTTATAAATTTGTTCATGCAAGTGATACGGCAAGATCTCTTGTGATGTATTCGAACAGTGCGCCGGTTAATCTTAGTTTGAACTTTGGTTCTGCAAACTCTTCCAATACTCAGTTTTCGAGTGCAAATGCAGAGGTAGTAACGGTAACCCAGAGCGGAGGTGTTGTAACACCGGTTGGTGCGGGTAAAACCCAGGTAATTGCAACGTATACACCGACGGGCGGGGCAGAGACATATACGGCATATTTGGATGTATATGTAATACCCCGCGTTTCGACAACGGATGGTGCAAATTATGGAACAATAATTGATGCCCAGTTAAAATCAGGTGAATATTTGTATACAGATACGAACTTTGAAAACAATCTGGAAGTAGTCCGAAGTAAAATTATATGGGTTGTTAAAAAGGATGATGATAAGGGAAATTCTCAAATTATTGCGGATTCCCTTGGAAAAAATTCAGATTTGATTACCATCACACCGACGGCGAGCCGGAGTAATGGATTACGAATTACAGGAAAAGCAGGTGAATATGACCTTTATTTCTATACATATGGAAGTTATGATGAAAATGTGGATAATGGGACTAGTGCATATACCCCTACAGTTGTGCATTTGACAATTAAAAGTGAGGCTCCGGATAAGACAGAAATCCTTAGTATCGGGGACGTGTATAGCTTTGCTGAAAGTTATAATATGACAACGGCAGACTTTAACCAGTGTTTTAGTGTTGATATCAAGATGGCACAGGGAGCACCGAATTATTCGGAATATGCAGATTTTGACAAGACGCAGGCTAAGCTGACAGCGAAAAACGTGGGCAGCCTGATTGCTACTTTGACGGTACGAAGTGGTAAAGAAAATTATGTGCGGGTACTTCTTGGACTTTCACAGGATGAGACTCTTCCGGCGGCATTTACGGTTAAAATTGATATTACGGATAATATTCAGCTTAACCGTACTTCTATGACAATTGTAGTCGGACAGACAGAGCAGCTTAGTGTAAAGCTTAATAGTATTTATTCCGGTACGATTACATGGGAGAGTAGTGACCCGAATTATGTCTCTGTTGATAAACTTACTGGACTCATTGAAGGAAAGAAAGTAACAACACAGGACGTTATAATTACAGCAACTTTGGATGCCGGAAATGGTTTATATAAGACCGCGACCTGTACAGTAAAAGTAGAGGCTACGGTTTCTGGATTTACATTGAATCCGGGAACGGATCAGCAGATGTTAGTTGGAGACCATCTCACGGTTGTTGCTAATATTAAACAGACAGTTACGGTTGCACCGCTGCGATGGATCAGTAGTAATACTTCTGTGTTTACGGTAGAACAGGCATCGGATGGCAAGAGTGCAATACTTACAGCAGTTGGTGGAGGAAGGGCTACCCTTACGGTTTACAGTTCAATAAATAATGAATATAAATCATTTGAAGTGACAGTGCGTATTCCGATTAATGAGATATCCTTTAAGTCGACGCAGCTGCAGATAGAGTTATATAAAAGTGGATATAATATGAAAGATGAAGTAAAGTGGGGACCGTCTAATGCTACAGATACAGCTCTTACATGGGCTAGTTCGGACACATCGGTTGTTGAATTAGATAAAGATGGCTATATGAAATTCAAGGGAGCAGGAACTTCTCTTGTCAGCGTATATCCGGCCTATAACCCGTATAATGTAATGGCATCTTGTCTGGTTACCATTATTGGTACACCGGATAGTATGACGATAAGCCAGACGGATGTTACAATGGATGTTGGTGAAGAAGTTCCGCTTATGGTTGACTTTAAGCCGAAAAATACAGCTACACAAATGACATGGACACCTAATGATAATGGAATTGTAACGGTAACTTATGATAGTGAACGCCGGATTGCTACACTGACTGGTAAGGCTCCCGGAAATACTAACATTAACGTAGTAACAACGGAAGGCTTGATATCAAATGTAAAGGTTTCTGTGAAACAGCCATCGACAGCCATTAATCTGACCCCGAAGGATGTGACGATAAAAACAGGTGACAGTGTAAATTTGACCCCATCGTTCACTCCTGCAAATTCAACGGATACGATTGTTTGGAAGAGTTATAATACAAGTGTTGCAACAGTTGATACGAATGGCCGTGTAACAGGAGTGAAAGCCGGTTCGACATTCATTCAGGCAACTGCTTATAATGGTAAAGTAGCCGGACCAACAGCGGTAATTATGGTTACGGTGCAGGATGGTGTAAAAGGAGTGTCCCTTGATTCTGCTGAAAAGACGGTTCGAGTGGGCAGCTCGCTTACGCTGATACCTATTTTTAATCCGGCAACTGCTTTTAATAAGGCAATGACTTGGAAATCATCGAACAGTAATATTAAGATTGAGGCGGCAGGAGTTTCCAATCTGAAAGTAACTGGTGTAAAAGCCGGTACGGCGATGGTAACCGGTACGACGACAGATGGTGGATTTTCTGTATCCTGTTTGATTACGATTCTGCCAAAACAGAAAGAAAATGATACGAAGGTGACGGTATCGCCGAAAACCAAATATTTGGCTAAAGGCAAGTCATTCTATGTGACAGCCACAGTTACCGGCTCAAGTAATAAAAAGGTAAAATGGACGAGCAGCAAAAAATCAGTTGCAACTGTGACTTCCGGAGGTAAGGTAAAGGCTAAGAAGATAGGTACAGCCTATATTAAAGCAGCTGCAAGAGATGGTTCAGGGGCTTTTGCAAGATGTAAAGTGAGAGTTGTCCGAAAAGTGAAAAAGATTAAACTCAACCGTTATTCTGGAAGACTGCTGGTTGGAAATACGATGAAATTAAAAGCATCCGTTATTCCGAAGAATGCGACAGTAAAATCAGTGAAGTGGACGACTAATAAGAAATCAATTGCAACAGTCAGCAGTTCCGGGCGTGTGCTGGGAACCGGCGAGGGAATTGTAAAGATTAGAGCTTCGGCAAAGGATGGTTCTGGTAAATCGGCAACTTGTATTATTCATGTGGTAGAACCAGTTGAGGCAACGGGAATTACTGTGGCAAACAGTCAGATTACTGTGGCGAAAGGAAAGATTGCACAATCCGGAATTACATTGAATCCTGTAAATTCGACTACTAAGATTAAATACCATTCGGACAATCCGAGGGTGGCGACAGTAAACAAATATGGTAAGATTAAGACTAAGCGTGCAGGTGAAGCTACGATTTATGGAACAACTTCAACCGGATTATATGGTTATTGTGATGTTTTAGTAGTGGATTTGAATCGTAAGGCAGTGAAGCTTCGTCCATATGATACGGAACAGCTTTCCGTCAATGAAATTAGTAAGGGTGTTACTTGGTATTCAAGAGATATTAATGTTGCGACTGTATCATCGACGGGTCTTGTTACCGGACGTAAGAGAGGTGTGACGACCATTTATGCAGTTGTCAATGGTGTGAAACTTGGATGCCGTGTGACGGTTACTAAGTTGAAATAGTAGAATGGGAGGAGACTATTGTTAGTAAATTTACATGTAAAAAACTTTGCAATAATTGACGAAATAGATGTTGATTTTGGCTCTGGGTTAAATATTCTCACTGGAGAGACGGGAGCCGGCAAATCGATTTTGATTGGCTCCATCGGCATCGCACTCGGTGCAAGGGTTTCACAGGAAATCATCGGGAAGCATGGAAACTCTGCGATGGTGGAGATTGTTTTTCAGATTGAAGATGAAGAAACAAAAGAAAAATTATCGGAATTAGGTGTAGACCTAGACGAGGGTCAGATTGTCATTTCCCGCCGCATTACGGGAAGCCGGAGTGTAAACCGTATCAATGGGGAAAATGTACCAGTGAGTGTTATCCGTCAAGTGGCTGCTTTGTGTATTGATATTCATGGTCAGCACGAAAACCAATCGTTATTGCACAAGGATAAACATTTAGCAATTGTGGATGAGTTTGCAACAGAGCAATGTGCAGCACTAAAACAGGAGATTTTAGCTTTATACCGTGAATATACGGCATTAAAAAAACAGTGGCAGGATGAAGATGTGTCAGACGAGGAACGTGCGAGGGAACTTAGTTTTCTAGAATATGAAAAACAGGAAATTGAGCAGGCATCTTTACAGGCTGGTGAAATTGAGGAAGTGGAAGAAGCATACCGCAGGGCATCTGGGGCTGAGACCATTGTGGAATCTCTTAGTCTGGTACACCGTCTGACAAGTGATACAGCTGCCGGAGCTGTAAGTCATGCGTTGCAGAGTATGCAGCGAGTTGCAGGTTTTGGTGATGAAATTCAGAATTTGCAGGAAGAACTTTTGCAGATTGAAGGACTTTTGGATGATTTTAATCATGAAACAGCCGATTATATGCAGGATTTTTCATTTGATGCCAATGAATTTTCTGAACTGGAGAGACGGCTGGACACCATTCATAATCTCCAGGCGAAATATGGCAGTACCTATGAAGAGATACTTTCACATTTAGAAGAAGTAGAGAATAAATTGCAGAAACTTGCAGATTTTGAGCAGTATAAACAAAAACTTCTTGTCCAAATAAAGCAGTATGAGGCAGATTTGACGGAGAAATGTGAGCAGTTGTCAAAAGAAAGAAAAGAAACTGCTGCTATTCTGCAGGAAAAGATTAAGTCCGCTTTGGCTGATTTGAATTTTGCTTATGTTGATTTTGAGATTGCATGGGACCGCAAAGATACATTTGGCGCAGACGGATGGGATGAAGCAGAGTTTCTGATTGCAACAAATCCGGGTGAGCCAAAGAAGAGCCTTGGAAAAATTGCATCTGGCGGTGAATTATCCCGTATTATGTTAGCAATTAAATCGGTTTTTGCCGAAAAAGACCATATTGAGACTTTGATTTTTGACGAAATTGATGCCGGAATCAGTGGACGTACGGCACAGAAGGTTTCGGAAAAATTGAAACTTTTAAGCAGAAGCCATCAGATTCTCTGTATTACTCATTTGGCACAGATTGCGGCGATGGCAGATACTCATTTCCTGATTGAAAAGGTGGTCGATGAAAGTCATTCAGAGACAGTGATTCGCCCGTTAGATGAATCGCAGAGTGAACAGGAACTGGCACGTATTCTTGGCGGTGTTGAGATTACAGAGTCGGTGCTTGAAAATGCCAGAGAAATGAAAGAATTGGCAAGCAAAAAAAGTTCTGACGTTTTTCAGAATTAGAAAAATAGAAGTTGGCTATACTTAACAGAAGGAACCAAAACAACATGTTTTGGACCTTCTGTTTTTTTATTTTGCCGAGTATGGGAGGAATGAGAATGAGAAAAAAAGTTCGTTTTTTGCTAGCTGGATTGTTAGTGGCCGATGTGTTATTGATTGGATATTTGATGTACGACTACATTCAAAATAAAATTCCCGATTCTGTTTTGACATATGTTGGGGAAAAACAGGAACTGGATTTACCAGCGATATTTGAAACCGAGCAGAGTGTCCCGGCTCTTCATGTGCAGAATCAGGGGGGCGGGTTTTCGATGAAGTCAAACCAGTTAGGAAGTTATCAGGTGTCTGTACGGTTGTTTGGAGTACTGCCGATAAAGAAAATTAATGTTAAGGTAGTGAATAGAAAAGAGGTGGCACCGAGTGGAGAACCCATTGGTATTTATGTGGAAACAAATGGATTATTGGTGCTTGATACAACGGAAGTTCCAGCAAGAGACGGTCTTACTTATGCACCAGGTGAAAATTTATTGAAGGCAGGCGATTATATTTTAGAATGGAACCAGAAAGGGGTTGCTACCATTCAAAATCTGAATCGGGAAATACAGCGTACAAAAGATAAGAAAGTTCCGGTTTTGATACGCCGGAATGGTGAAAAAATAAAAATTGCCATGCATCCGGTTTTAGCCTCCGATGGCACATATAAAATTGGAACATGGGTACGAGAGGATACACAGGGCATTGGGACGCTCACATATGTGACGAAAGAAGGTGAATTTGGTACACTTGGACATGGAATTACCGATGCAGATACAGGGACTCTTTTGAATCTACATGGGGGAGAATTGTTTCAGACACAGATTATGGATATCATGAAGGGGCAGGAGGGAAATCCAGGTGAATTACAGGGATATATTAATATGATTGCAAAAAATACGATTGGAGAAATTAAAAAAAATACTGAGCAGGGTGTATTTGGGAAAATGAAAGAAGAAAGGGTGTCTGCCTATTCTGGGAAAAAATATGAGGTAGGGAGAAAGCAGGAGATAAGAACGGGAAAAGCATATTTATATGCCAATCTAGAAGGAAAAGCAAAAAAGTATGAGATTATGATAGAAGAAGTTAAAATTAATGCAAAGGATAATAAGAGTATGGAAATTCGGGTGACGGATAAGCGGCTTTTAAAATTAACTGGCGGAATCGTACAGGGAATGAGCGGTTCTCCTATTTTACAAAATAACAAAATCGTAGGAGCGGTTACCCATGTTTTTGTTGATGACCCTACGAGAGGGTACGGAATTTTTATTGAGGAGATGTTACAGCAGTAAGTTGAAAAGAAGAGCAATTGCTGTCTAAACAACGTGTGTCGCGTCGAAAGATAGCGAATTATAAAAATAATATAAATAAAAATTAAAATAATTTAGAATTTAGTCTTGTAATATGGAGAAAACTGTTATATACTTTTAACCACAACAAGTTTATAAAAAGTTTATAATTATTTGAAGGGGGTACTAGTTGTGCAGAAATTAAAAGTGTTAATTGCAGATGATAATCCAAGAATGGCATCCATGATTCAGAATATTCTTATGGATGATGATGAGATTCAGGTCATGGGAACGGCAGAAGATGGAGTAGAAACACTGGGAATGATTGAGGAAACGGAGCCGGATTTGCTTTTGTTGGATTTGATTATGCCGAAATTAGATGGTCTTGGTGTGATGGAGCGGCTGCAGGAAAAGCAAAAAGTTAAAAAGGTACCGGAAATTATCGTGGTGTCTGGTATTTCACAGGAACGAATTACGGATACGGCATTTGCACTGGGAGCTTCGTATTACTTATTAAAACCATTCGAGTCGGAAACACTGCTTTCTCATGTACAGAAATTTAAGCCGGGTGCAAGAGCGAAACTGATTGCTGCAGGAAATGAGAGTCGAAGAAACGAGAAAATGGCAAAATATAATCTCGAATCGGATGTTACCAATATCATTCATGAAATCGGGGTGCCGGCGCATATAAAAGGGTATCAGTATTTACGGGATGCAATTATGATGTCAGTTGACGATAAAGAAATGTTAAATTCTATTACAAAAATTCTCTATCCTTCTATAGCCAAACAACACGGGACAACACCAAGCAGAGTAGAACGAGCAATACGACACGCAATTGAAGTGGCGTGGAGCCGCGGAAAAGTGGATACGATTGATGAATTATTCGGATATACGGTTCATAATGGAAAAGGGAAACCGACAAATTCGGAGTTCGTCGCACTGATTGCGGACAAGATACGGTTAGAACAGAAAATGAAAGCCTAAAAAAATCTTTTCACCGCCCCCTTTTTGGTGTATAATAATATCAATATGATTTTGTATCAAAAAGAAAGGGGAGAAGGATATTGAAGAAAGTATTATTTGTTGCTTCTGAATGTGTTCCTTTTATAAAAACCGGTGGCCTGGCAGATGTTGTTGGCTCACTTCCAAAGTATTTTGATAAGAGCAAATATGATGTACGGGTTATGATTCCGAAATACACAGCGATACCGGAAGAGTATAAGAATCAGATGCATTACATTACGCATTTTTATCTCGATCTTGCATGGCGCAAACAGTATGTTGGTGTGTTTGAAATGGAATTAAATGGTGTTAAATTCTATTTTCTCGATAATGAATTTTATTTTAGTGGCAGTAAGCCTTATGGAGAAATTTATCAGGATATTGAAAAATTTGCCTTTTTTGATAAAGCAGCGTTGTCCACGCTGCCAGTGATTGATTTCCGTCCGGATATTATTCACTGCCATGACTGGCAGACAGGGCTGATTCCGGTGTATCTGCATGATGCATTCCAGCAGGGCGAATTTTACCGTGGAATTCAGTCAATTATGACGATACATAACTTGAAATTCCAGGGTGTCTGGGATAAAAAGACGGTTATGGATACGGCAGGTCTGGACGCATACTATTTTACACCTGATAAATTGGAAGCCTTTGGGGATGCCAATTATTTAAAGGGCGGTCTTGTCTATGCAGATCAGATTACGACCGTAAGTGATACCTATGCAGAAGAGATTAAGACACCGTTTTACGGTGAAAAATTAGATGGCCTGATTAATGCGAAGTCAGGGTGCTTGACCGGAATTGTGAATGGCCTTGACTACGATGAGTATAATCCGGCAAAGGATCCACTTATTTATGCAAATTATGATGCAAGAACATTCCGAAAAGAAAAAATTAAAAATAAGCGCGGCCTTCAGAAAGAACTTGGTCTATCACAGGATGATAAGAAGTTCATGATTGGTATTGTGTCGAGACTGACCGACCAAAAGGGCTTTGATTTGATTGACTATGTAATCGAAGAAATCTGTGCAGAAGATACACAGCTTGTGGTACTTGGTACCGGAGAAGAAAAGTATGAAAATCTGTTCCGCCATTTTGCATGGAAATATCCGGACCGTGTATCGGCGAATATTTACTATTCCAATGAGCGTTCGCATAAAATTTATGCGGCGTGTGATGCCTTTTTGATGCCGTCGCTTTTTGAGCCGTGCGGATTAAGCCAGTTGATGAGTCTTCGATATGGTACGGTTCCGATTGTAAGAGAGACTGGCGGACTTAAAGATACGGTAGAGCCTTATAATGAATATGAGAGCAAAGGAACCGGTTTCTCATTCAGCAATTACAATGCACATGAGATGCTCAATACCATCCGCTATGCAAAAGATGTCTATTATAATAGAAAGAGAGAGTGGAATAAGATTATCGACCGCGGGATGGCAATGGATTTTTCATGGAAGAATTCAGCGAAAAAATATGAGCAGCTGTATGACAGAATGTAAAAAAATACAAATTATTTGAATTTTGTAGGTTTGTCAAACATATGTTACACTGATGCCAGATAATCTTTCAATACCTGATTGGGCGATTTCCATCCAAGAG